>VXOI01000137.1 GCA_009840175.1 Chloroflexota bacterium | reverse complement strand
GTAGTCGCAGAGGTCCAAGAATCTTTCGCCCGCCGGGAGTGATGGCTGGAAATGCCTTGACGCCGTGCAACCCTGGACTTACAGCAAAGGGGACTTTCAGGATTATGCCTTTCTTTGAAGAAGTAGAATTGGGCGACCAGGTTGGTCCGGTCGAAGCCATAGCCACGGACGAGAATGTTGCCAGCTTCTGCGATATATGGTCCCCACCGACCCCCAACCGGTTCACTGACGCAGAAACAGCCCGCCAGTCAGGTATGGAGGGGCCGATCGTCCCGGGCATCATGGCGATGGCGATGATGGCCAAGTTGCTCACGGACTGGGCCGGGCCTGACGCCATCCGCGACCTCGACGTGGTGTTCCGCCAGCCGGTCCCCCACAACCGACCGCTGAACCTCGAAGCGACCATCACCGACCTTCGCCAAGAGGACGGGCTGAATATAGCCGAGTGCGACATCCTGATGCTCGGCTCCAAAGGCGAACGGCACGTCGGCGGGAAAGCCATCGTGTCCCTTCCGTCCCGCAATTTGTAGAACCCCATCGACAAAGAAAAGGTCGAATGAAAGGCTCCGCGGCCTCGCTATGGCTCTCTTGGGGTGAACTCATGCTTCATCGCCTGCGACAGGTTAATTTCGTGGTCAGAGACCTTTCGTATGCTACTGGCCTATACGAAAGCTATCTGGGGATGCGCAGCGTTCGCAGTTACGAAACCGGGGAGGGAAACCACTCCGTTTTGTACGCCGGGGACGGCACCTTTATCGATCTTTGGCATCCGGACCTCGGTGACGCAGAGTCCTCGACTTTCCGGGAAAATCGCGGGCAAGGGCCATACGAACTGGTGTTTGAGACCATGGAACTGGACTCCCTTGCTGCTCATCTCTCCGGTACAGGCATTCGAGTGAGCGCCGTCGCCAGGCACCAGGGATGGCGCAGCATCCTGATAGACCAGGCATCAGCCAACGGAGCGCGGCTGCGTATCGTCGAGGTGGAGCCAGGTAGCAACCCTTGGCCGATGGCGGGAGCGGGGTGGCTGGCTTCGCCCGAGCCGGGCATTATGAGGCTGCGTCAGATTGCGGTGCTGGTGAGGGACCTGGACGCCGCCTTGGCGAGATGGGGCGAGATGTTCGGGCTAGAGGCCACCAAGCGATTTCAGGTGAGCTTCACGGACCTGGAAATCGCTGTCATCCCTCTGCTGGGCCGGGATACCTTCATTGAACTGGCCCAACCCACAGGCCCGGACGCGCCTTCACAGCGATTCCTCGACCGATATGGGGAGGGCCTCTATCTGACCATATATGAGATCTCCGACTCCCTGGGTATGGACGCTCACCTCGTAGAGCAGGGCGCACGGTTCACCTCGTCGAGGCAGACCGAAAACTACACCAACCTGGGATTCAACAGCATTTGGCTCCACCCGGCTGGCTTTTTGGGTGCCTTTACCCAGTTATCCCAAGTGTTTTCCCCCGATAACCCCTGGCCCCCGGCAGGGGAGGACTGGTATCTGGAATAGACTTCGGGCGTCAACCCGCAAACTCCGACCGAGCTTCCTGTTTAGGTGATTGCAAAACTCCCGTCATTACAGCCTTCGCAGGAGTCCAGAGGAAGTAAGCAGCAGTGGACAGCTTTGCTTTCCAGCGATTTCACACTCGCCCAAACCCTCTCCCTCGAGGGAGGGAGAGTTTTGCAATCGTCTCTCCTGTTACAGGCTGTTGACTTCGCTGTTATCGCGTTGTAGAATTTCGATGATAGATACATTGTCTCATTTAATGGACTCGGCTGGTTCATGATGGCATTGAAGAAGCGAAGTGTTTCCGCAACCGACCGCATCCTGGAAGCGCTGGAAGAGCGAGGATACCGCTCTACTGCGCCCCGGCGGACCTTGGCCGCGGCCATTGGACAGCAGGATCGGCACTTTACCGCCGAGGGTTTGCGCAAGCAGTTGCCGCCCAGTCTGGGCCGGGCCACCGTCTACCGCACGCTGAAGATACTGGTCGAGGCCGAAGTGCTGTGCCGGGTGCTGCTGGAGGATGGCGACCTCCACTACCAGTTGAGCCACCGCGGCCACCACCATCACCTGCTGTGCGTCCACTGCGGCTCTTCCCAGGATTTGACGGGCTGCGACATCGAGGATGTTCTGGTCAGCACCTCAGAGCGCCACGGGTTTGAACTCAGCGGCCATTGGCTGGAAGTATATGGCCGCTGCCGGGAATGCGCGGAAAGCGGAAAAGCCGCGGCCTAGTTTCTTTTTTCGGCGCCAATTGATACTGTTTATCATTTATCTACGACAATTGATACATAATCTTAAATAAACCCTGATAATGATACACAGTCTTCTTTATTGCCCATCATTGATACTGAGTCTTAGCAATCCAGTTATTTGAGGCGGACACCTCTCACAAAAAGGAGAATTCAACCACAACATGACACAGCAAGCTCTCAGACTGTTTGGCATTCTAGTCATACCCGTGGTTCTGCTTATTGCAGCGGCCTGCGGCGGCGACTCCCCGACGGAAGCCCCCCCGACAACAGTTTCCCCAGCCCCAACCACTCCCAGCGCTACTGCTTCTGCCCCCGGATCCACCAC
>VXOI01000114.1 GCA_009840175.1 Chloroflexota bacterium | reverse complement strand
TTCAGCAGCGGCGCGGCCAGCCTGACCGCCGCTCCCACCGGCAGGAACAGAACGAGGGCCTCAAACTCACTCCAGACCCTTCGGAGCAAAGGACGCAGAGGAAGGTCAAAAATCTCCGGGGCCGAATCCAATTCTTCGCCTGACTGCGGCCCGAAACGCCTGTCCAGGAACAGTTTGGCATCGGCTCCCAACCCGGCTGACAGACGCCGGGCAAGAGTCGCTCCATGTCTGGAAAGGGCGATGACTGCGGTGCGGGGCATAACAGAAGTCAGCTCCCAGCGGGGTCGCCGGACGCCGGAACCGGCGCGGCTGATTCCCCGCCCGCATCACGGGAACTCGCGTTGCGGAACAGGTGCGTGTAGCTCTCGGAGTAAAGGTGCGATGAAGCGGGCTGCTTCGCGGCGACGTAGTCCGGGGAGCGGAGTTCCGGGTTTACTGCTTCTCCGACCATCACCAGCGCCTGCCGGTTGATCTTGGCATCCCGGACCTTGGCCGCGATGTCGTCCAGTGTTCCCCGTATCACCATTTCCTCCGGCCAGCCCACGCGGTATATCACCGCGATGGGCGTTTCCGACGGATAGCCGGCGCTCCGCAATTCGCGGACAATCCTGGTCATGCGGGTTATGCTGAGGAAGATAACCAGTGAACAGCCGTGGGCGGCAAGGTCCTGCAACTGTTCTTTGGGCGGCATGGCTACTCTGCCCTCGGCTCGGGTCATGATGATGGTCTGCGACACCTCCGGCACGGTCAGTTCGGTTTTCAGCAGGGCGGCGGCGGCGAAAGCGGCGCTCACTCCCGGGATGATCTCGTACTCGACTCCTTCCCGCTCCAGAATCCGCATCTGCTCCAGAATTGCGCCGTAGACGGAAGGGTCGCCGCTCTGGACCCGCGCAACCGTCTTGCCCTCGGCAACCGCCCGGAGCATGACTTCCATTATTTCCGGCAGGGCCATGTTCTTGCTGCCGTGGACTTCTGCATTGGGGGCTGCGAAGTCCGCTATGGTCTCCGGCACCAGCGAGTCGGCGTATACCACCACGTCCGCCTCGGAGATGATTCGCTTTGCCTTGACCGTGATAAGCTCCGGGTCGCCCGGCCCGCTGCCCACGAAAAAGACCTTGCCGAGTAGTTCACTCATTGCAGGCACTTCCTTACTATCAGGAGGGAAAAGTAGTCCAGGTCTTCCTCGGCGAGACGTTCCAGGTCATGCACAATCTGCTCACTGTCCATAGAGGCGCGCTTGACGTAGACGCTTTTGCCGGCGAGTCCCAGCTCCTCAAGTTCCGCCAGGGCCTGGACCATGGCGCGATTCACCTTCATCAGCACAACAGTGTCGTGATTGGCTATGGCTTCCCGCAGCCCATTGGTGCCGTAGGCGGCAGGCAGCACCGCCAGGCTCTGCCCGTGCGTTACCAGCGGGGCCTTAGCGGAAGCGGCTGCCGCCATCACTGAAGACACGCCCGGCACTATCTCCACCGGCACGCCGGGATAATCGGCTCGTATACTTTTCAGCACATAGGAGAACGTGCTGTACAGCATTGGGTCGCCTTCCGTGATAAACGCAGCGTCCTGTCCTCCCTCCAGCCTCTCCGCTATCTCACAGGCGGCTCTACGCCACACTTCACCGGCGCCCTTCTCGTTGTTGGTGGGAAAGCGAATCCGCATCACCTCCTGGGCATCCAGGTTGAGGAACTTTTGCACTATTCCCAAGGCAAAACTGTCCCTGCTGGTTATCGCCTGGGGGACGCACACCAAGGGAACTTGCTGAAGGATTCTGTGTGCCTTCAGCGTCAATAGCTCCGGGTCGCCGGGGCCTACTCCGATGCCGTACAGTCGTCCGTAACCTGTTTTCGATCCCCCTTCGGTCAAGGCGCCTGCTCCTTCCACTGGGCGGCGACGATGAACACAGGATTCAGAGCTTCCAGCCGCACCGTGCCGTCTGGCATCTCCTTTCCCCGGGAAGCGTTGATGTTCGATAGCTCTACGACCATACCCTTATCCTTGAGCCAGTGATAGACCTCACTGGTGCGCTCAAGGGCCGCCAGGTTGACCACCAGGCGACCGTCGTGCTTCAACCGCGCGGTTGCGGCGTCCAGAATCCCGGCAAGCTGTCCTCCGCTGCCTCCGACGAAGATCGAGTCCGGGTCGGGCAGGCTTTCCAGCGCCTGCGGCGCCTCGCCGGGGACCACTTTCACGTTGCAGCCGGCCAGCCTCTCTACGTTGCGGCACAGCAACCCTGTGCTGTCTGGGTCGCGCTCGACGGCGTACACGCTGCCCCGGCGGGCGATGCGTCCGGCTTCGATGGCGACCGAACCGGTGCCCGCGCCAATGTCCCAGACCACGCTGTCGCCGCGGAGCCCGAGCAGGTACAGGCTGACGGCCCGCACCTCCCGCTTCGTAATCTGGCCCCGCAGGGGACGGCGCTGCTCGAAGGCGTCGTCAGGCAGCCCCAGCGAGGGCAACTCTACCTGTGCTTCCCGCTCAGCCATGGGCCTCCGGCAACACGCCTTCCGTCATCGGAATCCCGTCCGGGGAGGTTGACGCCCATCCCAGCAGCTCGCCGTCGAAGTCGAAGCACATGGAATCCACAATGACCGATTCAGCTTCGTCTCCCAGCAGCTTGCGGCTTTCCTCGCAGACCATCCGGCAAATCGCCGGTATGACCTGCATCAGGCCGTTGGCCTGGGCAATCTCCTGGAAGTGGCGGGCACTGCTCGCGCCCCGGATTTCCTCCTGTACTTCGGGTGTAGCACCGTGTTCGGCTGCCAGTCGCGACAGAAACTCCGTGTCCACCTGGTTCCCGGCGACGTGGGTAACGAAGTGCCCGACGGCCATCTTCGAGAATTTGCCCACCATGCCCACATGGGTGGCGCGGCCTATCTTCCGCATGGCGCACCGTTTCAAGGAAGGGCCGCTGAAAATTCCCGCCTCGATGAAGGCCATGTCCGGGAGGCCGAGCATCCGCCGGGAATACTCCTCCGACCGCGTGCCGGTGGACAGCACCACATGAGGCAGCCCGTTGGCCGCCGCCACGTCCACCGCCAGATGCACGCTGGCCCGCCATGCGGCGGTGGAGAAGGGCTGCACCACTCCGGTACTGCCCAGGATGGAGATACCTCCCAACACTCCCAGCCGGGCGTTGGTAGTCTTCTCGGCGATTTTCTCCCCGTCCGTAACCGACACCCGGGCCACGAATCCGGTGTCGGCGTCCAGCCCGGCACTGCGGGCGGCATCGCTGACAGACTCGGCCATCATCCGGCGAGGCACGCGGGTGACGGCAGGCTCCCCCACCTCGATGCCGGTTCCCGGGCGGGTCACGGTACCCACTCCGGGCCCGCCGGTAATTCTGAGGCCATTCCCTTCCGTGTCGCGGGAGACGGCGACGCAGATTTCCGCCCCGTGAGTGGCGTCCGGGTCGTCGCCGCCGTCCTTGATTACCGAACACAGGACTTGCCTGTCGTCCAGCCATTCGCAGCGGTGGACTCGAAATGTCGCGTCCTCTCCGACGGGGAGACGGATGGTCACCTCCGAAACGGGGAAGGCGGCATCTCCCGGTCCGCCGAGCAGCGTTAACGTGGCGGCCTTGGCCGCGGCTGCGGCGCATGACCCGGTGGTGTAGCCCGTGCGCATCCCGCGCCGGTTCCGCACCGTCGGGCGACTGTAGTCGCTTTCCTGGCTCCCTTTTCGCATTTCTTGCTCTGTCATATCACTACCCTGGAACCGCTGGCCTTATGCGGCCTTGACCGTCGCGGGTGTCCTGATTTACCAGTCCCAAACTTCCCGTATCCGGTCGGCGGCCACCGCCACCAGGCGGTCGTCCACTCCCAGCGGTGGGGCAACGTGCATGAGAATGTGGGGATATTTCTCCTGTGCGGCTGTCATTCCACCCAGCACGTTGCGCCTGAGAATCATCCCGGGGAAAAAGAGATAAGGGACACAGACAAGGGCGGATACTCCCCGTTCTTCAACCAGGCACGCCGAAGCGGACTCCATAGTCGGGTCGCCGTAGTGGGACTGGGCAACGTCCACGGCGTAGCCGGGGCCGAGTTGACGCTCCACCATCCGGCCCATTTCCCTGAGCCAGGCGCAGTCGTCATACTGGGTTTTGGTTCCTGCCTTGACGATGAGCACCCCGATGGTCTGCTCGCGGGATGGGGCAAGTCCCGGCGTCCCGTCCAGGTCCCTCACCCGGTCAACTACGAGGTCTGCCAGGCGGCTGTCGGCGCCGAACCCTCCTGCCAGACGAGGCTTCACCTGGGGAGTGCTCCTTTTCACATCGTCCAGCACTTCCTCCAGTTCGTCCGTGGCGTGTTTCCCGTGCCCCAGCAGGTAGGGCATGATGACCACTTCGTTCAGTCCCTTTCCCGCCAGGATTTCCACCGCCTGGTCCGGGTGAGGTTCGATGAACTCCAGGCAGGACAGCAGCACTTCGGCCTTGTGCTTTCCCAAAACCGATTGCAGCCGCTCCGACGCTTCGGCAAGGCCCTTCGGCGTGTTGGGGCAGTTTCGGCACCATTCAGGCCACTCGCCAGACCGGGCAGCCCAGGAGCAGGAACATTCGTCTCTGCTGGCGCCGCGCCGGCTGCCATGGCACAACATTACCACGCCGCAGCGCCCCCTGCT
Source organism: Chloroflexota bacterium (assembly GCA_009840175.1). Lineage (GTDB taxonomy): Bacteria > Chloroflexota > Dehalococcoidia > Lucifugimonadales > UBA3495 > VXOI01. The sequence goes on along the minus strand of VXOI01000114.1, from coordinate 19,570 downwards.
TAAACTATCTGCATTGTCGCCGGTCTTTGACGCTTCCACTTTCGCTCTACTCGACTTTAAGAAGGTCCAGGAGGGCGTTCACCGTGGCTGCGGCAGCCGAACTCCCGCCACGGCGGCCCATCACGGTGATGTAAGGCACGTTTCGCTTGACCAGTTCGTCCTTCGATTCGGCGCAGGCAACAAACCCCACGGGCATCCCTATGACCAGGGCAGGACTCACTTCCCCAGCATCAATGAGGTCCAACAGCGCCAACAGCGCAGTGGGAGCGTTGCCGATGGCGCAAACTGCTCCGCTGATTTGTGGAGCCAGTTCCCGAATGGCCGCCACCGACCGGGTGGTGCCTTCGCGGCGGGCGCGATCAGCCACCTCTGGCGCGTCAATCATGCAGGATGTCGCCAGATTGGCGTTTCTTAGCAGGGCCTTGGAGATGCCCATTTCCACCATGCGGACATCGGTCACGACCGGAGCCTGAGAGCTCAGGGCGATCAGTCCGGCTTCGACCCCGTCGGGACTGAACTTGACCAGCGGCGCGATACCGGCATCGCCTTCCGCGCGCACTATCCGGCAAAGGATGTAGCGCTCCTGGGGCGGCAGTTGCAACCCTTCGGGCAGACTGGCTTCGACCATTTCCAGGCTCCGGCGGTCTATCTCGTCAGGTGTCAGAGCGTATTTTTTGACCAGCGACATTCGGTAGAAACGGCCTCTCCAAGAATTGGGGCAACCGGAATTGAATGACAAAAAGAAACCCCTCGGCTCAACCAGCCTGAGGGGTTGAAAAGGTCTGGAATTTGATTGGCGGAGAGTGCTGATGCTATATGCAGAAGTAGTACAAACCAGACCGGAACCCTTTCCGTTGGCGCAGTTAAGGTCCTGGCTCCCAAGGCAGGTCTCCTGGCTCGTGGCTCGTCGCTGCACCGGCGCCTTCCCACCCGCATACGCAGGCAGTGGCAATATCACCGGTCAACTCCCCACTCACAGTGGCGCAACCGCGGCGGACTTACACCGCCTTCCCTATTAAATCTCCAAGATTCCCTGGGAACATTTTCTATTGTTAAAGTCTCAGCCAAGCCGTTGTTGAGACAAGCGCTAATATAGACCAGCCGTCAATTGATGTCAAACACGGAATTCAGGACGCCGCAAAGACACTATTGCCAAACGAAAAGAGGGCCGTTATACTCTCTTCCGTATTGGATCACGGATGTACCTTTAAAAATCTGAAAACCTGAAGCTGCGTGGTGGCCCCGAATGGGGCTGAAAGGGAAGCCGGTGTGAGTCCGGCGCGGTCCCGCCACTGTAACCGGTAGTCGCCTCCATCCTCGAACGTTCGAGAGTCACTGGCCTAGGGCTGGGAAGGCGAGAGGACGACGACCCCGGGAGCCAGGAAACCTGCCCGGCAGCTTTGACTTGAGTACGCTTCGCGGAGAGGGTATGAGTCTAACGACTGTTGAGCCTGGCGTGAAGCCGGGCTTTTTTGTTGCCCGTTTTCTCCTTTCCCAATTGACAAATCTCACCCATAGCCCAAGGGCCGGCAGCTACGGCGAATCGGGAGGTGACCTTGAGTTCACCCCCTGATTCACGCAGTTCGCTCACCCGGTCTCGACGGCAGGCAATCGCTGTGACCCTGGCTGGACGGGACGGCCTGTACACCCGCTGGCCCGCCGCTGGCTGGAGCGGCTCCCTGCTCCGGCGCGAGTTCTCCTCGCCGGGCCGTTCGACAACCCTGGCAATCCGGCCGATACCGCAAGGGAGAGGAAATAGTCGAGAGGCCCTGCGCCCGCACGCAGGACGATTGCAGAGTCCACTCTGTCACTCTGAGCGAAGCGAAGAGTCCTTTTCCCGCAGCCAGGGATTCTTCGCTGCGCTCAGAATGACAGGCATCCACTACAGCTACTGTGCAATCGTCGTGCCCGTCAATTTTCTCCTGATTGACAGCTACAGTTCCCGCAGTGTACAATCCTCTGTTGCCCAAATGATACGGTGTATCAATATATGGGAAGGAGGATTCTGTATGAACACGCAGCGCAAGGTACCCGTTACCATCCTCACCGGCTTCCTCGGCTCTGGCAAGACGACCCTGCTCAACCGGATCTTGACTGAAGAGCACGGCAAGCGCATTGCCGTGATCGAGAACGAGTATGGGGAGGTCGGCATTGACCAGGCCCTCGTCATCAACGCTGACGAAGAGGTCTTCGAGATGTCGAACGGCTGCATCTGCTGCACGGTGCGCGGAGACCTGATCCGGGTGCTCAACAATCTCAATAAGCGCCGTGACAAGTTCGACTATGTGTTGGTGGAAACCACGGGGCTCGCCGATCCCGGTCCGGTCGCTCAGACGTTCTTCATGGACGACGAGCTTCGCGCGGAATACGCGCTTGACGGGATCGTCACGCTCGTAGATGCAGCCCACATTGATCAGCAGCTCGGCCGAAGCGACGAAAGCACCGAGCAAATCGCGTTCGCAGACGTGCTCTTGCTCAACAAGACGGACCTCGTCAACGACGAGACCCTCGACACTCTGGAGTCTCGGCTCCGGGGCATGAACCGAATGGCCAGAGTCCTGCGTAGCGAGATGGCGAACGTACCGATAGACACTGTACTCGACCTCGCTGCCTTCGACCTGGAACAGGTGCTCGAGCGCCGTCCCACCTTCCTGGAGCCGGAGTATCCCTTCGAATGGACTGGCGTCTATTCGCTCGATACCGGCCGCTACGAGCTCAACCTCGCCGATGGACCTGATCCGTCGATGTCGCTGGTCGCTGTGTCTGGCCAGGGCACGGATGACGCTGCCCTCCGGGATGGCGCGGAGTGGTGTGTGCGGCAGTACGCCGAACCTGCGGAGATCATTCATCCAGGGGGAGACATTCCGGCCGGAAAACATGTCAACCTCCGGCTGGATTCCCCGGGGCGCAAGTCGTTCTTCTTTGATGTCGCTGCGCCGGGCCGGGTTGGCCTCTTCACCCAGCACCTCCCGGAGGAGTTCGATCTCCAGTTGAGGAACGCGGATGGAGAGACTTTCAAACTGGGGGGCAACTTTTGCTCCGAGCCTGCCTGCGTAGAGGAAGAGACAGACACGAAACGCATCAAGGGAGCGGCGGTTCCCGCCGAAGCCGAGCGAACCTGGGTCGCCCAGCACGAGCACGACGACGAGGTGGGATCAATCTCCATCGAGATGGACGGCGACGCCGACCCCGAAAAGCTCAACGCCTGGCTGGGCCAACTGCTCCGGGAACGCGGGGTGGACATCTTCCGAATGAAGGGCTTCATCAGTGTCGCGGGGGAGTCGCGTCGCTTCGTCTTCCAGGGGGTTCACATGCTCTTTGACGGCCAGCCGGATCGCGAATGGGGGGACGCGCCCCGCCGCAATCAGCTCGTCTTCATCGGACGCAACCTCGATGGACAGGGTATGCGGGAGGGGTTCGAAGCATGTCTGATTTAAATGCCGACAGCCCGAGGAGCGTTCTTACCCAGGGCTGGTTTGCGGCGGTAGGCGACTACGCTATCGCCGGGGGTTGGATCCTGCGTGGCGAGGCGCTGGTGGTTGGCGATGCCGAGGGTGGCATCTACGCATTCGACGGCGAGTCCGGCGCGACCGCGTGGGAGCGGCCCGGGGTTCATGAGGGTGGAGTGCTCGCAGTGGCAATCCACCCCAGCGGAAGCACGTTTGCCACGGCTGGCCAGGACGGCCGGATCTTAATCTGGAGCGCCGCCGAAGGTCAGGTGAGCCGGGCTATCGAAGTCGGAAGCGGTTGGGTGGAAAACCTGGCGTGGTCTCAGGACGGCCAACGGTTGGCGGCCTCCTGCTCCCGGCAGGTTTACATGTATGACGCTGACGGCGAGGAGGTTTGGCGCTCCGACGATCATCCCAGCACCGTCAGCGCCATCGCCTGGCCAAGGGCAGGGGAGCTGGCAACGGCCTGTTACGGTCGAGTGTCGTTCTTCAACGCAGCCAGCGGAAATCTCCGCCAGAAGCTGGAGTGGCAGGGATCCCTGGTGTCGATGGTGCTGAGCCCGGACGGGGGCATCGTGGTCTGCGGCAGCCAGGACAACTCGGTGCATTTCTGGCGTCGCTCCACGGGGCAGGATTCCGAGATGTTCGGATATCCTGGCAAGCCCTCGGCCTTGGCTTTCGATGACACCGGCACCCTTTTGGCCACCAGCGGCGGGTATGCGGTGACGGTCTGGAGCTTCCGGAAAAAGGGGCCCGAAGGTACGCGGCCCGGCGTCCTGGAGTTTCATACCGAATCTGTTACGACCCTTGCCTTCGCTCCCGGCGCGATGCGCCTGGCATCGGGGGGGCGTGATGGCGCCGTGGTGGTGTGGTCGCTTCAGAGAAGCGGAAAAGGCAGCTCGATAGGGGCTGAGGATGTGGGGGCCGCAGTGTCCAAATTGTACTGGCGGCCTGACGGGGGCGGGCTTGCCGCCCTCGACGCGCGGGGTGGCGTGATGGTTTGGCGGGTAGAACCAGCAAAGGGCCGGGTGGGCCGCTCCCGCGCTGCGCAGCGCCGCAGCGCAGGCGCCAGATGAGCACCCTCGAGCAGTCACACCAATTGCCCCTGAACCCATGTGAGGTACGATTTGGAGGTAACCCTTAATACAAGGCAGGACATACCCCTACGGGTCGCCCAGCCCGGTGAACCGGATATCGCCGTTCTCCTGGTTGGGCGGGGCAGCCTCTACACCCGGCAGCCTGCGGAGGGTCTGTCCAACCTGGCCCGCCGCCTCCGTTCCGCCTATCCGGAGTGGCTGGTGGAGATTGCCCTCCTCGAGCAGGGAGGCCCGTCCCTGCCTCAGGCATTGGACTCATGCCAGCGGGCAGGCGCCGGAACTATCGTGGTTCTCCCGGTTTTCCTGCCCCTGGAAGCCGCCACCCGGAACTGGCTCCGCTTCCTGGCCCGCCGCTGGCTGGAACGGCTCCCTGCTCCGGCGCGAATTCTCCTCGCTGGGCCGTTCGACCACCCTGGGAGTCTGGCCGATGCTGCCGCGGAGTCCGTTAGCCTCGCCTTGCAGTCCGGGGCCGCCGTCTCCGCCGCCAGCGGCCGGGCAGTGGCGCCCGACCCCGACTGGTCCGTCATACCGCCTCACGCCTACCACGTGCTGTTTTGCCAGGGGCCCCGCTGCACCGCTGCCGGAGCGGCTGAGGTGGGCGCCTACCTGCGAAAGCGCCTGAAGGACGCGGGACTGGACCATGGCCCTGGGCACGTCCTGGCTGCCCGGACCGGCTGCCTGTACCCCTGCAACCTGGGCCCGGTGATGGTGGTCTACCCAGAGGGCACCTGGTATTGCGGGCTGGATGAGGATGCCGTCTCCCGGATCGTGGACCGCCACTTCCTGAACGGCGAGACCGTATCAGCCAACGCATTTCGCCCCTCTCCGTACCGCCAGTCATTCCCGAATTCCCAAAGCACACCTCCAAAATCGCTGGGAGATGAATAATGTTCGCCAAGCCCCTGTTAGTCCTCGTAGCCTCTTTAGCCATCGCTCTGGCCGTTGTCGCCTGTGGCGCCGACCCCACACCCACGGCTCCGCCGACCAGCACGCCGGTTCCGCCAACCGAAACTCCGGCGCCCGCTGCACAGGCTGCTTACGTCCCTGTCACCGTCGAGAGTTGCACCGCCGTCCAGGATGAGGAGGGGGAGGTACAGACCGGCACGGCAAGCTACATCTACACTGAGCCGCCTTCCCGGTCCATCACGCTGAACCAGCACGTCACAGAGGTAATGCTGGCCCTGGAACTCCAGGAATACATGGTGGGCACTGCCTACATCGATGACGAAATACTGCCCCAATACCAGGCGGCATACCAGTCCGTCCCGGTGCTGGCCGAGGAATATCCTTCGCGGGAAGTCATACTGGGCCAGAATCCCGACTTCTTATACGGCGGCTTCCGCAGCGCCTTTGGGAACGATGCCGCAGGCTCCCAGGAAGAGCTCAACAAGATTGGCATCGGGACCTACTTGACCAGTTCCATCTGCAACATTGGTTCCCCCGACACCCTGGACGATGTTTACACCGACATAAGCTCCATCGGGAAGATATTCGGCGTCTCCGAGCGGGCCGACGCTCTGGTTAAGGCTCTGGCAGAGGAGGTGTCCAAGGCTACATCCCAGGCGGGCAGTTCAGGCGATGCGCCGCGTGTGTTCCTGTTCGACTCCGGCGACGATGCTCCCTTCACTGCTACCTGCTGCTCCATGTTCACCAACATGATCGAGACCGCAGGGGGCAAGAATATCTTCGACGAAGTGGACGGCCGCTGGAAGACCGTCAGTTGGGAGGAAGTCATAGACCGGGACCCCGAGTTGATCGTGCTCACCGAGGCTGACTGGTCGACCTCTCAAGAAAAGATTGACCTCCTCCTGGGCAACCCGGCTCTTGCCGACATCACCGCCGTAAAGGAACAGCGGTTCGTCGTGCTCCAGTTCAGTTCGCTCGTACCGGGCATCAGGAACGCTACTGCCATCGCTGAGCTTGCCGAAGCTGTGAGTCAGTAGGGAGCGGCCCCGATGTCGATGAGGATGAAATGGGAATGCTGAGAGACCGCGTTTCCGAGTCAACCGGCCTGCCGGTCACCGATGGGGAGGACCTGGACTCCCAGACCTCTTCAACTCACCATGATTCCGGGTCTCCCGAGGAGACCCGGCGCATGGCCTTGGGCGTGGTTCTAGGAGTGCTGGGCCTGGCGGCGTTGCTCTCGGTTACCCTCGCAATAACCATCGGTCCGGTCTACATTTCGCCGGTCACAGTCTGGCACATAATCGCTTCCCATGCTCTTGGCCTGTCCCCCGGAGACTGGACCGCCGGGCAGGACCACATCGTTTGGCTTATCCGGCTGCCCAGGGTGCTCCTCGCCGGAATCGTCGGCGCCGGCCTTGCCGTTGTCGGCGTCACCATGCAGGCCACGGTGCGCAACCCCCTTGCCGACCCCTATCTGCTGGGCACCTCCTCCGGGGCATCCGTGGGGGCGGTTCTCGTCATCATGCTGGGCATCAATTTCCTGGCGCCCTATTCGCTGTCCATACTGGCTTTCGTCGGCGCGGTCGGTTCCTTCGCCATCGTCTTTGCCATGGCCCAGACCGGGGGGCGCGTCTCCCCCACGCGGCTGATACTTGCCGGCGTCGCCACGGCCTATGTCCTGTCGGCCATCACCAGCCTTATCCTGTTCATGGGCGACGAAAGGGCTGTACGGGCGGTGCTCTTCTGGATGCTGGGTACGCTTTCCGGGGCTGAGTGGAGCTATCTCGGGCTGCCTGTGGCGGCGCTGCTGGTGGGCATTTCTTTCCTGGTTCTCAAATACCGCGCTATGAACGCGCTTCTGGCGGGCGAGGAGACGGCTATCACTCTCGGGGTGAACACCCAGGCCCTTCGCCGACAGCTCCTTCTTGTGACTGCCCTGCTCACCGGCGTCATGGTGGCGGTATCCGGCGCCATCGGCTTCGTTGGGTTGATGATGCCCCATATCGTGCGGCTGGTTGCGGGCGCTGATCACCGCCTGGTTCTTCCTGCCAGCGCCCTCGCCGGGGCCATCTTCCTCATCTGGGTGGACGTCCTCGCCCGCACCATTGTTCAGCCCCAGGAAATTCCGGTCAGCGTAATCACCGCCCTGGTAGGCGCGCCCTTCTTCCTGTGGCTGTTGCGGTTGCGCCGCCAAGCCTATGGAGGGCAGATCTGATGCGTCTACAGGTTGACCACGTCAGCTGGAGTGTTGATGGTAAGCCCATCTTGAGGGACGTTTCGCTGGCGGTGGAACCCGGTTCCATTACCGGCCTCATAGGGCCCAACGGCAGCGGCAAGTCCACTCTTCTGCGCTGCATTTACCGCGCACTGAAACCCGATTCGGGGAGTATAACTCTCGACGGGAACGACCTCATACGCATGGACAGCCAGGAAACCGCCCGCCGGGTCGCGGTTGTTTTGCAAGAATACCCCTCGGATTTCCAGTTCACCGTGGGCGAAATCGTCTCCATGGGGCGCAATCCCCACAAGGGAATGTTTGACCGGGACACATCGGCGGACCGGGGCATCATACGGGACGCCCTCGCCCGCGTCGGGCTCGCCGGTTTTTCCCACAGAAATTTCAACACCCTTTCCGGGGGCGAAAAGCAGAGGGTTATTATCGCCAGGACTCTGGCTCAGCAGGCCGGTTTCCTCGTGCTGGACGAACCCACCAACCATCTGGACATCCGCTATCAATTGGAGACGATGGAGCTGGTTCGGGACCTGGGGCTGACCACACTGGCCGCCCTGCACGACCTGAACATAGCCGCAGATTATTGTGACTTAATACATGTGATTGATAGCGGTCGAATAGTGGCTTCGGGCAGGCCGTCGGAAGTCCTGCAACCGGACATTATCGCGGAAGTCTTTCGGGTGGGCGCATTGGTGGGCGTTGACACTCTGACCGGGAGGCCCCGCATCAGCTTTTACCTTAAAGACCACTCCCGCAAGGAGGCCGCTGTCGCCAGTTTCGCCTCAAACCGGCCCCACCTGTCAAGGCAATAAGGTGGAAGAGATTCAGGTAGGAAAGCACATGATTCTCCGGCTCGATTCCTTATTAGCTGCGCCCGCTCAGGGCAGCGCCCGGTGCGGGCGGCGGTTGATCCTCCGCCCATCCATCGAGCAGCCCACCTGTTGCACCTGGAGCCAAACATCGGTATCGGACCATCAAAATCCATTTGGAGAATTGTTTTGCCAAATCTAATGACACAAGGTATCAGATATATTATCCCGGGGGCGTTTGCCCTGTTACTGGCCCTGGCGGTGGCCTGCGGGTCGCCAGCCGCCACCCCGGAAAACACCCCTCCGCCCGCGGCCACTGAAGCGCCGGCGCCCCCGACGGCCACCGCGGTTCCCCAACAAGCTCCTCAAGCGACGGTAGCACCGGAACCGACGGAGGCCCCGGCTGATGACGAGGAACTCCTCACCCTGACGGCGGGCGTCATCTGGCTCGACAGCCCCCTGGACCCGGTGAAGAGTGGCTGGGTCGCCAACCAGTCGGGAATGTCGGAGAACTTGTTCCGGCTGTCCGCAACCACCCTCAGCCCCGAACCGTGGCTGGCGACGGACGCCGTGCAGATAGACCCGTTGACTTGGGAAATCACACTCCGGACGGATGTCAAGTTTCACAACGGCGCCGCGATGGATGCGCAAGCGGTCAAGGCTTCCTTGGAGAGGACTCTCCGGCTGTCACCAGCGTCGGCGGAAAATCTGGGCATCGACACCGTGTCCGTCAAGGACGCCCAAACCGTCACGGTCACCACGATAGATCCGCGACCGACCCTGCCGGGCCTGTTGACAGCTCCAGCCACGGCGATTACCGACGCGGCTGCGGCGGATGCCGCGGGTGAGGGTAATTTCATTGCCGCAGGCGCCCTGACCGGCCCCTACATTCCCACCGAGTACATCTTGGAAGAGCGCCTCAGCAGCGTGGCCAACGGCTACTACTGGGGTGGGGCTCCACCGCTGGCCGGCATCGAGCACCTCGCCATTCCCGACACCAACAGCCGGGAGTTGGCCCTGCAGGCCGGGGACATTGACATTGCCATCAACGTTTCACCCACTGGAGCCCAGGCAATCAACTCACAGCCCGGGATGCACAGCCAAACCGCCGGCATAGGCACCTCCGTGGTCATGTGGTGGGTCAATTTCGAGCGCGGCACGCTGGCCGACCCGCTGGTGCGCCGGGCGGTGGCCCACGCCATCGACCGGGAGAGCATTGCGGGCTTGGTCGCGCCGGAGGGAACTGGGTCTTTCGCCGAACTGCTGCTCCCGGAAGACTTCGTGTCTTGCCCAGGGGTGAATGCGCCGGACTACGATCCTGACGAAGCCAGCAATTTGCTGATGCAGGCCGGCTACGCTGACAGCGACGGCGACGGAATCGTGGACAAGGAAGGTCAACCGCTGGAAATTATTATCGGCGGCTACCCCCAGCGGTTCCAGCTACCCATCATGGCCGAGGCCGCCCAGGCGATGCTGGCCGATGTGGGCATTCAGGCTGACGTTCGCATTACTGAATGGAGCGTGGTCAACGAGCCGGAGTGGGATCTCTTCGGGTGGTTCAACAATGTTGTCGAAACCGGAGACCCGGTGGTAAACGTCAGTAAGTACGCCGGTATCCGGGCCGATGCCAGCAACAGCGGCGCAAACAACTACGGCCACTACGACAATTCCAGACTGACTGAAATAGTCGCCAGAGCTGGCGACGTATCCGACATTGAGCAGCGAGGGGAAATCGCCTGCGAGGCCTTAGCGATGGTCACCGACGAAAGCGCATTCCTGCCGGTCGCCCATGTATACATGGTGTACGGCGTCAGTGAACGGGTAACGGGTTTCGATCCACACCCGACCAGTCTCTACTTCTTCGACCATCGCATTGGACTGAGCGAGTGATGATGGGAAGGTTGACCGACGAGGATAGAGGATCCCCGGCATGGGAGCCTACCTAGTCCGGCGGTTGGCCACGCTGCCGCTCATGCTCCTGGGAATCTCTGCCGTCAGCTTTGCGCTGCTGAATCTGGCGCCTGGCGATCCCGCCGAGATTGTCCTGCGCCAGCGCAACCCAGGCCAGATGCCCAGCCCGGCCGCAGTGTCTGCCATGCGCGTCGAGCTGGGCCTGGACACGCCCCTTCCGGCGCAATACGTTCGCTGGATCTCCCGGGCGTTGACGGGCGACATGGGCCGCTCCTACGTGACGGAACGGCCCGTGGCCGCCCAACTGGCTCGCCGCACCGTCCCGACGCTCTTGCTCACTGCGGCTGCTTTGGGCCTGGCGCTGCTGGTCGCCGTGCCTGTGGGCATCCTGTCCGCCCGGCGGCGGGGCGGCGTCGTGGATGTCATCGCGCGCCTGGCGGCGCTGGTGGGGGCGGCGGCTCCATCCTACGCCCTGGCTTTCGGACTGATCATCCTGTTCGCCGTGAAACTGTCCTGGCTGCCGGCCTTGGGCTATGGTTCGGCTGCCCAGGCCGTACTTCCGGCCATCGCGCTGTCCCTTGCGCCGATGGCCCAACTGATGCGGCTGATACGCGCCAGTATGCTGGAGGTACTGGGGCAGGACTACATCCGCACGGCGCGGGCCAAGGGACTGTCCGAACAGACCGTGGTCATCTGGCACGCCCTGCGCAACGCGCTGCTGCCGGCCATCGGAGCCACCGGAGTGAACCTTGGCTACCTGCTCAGCGGCGCCGTCATAGTTGAGACCATCTTTACCTGGCCCGGTTTGGGTCAGTTGATGGTGGGCGCGGCGCTGACCCGGGACTACCCCGTGGTACAGGGGTTCGTAACCTACATTGCCGTGGTGGTGCTGCTGGCGAACCTGGCGGCTGACATTGCCCTGCGCATCGCCGACCCGCGCCTGCGCTACGAACGGGAAGAGGTGTAGCGGCTAATGACGAGTGATTCCGAATTCGCCAGGGAACGCCTCCTGCTCACGACCGCCGCCGGGGGTTCGCGCCGTCGCCATAGGCAGTGGAATGCGCTGCTGCGGGAGCCGGGAACAGCCTTGGGGCTGTTTCTGGTGATGTCCCTGCTGCTGGCGGGATTGTTGGCGCCCTGGCTCCCGCTGGATGATCCCACCGATATCAACCTGCCCGAAAGGCTGCTCTCCCCTTCGCCGGAGCACCTGTTGGGCACCGACCATCTGGGGCGGGACACCTTCAGCCGGATTATCCACGGAGCGCGCATGACGCTGCTGGCCGCTGCTGCTACCCTGGTTCTCAGTATGACCATCGCCTTGACTGTTGGCCTGCTGTCCGGTTACCACGGCGGCTGGCCGGACACGGCGCTGATGGGGGTAGTGGACCTCTTGCTGGCCTTTCCTTCGTTGATACTGGCGCTGGCCGTGGCGGGAGCTTTGGGCCCCGGTCTTTTCAACGTGCTGCTGGCAGCCGGCGCCGTGTGGTGGGTGGGCCACGCCCGCATCATTCGCGGGATTACCCTGGGGGCGCGAAAGATGGAGTATGTGACAGCGGCGCGCGCCGCCGGAGCCGGGAACCTGCGTATCATCCTCCGGCACATTGCACCCAACATCCTCGGCCCAATAATCGTGATAGCATCCCTGGACGTGGGCTGGATCATCCTGGGAATCGCCGGCCTGAGCTTTTTGGGGTTGGGGGCCCAGCCGCCCACGCCGGAATGGGGCGCCATGCTCAACGACGCCCGACCGCACCTACAGACTGCGCCCCGCCTGCTGCTATTGCCGGGAGCGGCCATCTTTGTAGCGGTGCTGGGGTTCAATCTGCTGGGCGACGGCCTGCGCGACTTGCTGGACCCCCGCACCCGGAGACCGGGGGCTGATTGACGAGGACGGAACTCCGCAAGCGCCATTCCATTCAGGCAGTCCCAGTCTTGCAGAGTTGGACAAACCCACCAACCATCTGGACATCCGCTATCAATTGGAGACGATGGAGCTGGTTCGGGATCTGGGGCTGACGACACTGGCCGCCCTGCACGACCTGAACATTGCCGCAGATTATTGTGACTTCATACGCGATGTCTTTTCGGTCATGGCTACCCTTCTTCCGGCAGAAGCACCACTCGTACGTAGCGGTCGTCAAGGAAGTAGCGCTGCGCTACGGTTGCTATATCCTCCAGAGTCAGCGCATCCAGCAATTCATCGAAGCCAACTATCTCCGTGAACGACTCGCCCCGCTGCGTAGCAGCCCTGATCTGACCGAGCCAGAACCCGTTCTCCCGCAGGTCTTCCTCTCGCGCGGTACGCAAAATCTCCTTGACTTTGTCCAGGTATTCCTGCTCGCCTCCCTCGCGCAGCCATTGCACTTCCTCCAAAACCTCACCAAAGAGTTCTTCGGTCCGGGAGGGGTCGCTGCCGAAAATGGCGTAAGCCAGGTACTCGGCGTCGGGAAGACTGGAGCCGCTGGCGTTCACGCCGATGCTGTAAGTGCCTCCCAGCTCCTCGCGCACCCGCTCCCGCAGACGAATCCCCAGCATCTCGCCCGCGACATTCAGCTTAAGGGCCTCCTCGCGGCTCCAGTCCACATCCCCGGCAAACACCAGCACCGTGTTGGCGCGCGGCTCGATGCCGGCGCGGACTACATGGTCCTCGATCCCTGGAGGAGGATCAATCCCGACGTCCCGCCATTCCTCGACGCGCCCGGTGGCCGGCAGGCTGGCTAGGTATGTAGCAGCCAGAGAGCGCAACTCCTCCCAGTCGAATGCGCCAACGAAAACGAAGGTTGCATCGCTCAGGTCCGCGAACCGGTCGGCATATACGGCTTCCGCACGCTCCTGGTCCAGCTCCTCAAGCAGTTCAACGGTAAGAGGGCGAGCGCGGAAGTGGCCCTGGCGACGCACAGTGTTTAGGGTGTCGAACAGAACCGAGTCAGGATCGGCTGCGCGATACTCGGCGGAGCTGCGCAGTTGCGCCTCATACCTCTCGAAGAAAGCCGGGTCCATACGCGGAGCGGTGGCATAAAGCGTAATCAGCTGGAACATGGTCTCCATGTCCTCAGGCGAGGCGCTGCCACTGAAGCCTTCAAACAGCTCATCTATATAGGGAGACACCGAGACTCTCTTCCCAGCCAACAGCTTTTCCAGGGTCACATTGTCGTGCGGACCGACGCCGCTTCCCTCGATAATCTGTGCGGCATAGGTGGCTGATACATGGTCTTCGTCCGCGACCAGCGAGTGCCCGCCAGGACTGAAAGCCCTGAACTCCACTTCATCGTCGCGGAAGTCCGTCTGCTTGGCAATCACGGTAATGCCGTTGGATAGCGTCCATTGCTGAGCGTCAATAGACTCTATTTGCTCCTCACTGGTGATGCTCCCTGGAGTCGGCAGCGCAGCCAGCAGAGGCACATCACCCAGGGCGTCCGCATAGGGATCAACCTCCAGTGTGTTGGCCGCCTCCAGTTGCGCCAGGGTCGCCTCGGTCAGGTCATCATCAGAGCTGCCTTCGGTCTCCTCAGGCCGCACGACCAGCAGCGCCGTGTCCTCCGGCCTGGTCCAGGATTCTTTCACCTCCTCGAATTCCGCAAGGGTAATCAGCGGCAGCAACTCCTGGTACAGTTCCCACTCGGCCTCGATGCCAACAGAGGGCGTACCGCTCAGGAAGTGGTCCGCGTATTCGTCGGCGAACTGACGCGAAGGGGTCTGGTCGCGCTGCTTGTACAGGCTCTCCACCGACCTCAGCAGGTTGCTCTTTTCCCGGGCCAATTCGCTTTCGGTGAAGCCGTGAAGTCTAACCCTCTGCCTTTCCTCCAGAACGGCAGCTAACCCGGTCTCAATGCCGCCCGGATTCACCCAGCCTGAGAACACGACGATGTCCAGTGGCACCACATACGGCGAACGGTAGGCGTCCGCGAACAGATAGGGCGGGTCAGCGGCCTGGGCCCGCTCGTTAAGTCGCGCGTTGAGCATCATGAAGGCAAGCCTTTCGACCACAACCCGCCGAAACGCCTTCCGGTCTTGACTCTTGTCAGGGGCCAGCTTGCGTATCAGGATGAACTGGGTGCCTGGCGACTCTGCATCGGTGAAGACTTCGATCCACGGCGCATCGTGGCCTGGAATATCAATGCCCGGCCATTTGGTGGAGGGCGCGACAGTGGCGCGCTCCTGGGTGGCTTCGCCCTCCGGCGGCGGCGCAAAGTGCTGTTTCACCTTGGCTTCGATCAGAGCCGTGTCAAAATCGCCTACGGCTACTACCGCCATCAGGTCAGGCTTGTACCAGCGCTCGTAGAATTCTATAAGGAGCTGCCTCGGTGCTGTCTCCACGACCTCAGGAAGACCGATGGGAGCCCTCTGGGAGTACAGCGAGGAGCCGAAAAGCAGTTGGAGCAAACCATCTTGAAGGCGCGAACTGAAACCCTGAGACAGGCGCCACTCCTCCAGCACAACGTCCCGTTCCAACTCGACCTCCTCCGGGTCGAAGGATATTGCGTAGGCCCAGTCGCTGAGAATCTGGAAGGCGGTCTCGGTAATCTCAGGGTCGTCGGTCGGAATCTCAAGAAAATACAGGGTATCATCGAACCCGACTCTTGCATTAAGGTCATGACCGAAGTCGCTCCCGATGGACTCGAGGTAGTCTACGATCTCCTGCTTGGCGAAGCGTTCGGTCCCGTTGAAAGCCATGTGCTCCACGAAGTGCGCGAGTCCCCGCTGGCTCTCCTCTTCGTGGACAGAGCCAGCCTTTACCGCCAGCGAAATATGCGCCCGTCCCCGCGGCTCTTCATTTTGCCTGATGTAGTAGCTCATGCCATTGGAAAGGGTGCCGCGTACCACTGAGGGATCAAAGGGCAGAGGAGCGTCAACTTCCGGCCCCGGAGTAGCCTCCGCCGTGGATTCCGGGGTTGGCGTCGGCGTTGGTGTCGCAGTAGGCTCAGGAGTGGCGGTAGCCGCAGGCTCCGGGGTTGGCGTCGGCGTTGGTGTCGCAGTAGGCTCAGGAGTGGCGGTAGCCGCAGGCTCCGGTGTTGGCGTCGGAGTCGCTGTGGGCTCAGGAGTGGCGGTGGCAGTAGGCGCCGCAGCCGTGGTGGGCTCTGGTGGTGGCGTGGGTGTGGGTTCCTGATCGCAGGCTATAAACACGGCCGCCATTAGGGCAATCAATACAGCTACTACTGCCACCCTGAGTTTTCCGCTCATCTATCTACTTGTCTCCCGGTAACCACACTAGCACCCTTGACCCCGCGGGCTCTAGGGAGTTACTTCCTCTTGTGTCTGGCACAAGTATTGCCTGCCCAGTCCGCGTCCACAGCGGATTGGACAGGCCTAAGCCGATTGTGCCATCTAAACTTTAGTCCGGCAAGTGTTATCACGGTGTCGAGACGATTGCAAAACTCTCGTCACTTGTATGTTGCATTAGTCGCGCAGATTGGCCAGTCTGTGGGACAGGTCCGGGGGCGCGTCGTCTGTCATTGGGCGAACCGGCACAGTAAGGATCCGGTTGCGCCGTGCGGGAGTAGGACACCTCCGGGCCACTGCTAAGGCCCTCTGAACGGATACCGGGGCCTTGGGCCCGCATCAGCAAGTGGGGATGACCGCCATCCGATAATACCCTCAACCGAGGTGAGCAGCAATGACAGCGACCGGAACCGGCCCAATCCCTAGACTGGCAGGACGATTGCGAAGTCCCTTCTTGTACCCTGAGCGGAGCGAAGGGTCTCTGCGCCGAGGGTGGGATTCTTCGCCTCGCTCAGAATGACAGTCAGCAACGGCGACTTGTATCTTGACATTGGGACTCATGCTCTCCCTAGTGAGTGATTGCGGGCGCGGCAGACCAGTAGCGACTGGGTCCTGGCAGGCCGTTGCAAAGCATGGTCGCCGCGCTTTTCCCCACAGAGCCTGAATAGTTGCCCGGGCCGCAAAGCCCGCATATTGCAAGTACGGGCCAACCCTTGAGCAGGAAGCCATACGCTCAGGAATCCGCCTTCGCAGGCATTGATGTGGCCAAGGACCGGCTGGACCTGGCACTCGGACCCTCGGCACAGTCAGGACCGTGGCCTATGATGCGGCAGGTGTCCGCGCCCTGGTATCGGAGTTGCAGTCCCTGGAACCGTCGGCAGTGTCCCTGCCGGTGGTGGTGGTCAATCCCCGCCAGGTGCGCGACTTCGCGAAGGCCACTGGCCGCCTGGCCAAGACCGACGTGCTGGACGCCCAGATGCTGGCCCACTTCGCCGAGGCCGTCCGTCCTGCGGTTCGGCCCTGCCCGACTCCGATGCCCACGAACTCTACTCCCTGAATGCCCGGCACACCCGGGTGGTGGAAATGCTGGTGGCGGAGAGGAATTGGCTGGCCGGGCCAGCGGCGCCGTCGCTCTCCGTATACGGGCCCATATAGAATGGTTGGAGCAGGAGCTGAAAGACCTGGACCGGGGGCTGCGGGATATGCTTCGGTGCAGCCCGGTGTGGCGTGAGCAGGACGACCTGCCGAGCTCCGTTCCCGGAGTGGGGCCGCAGCTCTCGGTGGCGCTGATGGCTGACCTGCCGGAACTGGGCGCGCTGGGGCGCAGGCAGTTAGCGGCCCTGGCGGGAGTGGCCCCCATGAACCGGGACAGCGGGACCATGCGGTGCAGGAGAATCGTCTCCGGCGGATGGGGCCCAGGTGCGAGCCGTGCTCTACATGGGAGCCTTGGTGGCCAGTCCGCACAATCCCGTGATCCGCAGCTTCTACCAGCGGCTGCTGGCGGCGGGCAAGCTCAAGAAGCTGGCATTGACCGCCTGTATGCGCAAGCTGCTGACTATCCTCAACAGCATGGTCAAAAACGGCAGGCACTGGAACCCCAACTTAATCAGCTATTGACATCAAAAACAGTTGCTTTGTAATAGTCCTAGGACCTTCAAGAGGCTGATTGAACAAGTGGGACGCCGTTGTTATGCTTCCGGCATTCAGCCTACCTGGGCCCACAAAATTGCAGGCAGGAGGGAAGAGCCATGTCAACCCGACCACATCTCAACGCTTTAGGGCGGCCAAGAAGAATAAAAGTCGATCTGGGGGAAGAATCGTCGTTGCCAAGTCTTCCATTTCCGGTTGAGGTGGGTGAAGCCGGATTCTTTTTAGTCAAGGGCAGCGATGGCTACAAACTGCTATCAGTGATCTGCCCTCATCAGGGTGGCGAGGTACAGGACGAAGGTGAGGAAGTGTTCACCTGCGACGGCCACGGCTGGCAGTTTGACAAGAATGATGGCGTCTGTGTAAACCAGCCTCACGTCCGCATGAGGGCTGTCAGGGTGGATATTGAAGACGGGCGACTATCGGCTTTGGTTCGTCCCGAGTGATGATTAAGTCGTAGAACACCCGAACAACGCCAAGTATCGGACAACTTGCGCCGCTGTCAATTCGGTCCCGTCCTGGCGGAACCCCGCCATGACCCTACCTGGCCGGCCCACCCGGTTGCTCTCCTGTTCATGGCCCGGTTTCGGGAATAGTGAGCTGAGTAGCAAGGGAAGGATTGTGTAGGGCATGGGCTACTCCTATTGAGTTGGCCCCTTCGATCATCAGTTCGCTGCCGCAGTTCAAAGACGGCAGCCGACATGGAAGGTATCAGATGATGTGCGGGCGGTAATGCAGGGAGTCCGGAGATATTATACTGAGCGATAACTCACTACAATGCGCCCGCTGGGGCATTTTGCAGGAAGGTCATCATGAAGTACGACGTGATAGTGGTTGGCGCCGGCTCCTCGGGCTGCGCCCTGGCGACCAGGCTGTCCGACGACCCCAATAGGTCCGTGCTCCTGCTGGAAGCAGGCCCCGACTTTCCCGACCCGGCCCACATGCCCCATGAACTCCGCGACGGGATCAGCACCGCCGCATCGTCCGAGAACTCCACCTTCAATTGGTCCTACTCTGGGCAATTGGCCCCCAGCCACTCCTATCGGACTCCTATCCCGCGGGGCAAGGTTGTCGGCGGCTCCAGCGCCATCAATGGCCAGTCTTTCATTCGCGGAATTCCCGAAGACTTCGACGGTTGGGCCTCTTTGGGCAACGGCGAGTGGGCCTTCATCAAGGTGCTGCCCTATTTCCGCCGGATCGAAAACGACCTGGACATCCGCGACGACTTCCATGGCTCCAGCGGCCCCATTGAAATACGCCGCCACAACCGGGAAGACGAACAGCCGGTGCAGCGGGCCTTCTATGCCGCCTGCGTGGCTACCGGATTTCCTGAAGACCCGGACGTAAACCACCCGGACAGCTCCGGCGTGGGACTCATGCCGAAGAATAATACCGGCGGCGTCCGCATGAGCATGACGCTGACCCACCTCAACCCCAACCGCCACCGGCTGAACCTGACTGTCAGGCCCAACGCCCAGGCCCTTCGCGTACTGTTCGAGGGTGGTTCGACCAGCTCACCACGGGCCACGGGCGTGGAGGTGGAGAGCGGCGGAGAGAGGTTCGTGGTGCAGGGAGAAGAGATCGTCCTCAGCGGCGGCGCAGTGGCCTCCCCCCACCTGCTGATGCTGTCGGGGGTGGGCCCGGAGGACCACTTGCGAGAATTCGGCATCCCTGTACTGCACGCCCTGCCCGGAGTCGGCCAGAATCTGCGGGACCATCCGGGCGCTAGAGTGTCCCTTAGGGTCAAGGACAACGCGGTCCTGGACCCCAGCGGCCCGTGGACCAACCTCACCCTCCGCTACACCGCCACCGGCTCCCCGACTCGCAACGACGTTATGATCAGTCAAGCCTATCCTTCCGGGCCGCCATACGGCGATGCCTCGGTGGGTGACGACTTCCGAATTACATGTTCCCTGGAGTTTCCCAGGGGAGCCGGGGAGCTGAGGCTGGCGTCATCGGACCCCCACGTATACCCGGTGTTGGACTATCGTTACCTGGAAGACCCCTGGGACCGGGAGCGGATGCGGGAGGCCGTCAGGCTGTGCGTGCGCCTCCTGGGGCACCCGTCATATCAGCCTTTAATCAAAGAAATGATCAACATCTCCCACAGCGACTTGGCTAGCGACGAAGCGCTGGACGGGTGGCTGATGAAGAACCTGACCACTGCAATTCACATGTCCGGCACCTGCAAGATGGGGCCTGCCTCTGACCCCATGGCGGTGGTGGACCAGTATTGCCGGGTTCATGGCCTGGAAGGTCTGCGGGTGGTGGACACCTCGGTCATGCCCGACGTTGTCC
>VXOI01000179.1 GCA_009840175.1 Chloroflexota bacterium | reverse complement strand
TCTGACAGTGCATGGCATCGGCAGTAACCACCATGCCCGGCAGGGTCAGCATCTCTGTTAAACGCCGCGGACATTGAGCCAGTGATCGCCAAGGACTATGTACCACCCTGGGCGCGTGGCGATTTTGATCAATATCAGTTTGTGGTTTCCCGGTCAATCACCTCCTGTGCCCAGCTGGGCGCGGTGTGGCGATAGCCGTTCCCGGTAGCTGGTGCCTTCGATGACGATCTGGTAGCTGGCGTTGGCCAGCCGGTCCAAGGCGCTGTTGCCCAGGATGGGATCGTCGAAGAGACCGAGCCATTCGTCGACGGCCCGGTTGCTGGTGATGACGAAGCTGGACGCCCGATGGCGGTTGAGGATGAGCTCGTAGAGATCGGCGGACTGCTGTGGCGTGAGCCGGTGCAGACCGAGGTCGTCCAGGATGAGCAGGTCGGGTGTCAGGAAAGACCGGAAAGCGCGATCCAGCGAGTTATCGACCCTGGCCTGGGCCATGGCCTTGAAGAAGTCGTCGGCATGGCTGAAGCGGACGGTGTACCCGGCGCGGACTGCGGAGTAGCCCAGGGCCTGAGCGAGGAAGCTCTTGCCGACGCCAGCGGGTCCCACCAGTAGCACGTGCTCGTGCTTGTCCAGGAACTCCAGGGAGAAAACGGCGTCCAGCAGCCGGCGGTCCAAGGTAATCGACGCTGACCAGTCGAAGTCCTCCAGGCGGCAGGTTTCCTCGAAACCGGCGGCATTGAGCCGCAGTTCGATGCGGCGTTGAGCGCGACGGTTCACCTCGTCGCTGAGTATAATCTCCAGGAAGGAGGCGTAGTCCAGCTGTTCCCGGCGCGCCAGGGCGATGCGCTCGGGCAGCGTGGCGGCCATGGGGCCCAGCTGGAGCCGCTTGAGCAGGGGTGTGAGTTCAGTGATGCGGGTCATGATCTACCTCCAGCAGCAAGGGCGAAGACAGAGCCGGGTCGGGCGAAGCGGCCGGCAGGAATGGGTAGCGGTAGTTGGGGCATGGCCTCCTGTTCCAGGGCCTGCACCAGGATCCGTTCCACCCGGTTCACGTCGATGAGATCGACCGCCAGGGCACGCTGGCAGGCGGCATCGAGACGCTGGGGTGTGTAGCGATCGCCCAGCCGGATCAGCTTGTGTCCCTGGCGTATCTTCGACCAGGGATGCCGGTCGTCGAAGAGCCGTTCGGCGAATTCGCCCACCGCCGGTCCGTGCAGCGCCGCGCTGCGCTTGATGCGATCCGGAGCCTTCATGGTGTATGCGGAAAGCTCGGCGGGATAATCGTCAGGGTCGGTGGACCGGCCACCGCGCGCCTGACGCTGGTGGGCCTTCACCAGCTTGCCCCGGTGGTAGATGCGCACCAGCTTGCTGTCCAGCCTGATTTCTACCCTCTGACCCGGAGGACAGGACGATGACGGCACCGAGTAAAGCGCGTACTGGCAGGCCACGTGATGGTCGGGATGGACCTTGGCGGTTCGCCAGTGGGTGATCTCGTAGGGCTCGCCGTCCCAGGGCAGCAGGGCGTGGCGCTCCTCATCCTGAAAGACCGGCAGGGGCTTGCGGCGGGTGGTGCCGTGAATGCGCTGACCCGCCACCTCCAGGCACCAGCGCTGGGCTTCATTACGCAGATGCGCCAATCCTTGGAAATCACCACCCTTGAAGAGTCGCTCCCGGACGTAGGACACGCTGCGTTCCACCTTGGGCTTGTCTTTGGGATGACGCACCCGGGCTGGGTCGGCGACGAAACCGCGATGCTGGGAGTACTCCAGAAATCCCCGGGTCAGCCGAGGATGCAGTGGATCGGCACCTGCCACCGCGGCGGGGAAATTGTCGATGACCAGGTAGCGGGGCACGCCGCCGAAAAACGCCCAAGCCGCCTCCAGGCCGGCGATCACGTCTTCCAGTTTCTGGCTGTGCGTCGGCCACACGAAGCAATGCCGCGAGTACGACAGCACGATGATCAGCGCCCAGACCACCCTGCGCTTGCCTGTGGCCGGATCGGTGATCATCCCCAGCCGGCCAAAGTCCACCTCGGCCACCTCGCCGGGATCGGTGTCGGCCATCCGCACGGTGCGGGCGCTGCGCCGTCCCCAGTTGCGCTTCCGGATGAACCGGCGCAACGACGTGTACGACACCGTACACCCTCGCGCTTCCAACAACTCCTGGATGCGCGTCACCTTCAACCGGTCGCCGGTCAGCCACTGGTAAATCTGGTCGGCCCACGGAGCCAGGCTGTCCTCAACCGGCGTCTCCACCTGCCGCGGCCCAGCCCGGCTGATCCCAGCCAACCGGCTCAACTGCTCTTCGCTGGCAGCCGGACCGTCCGGGGCAATCCCCTCTTGTACCGCCGCCGACAGATACTTGCGCACCGTCGCCCGCGACAGTCCCGTCCCCTCCGCTATCTGACGCTGGCTTGCTCCCGCCTGCCAGCGGCGAACTACTTCCTGTATTTCCACTCGGAGCACCTCCTTGTACGCCATCGCTGCACCTCAAAATCGAAGTGCGGCAATGGTCGCCGTGGTGGCGCCCTCCGGTGGTCATAGACCCTGGCGAACTGGCCTATAGTTCCTGGCGATTTCGCCGATTACTGGTACATAGTTCCTGGCGTTTTACAGCATCTCCAGTAGCCGGGGCACGGCAGTTATCTCGTTGGACTTGCCGTCCACC
>VXOI01000089.1 GCA_009840175.1 Chloroflexota bacterium | reverse complement strand
CCCCGCCCCCCCCCCCCCCCCACCCCCCCCCTCGCGCGCGGGGCCTTTTCGTTTGTAATCACACACTCCTCCCGTGGGGGGCCCCGCCCCCCCCCCCCGCTTTTCTCTCGGTCTGATGGTTTGGCCGGCGCTGCTTGGCCGGTCCGGAATCGCTTTCTACCGCAGGCCCACCTTGTAGTCCGGGTTGTCCGGGGTGCCGGCGTAGGCGAGTTCGGCCGTCCTGCCCCCGGTGGAGGTGATCGCGCCGCCCTCGCCCAAGGTGATGGGATCGGCTGGGACGCTCACGCCGTCGTTGTCGGTGAGGCCCTCCGCCACCTGGTAGAGGAAGAGCAACCCGGGCGATTCTATTCTTTCCGACCTGGTCAGGAAGCGCGCGGCCACCTGCTGGTCTCCGATGAGCAGGGCCAGGGTGGGGGCGCCCTGTTGCCTCACCGCCATGTTGAAACTCGCGAAGGCGATCAGGTAGGAGCCGGGCTCCTTCGTCCCGGGCGGTCCGACCAAGATCACTTCCAGCAGTTCGGGGTCCGGGGTGGCGTCCACCCGGGGGTTGTTAGCGTGGCTCCAGCCGCTGTGGTCCACCCGGGCCTTGTTGCCGGCCCGGTCCCTGATGGAGCCATTGCCGCCCGGGTACCGGATGGTGCCCGGCTTCACCTCGACGCCGTCGTTGTCGTAGTCGGCGGCGGCGACGGCGTACCGGAATCTCAGGACTCTACAGTACTCTCCCTCCGGGCAGCTGGGTCCCTTCCCGACGTAGGTGGATGTCTTGGTCTGGCCGCCCACCGTCAGCTTGATGGTGGGATTGTGCTCCACCCGCACCGGCTCGTCGAAGTGGACAAAGAGGTCCAGGGCGCCGCCGGCGCCGTAGACCTTCGGCTCGTCGCCGGCTCCGGGGAAGGCGAACCCGTTGGGGTGCGACGCGCCGGAGGTGTCGTACTCCGGCCGCCTGGTGTCGATAACGTGTCCGGCTTGGTCCGGCATCGCCGGGTGGCTCAGCGCCACGGCCCGGCCGTTGGCGTCGGCGATGGCCGCTCCGGCGGGCAGGCTAATGGACCCGGCCTTGACGTTGACGCCGTCGGCGTCGTTGTCCCCGTCGGCCACTGTGTAGGCGAAGACCACGTCGTTGCCGGAGACCCGCTGGAAGACCGCCGTGCGCTCCGCGTCGCCGACCTGCAGGGCGATGGCCGGGCTCCCCGACACGCTGACACGCTCGTCGAATGCCACGGCTATCCTCAGCGTTTCCCCGGCCCCGTAGTGCTTCGGCTCGCCCAGCACGGAGATGCTGACGGCCTTCACCGTCTTCACCGCCGATACCTTGTGTTCGGGGTCCGCCGCCATGCCTTGGTGCGCCGGGTTGGCGCCGTTGCCGGCCAGGTCCTTGATGCTGGCCCCTTCCGGCATGGCGATGCTGCCCTGGGCGGCAGACACTCCGTCGAGGTCTTCGTCGCCCTGCTGCACGCTGTAGGCGAAGGTGATCCGGCTGGCGTCGCCGGGGTCGGCTCCCGAGTAGGCGGCCGTCCGGGACGCCGTGCCCACGGTCAGGCCGATGGCGGGCTTGCCTGTTACCGAAACGTCCTCGCTGAACGTGACCAGGACCTGTAGGTCGTCGCCCGCAGCGCGCACGCCGGCGGTGCCGGTCATGGCTAGGGACGAGACCGTGGGCCGCACGCCGTCGATCGCCTGGGAGGCGTCGGCGGTCACTGCCGCATGGTTCAGCGCGGCGTTCAGCCCCTTGGCGCCGGTTACCGACGCTCCCTCGGGCAGCGAGACGCTGTTGGCGTTCACGCTCAGCCCTCCGGGGGCGCTGTCGCCTTCCTTCACCCGGTAGGCGAAGGATACAGTGTTGCCCTCGGTCTTGGAGTAGCCGGCCTGCCGGGTCTCCGCTCCGGCGTTGAACGACAGGCTGGGGGATCCCTGCACCTGCACCGCCTTGTTGAAGGTCAGGCTGAAGCGTATCTGGTCGCCGATGGCGTAGGCGCCGGTGCTGGCTACGGACAGTGCCGTGGCCGCGGGCGGGGCGGCGTCCACGGTGGCCTTAGCGTTGGCCGCGACCTTCCCGTGGCTGAGGACGGCGCCGTTTCCGGCATCATCCCGTATGGTGGCGTTCTCCGGCAGGGTGATGCTGTCGGCGTCGACCGAGACCCCCTCGGCGTCCGCGTCGCCCTGCTGGACCCGGTAGGCGAAGTTGATGGCCCGCTCGTCGGCGGTCTGCTCCTTGAAGGCGGCGGTCTTCTCAGCGGTGCCGACCTGGATGGCGATGGCGGGGTTGCCGCCCGATAGGTTCACCGGCTCGCTGAAGGTGGCGGTGACGATGATGTCGTCGCCGGCTCCGTAGGGGCCGCCATCGGGGGCATCGGCCACCGAGACGCCGGACACGATGGGCGGGACGGCGTCCACTGTCTGGCTGGGGTCGTCGCCCAGGGGCGGGAAGGTGTGGATGAGGTGGTAGCCGAACCGGCCCCGGCTGTCTTCGATGCCGTCCTCGTCCCTGATGGAGGCGCAGTCTTCAAACTCGATCATCGCTATGGGAGGGCCGTCTCCGTCCATACTGGCGCCGGGTATGCTGACGCCGTCGGCGTCTTCATCGCCTTCCTGCACCCTGTATTCAGGATCTTATACACATATTACGCTGCCGACGATCGTAAGGGTGTAGCTGTCGGTGGTGGCCGGATCATT
>VXOI01000160.1 GCA_009840175.1 Chloroflexota bacterium | reverse complement strand
GGACTGGCAGCGCCGCGACCGCAATGAGAACAACTCTGACTGGTGGCGCGCCAAGTCCGCCGACACCTTCTCGCCCATGGGCCCCTGGATCGAGACCGACGCCAACCCGTCTGATCAGTGGCTCCAGACCCGCGTCAACGGCAACGTGGAACAGGACCAGAGCACCAAGGACCTGATTTTCGACGTGCCTACAATGATCGAGTTCATCACCCGCTACGTCACTCTGGAGGCTGGCGACTGCATCTTCACCGGCACTCCCGGCTCCACTCAGGACATGGCCGCCGGCGCAATCTGCGAAATAGACATCAGCGGCATCGGGGTGTTGCGCAACCAGGTGAAACTGGAGGCGTAGCCAACAACCTTGGACAAATGCCTTGTGCAGAAGCGCCGACGGCTTTAGTGACAAGCATCGGCGCTTGTTTATTGGCCGCCAGACGACAGGGCAGTCGCCAGAAGTTCGGATACGTATTCGCGCCCCAGCCGCATTTGCGCATCCCGCTCCTGGGATGTGAGGTGACCATCGTAGAAGTGGGCATGCAACCTACCCTGTATCCGGTCATAGTGTTGCAGTCCTCCGAAGACAGCGGATCCGGCCAGCCGGCGGCGCGCGTTCCTGCTGAGATTTCCCGTAGCGTTTCCTGCCCTGATATGTCCAATGGCTTCCAGCGCCTGGACGGTGGCGCCCCAAATCATTTCAGCGGCTGCCATGTGAGAGCCCCTGAATTCCAGAGCCAAGGCATCGTCGAGGAATCGCTGGGATGCCGCGATATGCTGCCCGGTTTGCATCAGGACTTCACGGATTTTGCAAAAGCGGAAAGGGATGCCGCGATACGGGTTACTTCCTTGATAGCAAGAGGAAACTCCTCGAGTGTCCAGGCAAATTCCGGGTCTTGAGACAAGCCTCTCTCTTCGGCGTGTTCCAGCATACCCAATCCGAAGTCCAGCATACCCGTGGCGTGTAGGGCTTTGCCGCCGTGATCGTACTCCAGAAACCAGGCGAACTTTTCTGCTTGGGCCCGGTCTTCGCAAGGATGTCCCATTTGCGTTGCCAGTTGCCGGAAGCTGCTGAAGGTAGCTTCCCACAGGAACCGGGCGCAAGCCTTGTCGTCGGCCTTGTCGTAGTAGGCGATTCGGGCTTGGCGGAGCAACTCGCTGGCAGTCTGGAATTCAGCGTCGGGAGACGGAGATCCGTCTCGGACAATACCTTGATTGGCCTCATTCCCTGATTCCGGCTGCGCCAACGCATATCCTGGCTTCATCACCCGCAGGGTATAGGCGTCCCCTTCCATTATCTCCGGGATCAATGGAGACATACTGCGAAAGTCGTCGGCCGTCGCCGAGATGATTCTTCCTGTCAGATTTCCGCTCTCTTCCGACGCGAGCCATACGGCCAACTCGGCGCAATCGTCAATGGAAGCTCCACCTCCCGAGAGCACCCTCTGGCCCAGTTCGTGGATGAATTCAGCCCCTGCATCGGCGGCCTGCTCGGTCATCTTCTCCCACATACTGGTATGCACTGAACCCGGCCCCAGCGCGTTTACCGTTATTCCCTTCCCTTCCAGTTCCTGAGCCAGCACCTCGGTGAGCCGCACCACGGCGGCTTTGCTGGAGCAGTAGGCCGACATATTGCTCCAGGCGTTGGCGACTCCAGCGCCCGACAGATTGATGATCTTCCCGCCGCCTTGCCCTATCATCACCGGAACAACAGCGCGACAGACCAGGAAGGTGCCGGTCAGATTCACGTTGATGGTGTCCACCCACTCGGCGATGTCGTTGTCCTGCAACGGGCCGACGGGGCCGGAAATGCCGGCGTTGTTCACCAGCACATCTATACGCCCGAACCGCTCCACAGTCCTGCGAGCCAGTCGCTCAGTTCCAATCTGGCTGGTGACGTCGGTGCGGACGGCGATGGCCTCGGCTCCCAGCTCAGACACCGCGGCGACGGTCTCATCCAACTCCGGCTCACTGCGGGCCGCCAGCGCAAGCCGTGCCCCCTCCCGGGCGTATGCCAGCGCAATGGCCCGCCCAATGCCGCGCCCTGCGCCGGTGATGACTGCTACCTGACCATCCAGTTTCATGGCATATCCTCGCTGGGTATATCAAATGCGGAATAGAATCTATGGCCGCCAGGGATAGGCAAGCCTACCCGTCCGGTACTCCGGAGGCCAAACTATCGCCTTCCGTCCCTGCTGCCACTGCACCAGAAGCGCGGGCTTCCCCGCAGGGCGTCCCGTGTCGGCGTCAATGCGAAACCTGCCGTAGAAGGTAGTGAAGTCCAGCGATGCCGCCGCCTGGCGCAGCTCTACGTCGTCCAGGCTTTTGCACTCTTCGAGGCAACGCTGTATAACCACGCCGACAGCGTAGGACTGCGCCATCGGATAGTCAATGACAGGATACCCGGCCCGCCGCAGAGAATCCTGTACTTCGGCCACATCAGGGCCATAGTCTACAACATACCCGGCATCGGGCTCCCACTGGCTGGGGCCGACAAAACTGTCGGCAAGACTACCCAGCCGCTCCCGGAAAGTATCCACCCCAGCGGCTATCACCGCCACTGTTCCGATGGCGGGCGCACTCCTGGCGAGCAGTTCCGCCAAGTTCAGGTCATTCTGGAACCGGCCGACTATCAACAGCACGTCGGGGGCGACATCGCAGATGGCATGGACTATCTCACAGAAGTCATCAGCTTCAGCATCAAACCGCAACGACAGGACGATGCGAAATCCCAAACCGGCAGCAGCCCGCTCCACTCCGGCGGCCACGTCGCGCGGGAACGCGCCGGTAGCCGCCCGGGCGATGGCGAGGGTTGCTGCCCCGGGATGAACCTCCCGCACTGCTGGCAGCAGACCGGAAAGGTATTCGTCGGCAGGCGTAAGGATACCCACCACCCACGGGTTGCCGCGGCGATAGACCAACGGAGATGCGCCACCCTGGTTCCACAGCAGCTTGCCATGCGCCTGAGCGACATCCGCGGCTGCGTTGGTTAGCACTGCGGAATAGGGACCGATGAGCAAGTCTACGCGGTCGGCCATTATTAAACGCTCGGTGATGGCCCGTGCGCCATCACGGCGGCTCGCGTCGTCATGCCAGACAATTTCCACTGAAGCCGTGCCACTGCCGACGGTCAAGCCACCGGAGCGGTTGACGTCATCAGCCCAAGAACGAACACCGGCCAGCGTTTGCCCGCCTTGCAAGCTGAACTGACCGGTAAGCGATACAGGAATGCCGACCTTTATGGTCATTGCTCAACTGCCGGGGCCGCCCTCACCCTAACCCTCTCCCAAAGGGAGAGGGAACTTTGGAAACACCTCCTTATACCCGTGAGCGGAACAGGCCGAAAGAACTGGTGTATCCGTGCAGGAAGGTGGTTCCGCCTACCGGGCCAATCTCGCCGTTGCAGAAGAATCCCCCTAGGGGCACCTGTCCCAGCTTTTCCCGAAAGATGTCGGTGTCATGGTTTGGCCTTCCGTAGAGGTACTGTCCGCGCCCCAGGCATGAGAACAGCAACGCGCCCGGCACTTCGTTTTCCCTGTTGTCCGCTGCGTAGCGCTCCAGCACGAAAGTAAGGTCCTGGGCCGATGTTTCCGCGTCTCGCAGATGGAATTGCACCAGTTGGCCTTCCTTCAGCATCTCGCCAATGGCGAGACTGCCGGTGCGCTGATCCATTCCGACGACATTACGTATCAGGAAGTCTCCCTGGAGCGGATTGTCCAGAAACTCGTCCATGACCACGCCGAGAAACAGGGAATGCCCCATCAACTGCCGGTCGCGCTCCGGGAGCGACCGGAACAGGTCCTGGAGAACGGCCATCGGAGGCTTTCCGTCCAGTTCCGCCAGTACGTTCCTGTGGCTGGAAGTAATCCGCATAGCGTCTCCGATGGGACGGCATCCTTGGGCGACCACGGTGTCCACCATGATGTTGCCATGCAGAGCCAGGCCTATCGCGCCGGTATCGTAGATCTGACCGTCCAGGAACAGGGCGTTGTCGCCGGGACGTTGGGCCCCGCTGGCCAGTCCTCCGATCTTGGCCGCGCTGGGGAAGGCAAAATCCAGGCCCATAATCAGGTTCTGCACCGGAAAGGAGAACGGGTCGGCCAACAGCACGAACTGCGGCTCCTGCGACCCCGAAACACCCACCAGTTCCTGCCACTTGTCTGGCCCGGCATCCAGATCCGGCAGGTTGTCTCCGCTCAGGTGAAATGCCTCGACATCCACGCCGGGAAGCGTGGCGGCGGTTACGGACAGCGCCGGCCGCTGCTCCACTTCCAGGCCCGCACCAATAATGCCTCCACCGGAACATCCGAAAGTGTGTTCCGCACCCAGCGTTTCACTAAGCAGCGGGCCGACGCGGGTGTAATCCGACTGGAAGTGGGGAGACACGAAAGCCACCGCCAGTTGGGGTGGCTCTCCCAGTTGTCCGCGAATCAACTCGGCGCACTCGGACAGGGCGCCATCCAGGTTCGACTGTTCAGATATGGCCGACGCCCATTTCATCAGGCCACCTCCTAACGAATGACAAATGCGAGACCGTTTGGGGCCAGTATAGCACTCTGCGCCCTGTTGGGCGTTGACGGCTCAGTTCTGTAACCCTACGATTGCCAGTGAAATCCGGGATTGAGTCTTCCCGGACACTGAACACGCGAAAGCAAAGGAGCCATCAAATGGCCGAACCACAAATCTCCGATGAAGAACGGGTGCTGGAACTGGCACGTCTTTCGGGCATCTCCATCCCCGATGACGAGCTGGCCGAGGTAGCCAACCGATTCGGCAGCCTGATGCTGGAGTTGGACAAGATCAGCGACCTGGACCTCTCAGACATCCAGCCCGTGAGCATCTTCCCTGACGAGGGTTAGGAAACCCGCTATTCAACCAAGAGGGCAACCTGATGGACAACAACGAAATTGCCTTCCTGTCGGCAGCCGAAACCGCTAAGGCTGTGCGGGCGGGCGAACTGACGCCAGAGGCCGCTGTGCAGGCATACCTGGACCGCATAGACCGGCTGGACCCCCGCTTGGCAGCGTATATCACAGTAACCCGCGAGGAGGCCCTGGATGCCGCCCGGCAGGTCGAGTGGCGGCTATCGGGCGGTGGCGACCCCGGCGCGCTTTGCGGTGTGCCGGTGGCAATCAAGGACCAGTTCTGGACCGACGGAATACTCACCACCAACGGTTCGCGGGTCTACCGCGACTTCATCCCCAACGAAGACGCTACCATAGTGCGCCGCCTGAAAGAAGCGGGCGCCACGCTGCTGGGAAAGCTGAACCTCAGCGAGCTGGCAATGGGCGGCACACAGGAACCGCCGTGGGGCATTCCGGCCAATCCGTGGGACCTTGACCGCACACCCGGCGAATCCAGCAGCGGCTCCGGCGTGGCGCTGTCGGCCCATCTCTGCGCCGCATCCATCGGAGAGGATACCGGCGGGTCGGGGCGCGGCCCGGCGGCCTACTGCGGCGTGGTCGGACTGCGCCCCACTTTCACGCGAGTCAGCCGCTACGGCATGACGCATATGTGCTGGTTCATGGACGCAGCCGCCCCCATGACCAAGACGGTTGAGGACTGCGCCATCGTCCTGGGGGTCATCGCCGGATACGATGAACGGGATCCCTACACCAGCCGCCGCCCGGTTCCCGACTATACCGCCACCCTGCGCGACGGTGTGGAGGGTCTGCGTGTGGGCCTCATACGGGAACTGCACCAGAGCCCCGATATGCACCCCGAGGTACGATCAGCCGTGGAGACGTCGCTGAATGTTCTGCGCGGGCTTGGCGCGGAGGTTCGGGAGGTATCCATACCGCTGGTGGAACTGGCCGGGGCCATATTCGTCGGCGTTGCCGATACGGAAGGGGCCGGAGCCAGGGACGAGATTCTGCGAACCCAGGCTGCCGATTTGGACCAAGCCAGCCGCACCCGCCTGCTGTCGGCGTCGCTGGTGCCGTTCAAGGTATACAATCGCGCCGCCAAGGCCAGGGTGTTGCTCCGCAGGCAGTTCATGGCGGCCCTTGACGAAGTGGACGTGCTGGTGTCGCCCACATCACCCTACCCGGCTCCGCTGCATACAGCCCTGACCGCGAGGTTCGAGAGCGCGGAAGACGTGCGGGCGCGTTTCTTCTTCCGCCGGGCGTACACCGGATGCTATTCGCTCACCGCACTGCCAGCCATTTCCATACCCGGCGGGTTTACCAGCGACGGCCTGCCCATCGGCCTGCAACTGGGAGCGCGGCCTTTCGCAGAGGAAACACTGTTCAGAGCGGCCCACGCCTACGAGCAGGCCACCGACTGGCACACACGCGTCGCACCGGCGGCCCGAGCATAAACCCATAGGAGTAGTTGCCATGACAGACAAAATTCGCGTGGGAATCATCGGGGCAAACGCCAACTACGGCTGGAGCAAGCGAGCCCATCTGCCGGCACTGCTGGGAATGCCGGATTTCGAGCTGACGGCTGTATGCACCTCCAGACCCGAAACCGCTGAGGAATCCAAGGCTTTCTACGGCGCAAAGCTCGCCTTTCACGACTACGCCGAGATGGCTAACCACCCCGACGTTGACGTGGTGGTGGTGTCGGTAAGCGTTCCGGCCCATTACGGCATGGTCACGGCTGGGCTGCAGGCTGGCAAGCACGTCTTCTGCGAATGGCCGCTGGGAGCCAACAGCGACGAATCGGCGGCATTGGCGACGCTCGCCCGTGAGAAGGGCGTCCGCACCCTGATTGGCCTACAAGCCCGCGGCGGCCCCTCCCTCCTGCGCCTGCGAGAACTGGTGGCCGAGGGCTATGTGGGCGAAATTCTGGCCTGCAACATGACCATGTTTCTGCCCGGACTGATGGGGCGAGGCATTGACCGGGCCTGGATGGCGGACCGCGCCAATGGAGCCAATACGCTGAGCATTGCGTCCGGCCACTCCCTCGACATCTTCTGTTACTGCATCGGGGAATTTCGGGAACTTTCGGCACAGGTCAGCGTCCAGCTAAGTGAGTGGAAGAACGGAGACGGCAGCGCTGTCCCTGTGGATGCTGCCGATAACGTGGTAGTCAGCGGGGTTCTGGAAAACGGAGCGGCGGCCTCTGCTCACATCGCCACCATCCCGTGGAACGGCAGCGGATGGCGCATGGAGGTCTACGGTACAGAGGGTACCCTGTCGGCTCGCTCGGATGAAATGGTGCAGTACGGCAACGTGCAGCTATACGGAGCCCAGGGCGCGGGCCAAGCGTTACAGGCCCTGGAGGTTCCGGCGCGTCTGGCATCGGCGCCCCAAGGCGTCCCGCCAGGTGAGCCTTACAATGTGGCCCAGCTATACCGGATTATCGGAGACGCAATCAGGGACGGAGGCGAGGCCCAGCCGGACTTCGACACAGCCGTAGACCGCCATCGGTTCCTCGACCTGCTGCAACAGTCGTCGGACGAAGGACGAAGGATAGCGGCAGGATGATGATGCTTTTCCAGGTATGGGATGGTGCCGGTTGTCGCTCTCAGCTCTTGCGCTGAGGCATCCATATAGCGCCATTGCCCGAAACCTGATGGGCAACTGAGTGGTAAAATAAGGCGCTGAACTCGAAGGAGACTCCCCGATACGGCATTTCTTCCGTCCCGGTCTTGCTGGATATGAACTCGCCCCCTAATCCACTTACTCCGCTGCTGCGGCTGCTGGGCGGCCGGTATCGCCAGTGGAACATGCCTCCCCTGAATGGCCGCAGCGGGCTGGAGTCCGGGCCGCGTATCACCGTGATTGGCGGCGGCACCGGGCTGCCCAGCCTGATTCGCGGGATCAAGCATTATTCCCATAATATTGCCGCCATCGTAACTATGGCCGACGACGGAGGGAGTTCCGGCAGACTGCGCTCCGAATTGGGCATTCAGCCGCCCGGCGACATACGCAACTGCCTGGTGGCGCTGGCTGACTCGGAAGCCGTAATGCAGCAGTTGATGGACTACCGGTTTTCGTCCGACGGCCAGTTGAATGGACACAGCTTCGGCAATATGCTCATAGCGGCTCTGGCGGGCATTGGAGGCGACTTCAACCGCGCGGTGGAAATCGCGGGGGAACTGTTGGCTATTCGTGGAAGGGTGATACCCTCCACCACCACGGACGTAACCCTGGTTGCCAGGACAGAGACAGGCGAAATCCTGACCGGCGAGACCATGGTCGCCTCGGCCACGTCCAGATTGCAGGCGCTTGCGCTCTCCCCACTGAACCCTCCGGCGCACCCTGAAGCAGTGGCGGCGCTTGATGAGGCCGACCTGGTTGTCATCGGGCCGGGAAGCCTCTACACCAGCATCGTCCCCAACCTGCTCATCCCCGGAATTGCCCAAGCCATAGAGCATTCGCGCGCGCTGAAGATTTACATCTGCAACGTGGCTGAAGAGCCTCGCCAGACCGAGGGCTATTCCGTGCAGGAACACCTGGATGTTGTGCGCCGCTACGCCGGAGATAATTCGGTGCACGCGGTCATCGCCAACGGAAGCATTCCCGCAGGCCCTACTCCGGCCGGGCTGGACTTTATCCGCGCCCGCCGGCCGTGGGACGACAGCGCCCTTCTGGTTGAAGCCGACGTAATAGACGAATCGGCCACTGCCAGGCATGACCCAGCCAAGCTGGCTCAAACGGTAGCCGCCACCTACCGCGCCCACCGGGGTAAGCGGCGGCGGCTGCCCAAACCGAAGCCTGCTCCCGCTATTGGCCGTGGCAAAGGAGAACTTCAGTCGCAGGCTTTTTGTAGTGATTAGGTGACCTTTTTCCGGTGCCTGTCCAACGCGCCCGGACAGCCCCGAAGGCTGAACAAATGCGGGAATTTTCGCTAATCCGCGATTGCCGGGCGGGAAGGCGCAGAGTCGCTCCACTATAATTGATGCAATCCCAATGGCCGGAGATTGCCGGTATGGCCGACGCCAGCCCCGCACAGCGCGCCGAGGAGTTGCGGCGCGAACTCAATTACCACAATCATCGCTACTATACGCTGGACGACCCGGTAATCAGCGACGGGCAGTATGACCTCCTGCTGCGCGAACTGCGGGAGATCGAGACGGAACACCCGGAGCTGCTCACCGGCGATTCGCCGACACAGCGAGTCGGTGGAGAGCCGTCGTCAGCCTTCGCCGAGGTCGAGCATTCGCGCCCGATGCTCAGCCTGGGAAATGCCTTCGACTTCGCCGAACTGGCTGCCTGGCACAGGCGCATCTCGGGGCTGCTGGACGGCGATGCTTTCGACATGGTGTGCGAGCTGAAGATAGACGGCCTAGCCGTCAACCTCACCTACGAAGACGGCGTGCTCGTCCAGGGCGCAACCAGAGGGAATGGCACCACGGGCGAAGACGTAACCCGCAACCTGCGCACCATCCGCACCATCCCGCTGTCGCTGCGAGGGGAGGCTCCTTCACGCCTCGAAGTGCGAGGTGAGGTTTACCTGCCGGTTGACGAGTTCCATCGTCTGAACAAGGGACGGGAAGAGCGTGGCGAGCAGTTGTATGCCAACCCCCGCAACACCGGAGCTGGCACTATCCGGCAACTGGACCCGAAGGTAACCGCCGCCCGCAATATGCAAATCTGGGTCTATTCCCTGAACAGCAGCGAAGGGACGGAACATATTTCCAGCCACTGGAACGCACTGGAATGGCTGGGAGATGTTGGCTTTCGCATCAATCCCAACAACAAGCTCCGTCATACGCTTGAGGAGGTAGAGGACTACTACCGGTACTGGCTGGAACGCCGCCATGACCTCCCGTACGAAGCCGACGGCGTGGTGGTGAAGGTGTCACCGCTGGAATTGCAGGAACGTCTGGGCGTCGTGGGGCGCGAGCCGCGCTGGGCCATCGCCTACAAGTTCCCGGCGGAACAGGCCACGACCAAGCTGAAGTACATCGGCATCAACGTGGGCCGCACCGGCAGCCTGAACCCCTACGCCGTGCTGGAGCCGGTCGTTGTCAGTGGCGCGACAGTGCAACACGCCTCGCTGCACAACGAGGAAGATATAAACCGCAAGGACATCCGCGTCGGCGACACGGTAATCATAGAGCGGGCAGGCGACGTGATTCCCCAGGTGGTCGGGCCGGTGCTGGCCCAGCGCACCGGGCAGGAGCAGGTGTTCCGGATGCCGGAGCGCTGCCCGGAATGCGACACGCCGGTGGTGAAGGCCGAAGACGACGCAATGCACCGCTGCCCCAATCCAGCCTGCCCGGCACAGTTCTTCGAACTGCTGAAGCACTTTGTCGGAAAGAACGCCGCCGACATTGACGGGCTGGGGGAGCGCTGGTGCAGCATTCTCATCGAAAAGGGCATGGTGTCCGACGTGGCTGGTCTGTACGGGTTGGAAAAGGACAAGCTGCTGGAACTGGACCGTATGGGCGATAAGCTGGCGACACGTATCCTCGCCAACATCGAAGCCAGCAAGAGCCGTCCGCTGCCCCGGATGCTCTTCGCCCTAGGCATGACCCACGTCGGGGCGGAAGTTGCTGACCTCCTGGCGCAGAACTACCTCGGCATAAGGGACCTGGCCAATGCCACTGAAGAAGACCTGACCGCCATCGAGGGCATCGGGCCGAAGATTGCCGAAAGCATCATCGCGTGGTTCCAGGCCCCGGAAAATCAGGAGGTGGTCGAAAAGTTGCTCACTGCCGGCGTCAAGCTGAAACAGGACTCCCTACCCATCGCCATCGCTGCCGTCCCGTCGGAGGGCTCGCCGTTCGGAGGACTGACCTTCGTGGTCACCGGCACCCTTTCGGCTTTTTCCCGCAAGGATGCAGAGGCAAAAATCAAGGAGCTGGGCGGTAAAGTCACCTCTTCGGTGACCAAGAAAACCAGCTACGTTGTGGTCGGGGAGTCTCCGGGGTCGAAAGTAGCCACCGCAGAGAAGCTGGGCATCCCGATCCTGGACGAAGACGCTTTCCTGCGTGTGCTGGAATCCCCGGCAGACGCTCTGTCCGAAGGATGGCAGGGCAACCTTGAGTGACACCGCCATCATCGTCGGGCTGGGCAACCCCGGACCCCGCTACGCCGACACCCGCCACAACATCGGCTGGCAGGTACTGGACCTGCTGGCCAACCAGATTGGAGTCCCGGTGAACGAGCGCCGCCCCAAGGCCGTGCTGGGAGCCGGGTACTTCGCCGGTCGCCGGGTGGCACTGGCCAAACCTCGCACCTTCATGAACAACAGCGGCGAAGCTATTGAATACCTGCTGGCCCGGTTCGGCGGCGGGTCGTCGAACCTGCTGGTAATCTACGACGAAATGGCCCTGCTGCCGGGACGCATCCGCCTACGAGCCGCCGGGAGCGACGCGGGGCACAATGGCATCCGCTCCATCATCCGGGCGGTGGGAGGAACCGGGTTTCCCCGGCTGCGCATCGGCATCGGCGCTCCGCCGCCGGGAGTCCTGGCCCACGAATACGTGCTGGGCAAGTTCCAGGATGAAGAAGCGGATGCAATCGCCGGGGCCGTGGAGCGGGCTGCCGCCGCCGTTCGCTGTGTGCTGGAAGAGAACATAGACACCGCCATGAATCGGTTCAACCAAGACCCCTCGAAGCAAGCGGAAGAGCAGCCGCCCCAAGCGTCATAACGCTGCCACCATCATCAATACAGCCGCAGCCAGAACCGACAGGGCCACCAGCAAGGGCAGGCAGCCGAAGCGCTTCCCGCTGGGCCCTCCTCCACCTCCGGGACTCCCCCCGCCACTTCTGCCCCGGCGGTTCCGTCGCTGGGTACATTCAACGCAAGTGCAAGCCGGGGGGTGAGTTCCCCGCAACCGGTTCACATCGTAAGACATTCCCGCAAGCCCCCAGCGTGGACATTCATCATCGGCCCGAATGTTAGGATTATAGAGGCGCGTCAAGCAAATAAAAGTAAGTCCGATGATCAATAACCAGTCCCGGCAGCGAATCACTGGATGATGAAAGCAACCGTCCTGCTGGCAATCAGCATTGTTTTTGCGGCATTGATACTCGGGTGCGGCAACGAAGCGACGCCTCGACCGTCGCCCGACGCTACTTCCACGCCGACCGCAACCTCGCCCATAATTCCACCCACCATTGCGTTACCCACCATCTCCCCTACACCTGCGGTGGAGGCTGACAGTGTTTCCCCGGCTCCTGCGGAGGGCTTTCCTACGCCGCCGGAACGCGACCTGTACCGCTTGGCGCGGGAACTCATTCCCGGCGTGGGCGAAGTTGGCCGTATTGAGGGCGCTCCGGTTCCGGCTCTCGCCGTGGGGCACCGGCAATCTTTCCAGTTGGTGGACTTGCAGGAAATGGAGCGATACAGCAGCGAATTCGAGCTGCGTCTGGTAACGCCCAATGCCTACTGGTTTTTGGAGGACGGGCTGGAGATCGATATGAAGGGAATCGAGAAGTCGGCCGCAGAGTTCGAGGACACGATATACCCTTCGGTTACCAAGGTTTTCGGAGCCGAATGGAAGCCGGGCGTAGATGGCGATCCCCACCTCTACGTCCTGAACGCATCCCTGAAACTGGTCGGCGGCTATTACAGCCCCGCCGACGAATACCCGAAGGAAATTCGTCCAGTGAGCAACGAGATAGAGGCTATCTACATCAACGTACGGGCCTTCCATCCCGGTTCGCAGATCTACGACCTGGTGCTGGCCCACGAACTGCAACACGCGATCCACTGGAACGCCGATCCTTCGGAAACGACGTGGGTCAATGAGGGTCTGTCGGAGCTGGCAGTAAACGTGGCGGGATACCCGGAAACAAGCGGGCTTGCTTTTCGTCGAGCCGGGCCAACATCGCTCACAGTATGGCCTGCCGGAGACGTGGGCGGCGCGGAGAACTATGGCGCGGCCTATCTCTTCATGCACTACATGACCGGGCAATACGGGGGGCGCACAGACCTCCGTCCCCTGCTTTCCCAGCAGGCCGACGGCGCGGACGGAGTTGATGCCTACCTGGAATCCCTCGGCTATGACGTGCAGTTTACCGATGTCTTCCGGGACTGGGCCATAGCCAACCTGCTGGATGAAGGCACCGGACGCTACGGTTACCGCGACCTGGACGTTTCGGTTCCGGTATACCGAGGGCTGGATGACGGCGAAGAATTGAAGTCTTCGATTCCCCAGTTCTCCACGGAATACGTCCGTCTGGAACTGCCGGATGGCCCCTCAACGCTGTCTTTCGAGGGAGATGAAGCGGCGCCATTGTTGCCGGTGGACGTGGGAAGCGGCTGCTGGTGGAGCAACAATGGCGACGACATAGATTCTACCCTCTCCGCCCGCGCAGACCTGCGGGCGGTTGACAAGGCCACGCTGGACTATCAGGTCTGGTATGCCATTGAAGAGGACTGGGACTATGCCTATCTGGAGGTGTCCACTGACAACGGACAAACCTGGCAGATTCTCGAGACCGCCTATACCAGCAGCGGCAATCCGCTATCCAGCGCCTTCGGCCCCGGTTACACCGGCAGCAGCGACGGGTGGCTGCGAGAGTCCGTATCGCTGGACCAGTGGGCCGGAACTGAAATACTGATTCGCTTCCAGTACATCACTGACGCCTCGCTTTACGACCACGGCCTATGCCTGCGCGGGCTGTCCGTCTCCGGTCTGTCAGGGGAGGAGGAAGTGGTGGAGTGGCAGCCCAGGGGATTCTCCTGGACCAACAACCTGGTGCGTCAGAATTTCGTCGTACAGGTAATTTACG
The DNA here is from genome assembly GCA_009840175.1 of Chloroflexota bacterium. GTDB lineage: Bacteria > Chloroflexota > Dehalococcoidia > Lucifugimonadales > UBA3495 > VXOI01. The sequence goes on along the minus strand of VXOI01000160.1, from coordinate 11,212 downwards.
AAGGGCGGGACGACGCCGACAATCGCGTCCTGCAACTGGAACTGGACTCCGCCAACCGGGGCGAGATGGCGTTGGATCCCGCGCCGGGGCTCCGGCGGGTTGTGGCGGCGGTGCAGTCCATGGCTTCGTCCACGCGGATGCCAACCCAGTACACCATAGGACTGAAATCAGTGGAATAGGGCCTCCAAGTTCGGAGTCAAAGGGGTAGCCAAGATGAAATTTGGGCTATGCGTTATCGGCTGCGGGGCATTCGCCCGGACATTCGCCACAGAGATACAGGGCGAATTGATGGACATTGACCTCTACTTCGCCAGTCGCGACGGGGGTAAGGCCGCCACGTTCGCAACCGAATACCGGGGCGCAGGGAGCTTCGGGTCATACGAAAGCGCGGTTGCCGACGGCCGGGTGGACGCCGTCTACATCTGCACTCCGCACCACCTGCACCTCGAACACGCCCGCCTGGCCGCAGGCGCGGACAAACACATTCTGCTGGAGAAACCCCTGGCCCGCACAGCCGCGGAAGCGAACGCCATCGTCTCCGTGGCTGCCGACGCTGGCGTCACCCTGATGGCGGCGGAGAACTATCGCTTCATGCCGCCGGTGCTGGCCGCGAAAGAACTGGTGGACGGCGGCGCCGTAGGAACCCTGCGGCTGGTGCAGTTGCAGGAAGATTTTCCCTTCCAGCCCACGGAATGGCGCAACGACGCGGAACAGAACGGCGGTGGGGTGCTCATAGATGGAGGCATCCACAAGGCAAGCCTCCTGGCTTACCTTGCGGGCGACCCTTCGGAGGTGTATGCCGCCGAGGTGCCATCCGCTCAACCCGGCATGGCAGCGGAGGACGGCGTATTTGCCATGCTCCGATTCCCGGGCGGGTTGGTTGGGGTCATCAACCATACTTGGAGCGCTGGCCCCCACAGTGACCGTCCATGGGTGACGGTGTCAGGGTCAAAGGCAAGTCTGTCCTTCGAGCTGGGGGGCGACTGGATAGACACTATCAACGAGGCAGGGCGTCACAGGAAGATGTTGGGATCCGACCGCGCGGGCCTGGCAGGAATGGTCCGGGAGTTTCGCGAGTGCATCCAGCAGGGAGGTAAGCCAGCGATGACCGGAGAAGAAGGATCGCGGGACGTGGCCTTGGTACAGGCGGTCTATGAGTCCATGAGACTGGGGATTCCTGTCCAGTTCTCGTAGGGCATCCTCAGAGTTTTGCGAGAAGCGGAACAACCAAAGCGCCGCATCGTCGGATGCGGCGCTTTCACATTCGGCTTTCCGTTACCCCCGACTAGCTCGGAAGTTTTCCGAACCAATCGCAAGGCGCTCAGACGGCCTCTAAGCGGTGGCTGCGGCTCCCACGGTTTCCATGATCAACCTGGTCACAGTGTAGGGGTCGCAGTTGGCGTTGGGCCGACGGTCTTCAATGTAGCCCTTGCCATCCCGGGCGACCTGCCACGGAATCCGTACCGAAGCGCCGCGGTCGGATACGCCGTAGCGGAACTCGCGGTAAGAGCAGGTCTCGTGCAGGCCGGTCAACCGCTCTTCAATCCTGTGGCCGTAGTTGGCAATGTGCAGGTCGTGGCGTCCCTTCAGAGCCTCTGCCGCCGCGAAACAGGCGTCGAGGTTCTCCCGCATCCGGTTGGTGGAGAAGTTGGTATGCGCCCCGGCGCCGTTCCAGTCTCCCTTCACCGGCTTGGGGTCGAGGGTGGCGCTGATGCCTTTGCGCCCGTCTACGGTCTCAACATCCTCACCGATGCGATAGAGAAGCCAGCGGGCCAGCCACAGGTGGTCGCCAACGGTGGGCGCGCCGATGGGGCCGATTTGGAACTCCCACTGCGCCGGCATAACCTCCCCGTTAATACCGGCGATTGCCAGTCCGGCATACATACAAGCGTCCATGTGCTGTTCCACCACTGGCCTGCCGAAAACCTCGTCGGAACCGACACCGCAGTAGTAGCCGCCCTGGGGTGCGGGGAAACCGTTGTCCGGCCAGCCCAGGGGCTTGATGCCGTCGAAGAAGGTGTACTCCTGCTCAATCCCGAACCACCAGTCCAGGTCCGCGTACTGTTCCGCAGCGGCGGCGCAGCCAGCCCGGGTGTTGGAGGGGTGGGGCGTCATGTCTGTGAGCAGAACTTCGCACATCACCAGCTTGTTGTCGCCGCCCCGTACCGGGTCCGGGACCATCAACACCGGGTTGAGCACGCAGTCCGAGTTTTCGCCGGGGGCCTGGTTGGTGCTGGAGCCGTCAAAGCCCCAAACCGGGGGATATTCCCCGTCGGGAACAATCTTGCCCTTGGAACGCAGCTTGGCCGTGGGCTGTTGCCCGTCAATCCAGATGTATTCCGCCTTGTAACTCATAGGTCAAACCTCGCCTACAAGATTTTCCTAAGATTATAACCGAACCCGCCTACTTTTTTGGAGTCACATCCCGCTGATGGGTCAGGCTGGGGCGCCGGTCCATTTTCTGTACTGGTAAAAAATTTAGTCCATGCTCGCAGTCTCGCTACAAACATGGACCAGAGAGTTCGTAGATCACAGGTTGCCGTAGCAATGACCTGCGGAAATTATTTGCGGAGGAGTTTCTTGGGGAGAACCACCCAGAGAGCAAAGAGTCCGATGAAGGCTCCGGCAGCGGCGATGGCGATCATTCTGGGCGTCCTCCGAATTCGATATGGCTATAGTATCGGCCCAGATTGTTACATGGCGTTTACGTAGATGTTAAATGTTTGTTACACCGGGGAGCGCGGGTTTTCGGCATCAGGCGCTGCTTGAAGTACAGGAGGTTGAGTTTTCGGGAGAGTCCTGGCTCTGAGCGTAACGGCGGCTCCGACTCTGCTTGCCCTGTTTATCGCGGAGGAACTTGCGCGGAAGAATCACCCAGAGCGCGAACAGTCCGACAAATGCCCCGGCCGCAGCAATGGCAAGCATTCTGAACACCCTCCAACTTTGTAGTCTGGAAAGTATTGTACCAAGTTGTTACGGCCCGTTTACGCAAATGTTAAAAATTTGTTGCATGAGAAAAGAAAACTCCACACCTCTGCCGTTGCTGAGGCGTGGAGTAAGATGCTCCGTTGTGCCGGTGCCCACTGAGGGCACGCCTTCAATCAATATGATTTACTTCTTGCGGAGGAAAACCCGGGGAAGAACGACCCAGAGGGCGAAGAGTCCTGCGAAAGCTCCGGCGGCGGCGATGGCTATCATTGGTTGGCGTCCTCCGAAATCGTTGTGCCCATAGTATCCGGCCAAGTTGTTACGTCACGTTTACGCAGATGTAAAATCTTTGTTACACGCAGATTCCCTTCCCGGCTCGCTTCGCCGTCCGGCATCGCACTATGCTCCATAGCCGCAAAGAAGTCGCCCCATGCCGGGAGCGTCATACCGGCACAGGGCGACAGGAGAGAAGCGTCAGTAACCACCGGAAATATCGTCCAGGGGCCGTAGACCTACTTGCCGTTGCGCTGGGCGAACTTCCTCGGCAAAACGACCCACAGGGTGAACAGTCCGAGAAACGCGCCCGCAGCAGCCAGTGCCAACATTCTTCTTACCTCCAGAAACGTGCAACGAAACTTTATGAGCCTATTTTCGCGGCGAGTTGTTACGCATCATTTTCGCCTTCGTAAACTGTCTGTTACGGAGGTATAAACAATCTGTTACACGCCAAAGGAAACGGGCCGGGGACTGGTCCCCGGCCCGTTTTCTGTCCAGCGTCATACTGGCGCGGCCTACCCTTGGATCACAGGGGTTATTGAGGGCTGCTCAGGTAGTCGTAGGCCGGCTGGTCATGTTCGGCCAGATCCATGCCCTGCTCCTCTTCCTCGCGAGAGGCGCGGACGCCCATGGTGAACTTCAGCAGCAGGAACATGGCGAATCCGGTTACCAGCGCCCAAGCCAGCACCACGCCCATGCTGATGAGCTGCGAGACGATTTGCAGGCCTTCGCCGCCCACCAGGCCGTTCACGTCGTTGTTGCCGTTGGCGAAGATTCCGATAGCCAGGAGGCCCCACAGCCCGCAAGTGCCATGTACTGAGATGGCGCTCACCGGGTCGTCAATTTTTAGGATGTTCTCGATGGCCCAGACCGAACCCATCATTATCGGTGCGGCTATCGCGCCGATGACTACTGCCGCCCATGGGTCAACGTAAGAGACCGGCGCAGTGATGCCCACCAGTCCTGCCAGCGCGCCGTTACATGCCATCAGGATGTCGGCCTGTCCGGTTCGGATAATCGTAATATACAGCGCCACGACCGCACCAGTGGCGCCCGCCAGCAGGGTGTTGATTGCGTTCAGGCCGATGGAAGAGCCGCTCCCGATGTTGAACCCGAACCATCCGAAGAACAGGATGAAGGTCCCGATAATCACGAAAGGCACACTGTGTATCGGTAGTTGGTTGGCCGTGCCGTCGGAGTTGAATTTCCCGATGCGAGGCCCGACCACGACCGCCCCTGCCAGGGCGATGAAGCCGCCCACCGCGTGAACCACACCGGAACCGGCGTAGTCCGCCGCTCCGGGGAGTCCGATGTTGCCGAGAGCGCCCAGCCAGCCATCATCATTCCAAGCCCAGTGACCGTAAAGCGGGTAAATGATTGCGCCAATAATGAAGCTGTATGCCAGGTAAGCCTGCGTCTTGGTGCGCTCGGCAACGGCGCCCGCCACGATGGTAGCAGCGGTACCAGCGAACACCATCTGGAACATCCAACTTACGTACACACTCCAATCGTCGCCAGCATCTACCAAGAAGAAGTTGTCAGTGCCTGCGATTCCCGCGGCGCTGGTTCCCATCATTATGGCGAAGCCAAAAGCCCAGAAGGACAGCGACGCGATGGCGAAGTCCATAAAGCTCTTGGTCATGTAATTGGTGACGTTCTTTGAGCGGATCAGTCCGGCTCCCAGGAAGGCGAATCCGGCCTGCATGAAGAAGACCAGGAATGCCGCGATCATGGTAGTCAGGTTGCCGATGTCCGTCGCATTCGCATCCGGGTCGGCTTCCTGGGCGAAGGCGAAGTTATACCCCGCCATTATCGCCGCAGCAAACAGCCCGGCTATGACGTAGGGCAGGAATCGCCGCAACAACGCCGCATTTCTCGATTGTGGAACCACCACGGCCAGCATCGCTGTCCTCCTTACTTTGCCCAATAAAGGGCTGTTGGGATTATTCCACCTTAGAATCTATGCCTCCGATGTTTCAAGCGTATTTCCAATGTGTTACACGGAAATATCCAATTTTTTAACCAGGTGTTACATAAAGGGGTACATTATAATATCCATAACGGAAATAATCGCCATTCTCTAAATACAGGCTTGCAATATACAGAAATCGGCTGAATCAGGCGCCGGAATCCAGTGTGCATACCGGCTGAAATGAAGCAGGGCGGTCAGCAAGACCGCCCTTGCCTCTGAGCAGGAATCGTATCCAGGAGTGCCGGCTACCTCTCTATTGGCGCGCCGACGATGCTGCCCCACTCGGTCCAGGAACCGTCATAGTTGCGAACATCCTCGAAGCCGAGGAGCTGGGTCAGCACAAACCAGGTGTGCGAGGATCGCTCGCCAATACGGCAGTAGGCGATGGTCTCCCGGCTGCCGTCAATGCCCTGACCGCCGTACAGTGCGCGAAGATCGTCTGCCGACTTGAAAGTGCCGTCTTCCGCAACCGCCTGACCCCAGGGAATGTTCGACGCGCCGGGGATATGCCCTCCGCGCTGGGAACCTTCCTGGGGAGCAGCCGGAGGGGCCAGAAGTTCCCCGCTGAATTCGGCGGGCGAGCGGACGTCCACCAGGGAGATACTGCCGGCGTTGACCAGGGAAAGCACCTGGTCGCGGTAGGCGCGAATGCTCTGGTCGCCTTCCGAGGCAGTATAGGACACAGCGGAAACAGAAGGCGACTCGGTGGTCATTGGCCGTCCCTCTGCCTCCCACTTGACCCGTCCGCCATTCATCAGGCGAACGTCGCCGTGGCCGTAGTACTTCAACTGCCAGAAGGCCCATGCCGCGAACCAGTTGTTGTTGTCTCCGTAGAGGATGACCGTCGTGTCGTTGCCTATACCAGAGCCGCCCAGGAGCTGCTCTATTTCTTCCTTTGTCGCCAGATCGCGTTGCACCGGCTGCTGCAACTGCGACTGCCAGTTCCAGCCTACTGCTCCCGCTATATGTCCCTGCTCATAGGCTGAGGTGTCAACGTCCACCTCCACCAAGCGGACGTTGGCGTCGCCGCCGTGCTCCGCCACCCATTCGGTGCTGACCAGAGAATCAGGATGAGCGTAATCCGCCATGCCAAGCCCCCTAACGCTTTTGAGTGGATTTTCAGATCTAGCCAGGATATGAGAACGCCCCCATTTTACCGCAACAGCGGATTTCTCCACAGCCCCGAACCCGCCGGGCATGGCCTTTCAATGTCTCTTACCGGCCCGGTGAGCAAATCAAAGGCCCTTTGCGCTCAGATGAGATTCTTCGCTGTGCTTGGAATGACAGGCGCAGCGCCAGCGACTCTAAAGAAAGCCTCTGTCGGCCTTGTCGTCGGTTGGTTTTGCAATTTCCGGGCGGCTTGGATAATATAAAGTCATCCCACAATGCCGGTATCGGCCGGGACAACTGCGACCGGCCAGCAAGGGGAATTTATGGGCAATAACAGGTGGCTGCGCAACAGCTTCGTGTACTTGATGATAATCATCGGTGTAATTGTCATTTTCTACACCTTGTTGCCCAGCTTTGGCGGCAACGAAGAGCGGCCAATCAGCGAAGTCATCGCCATGGCCAAGAACAACCAGCTCTCCGAAATCGAGGTGAGTGGCGACAATCTCACCGTGTACCCCAAGGGAGACGTCGACCCCTTTGAAAGCAAGCTGGAGAAGGGTGACAGCATCACGTCGCTCCTGTTGGAAAGCGGGGTTGAAGTGGGGTCCCCGTCCGGTGTAGCCATCTATCCCAAAGGCTCCAGCGGCCTGTCCAGCTTCTTCGGACTGCTGCTCAACTTCCTGCCGTTAATCTTCTTCGGCGGCCTCATTTTGTTCATGATGAGGCAGGCCCAGGGCAGCAACAATCAGACCCTCAGCTTTGGCCGCAGCCGCGCTCGGATGATGCCCTTCAACCGCCCCACGGTCACCTTCGCCGACGTGGCTGGAGTGGAGGAAGCAAAGGTCGAGCTTCAGGAAATCGTCGAGTTCCTCAAGTTCCCGGAGCGCTTCCTGTCCTTGGGCGCGCGCATCCCCAAGGGCGTGTTGCTGGTGGGGCCGCCAGGAACCGGCAAGACACTGCTGGCCAGGGCCGTGGCCGGGGAAGCAGGAGTGCCCTTCTTTCACATCAGCGGCTCAGAGTTCGTGGAGATGTTTGTCGGCGTCGGCGCGGCCAGGGTGCGCGACCTGTTCGAGCAGGCCAAGCGCAATGCCCCCTGTATCGTCTTCGTGGATGAAATTGACGCCGTGGGTCGGCATCGCGGCGCCGGGCTGGGTGGCGGACACGACGAGCGCGAGCAGACACTGAACCAGATTCTGGTGGAAATGGACGGCTTCGAGACCAACACCAACATAATCGTCGTGGCGGCAACCAACCGGCCCGACATTCTCGACCCGGCGCTGCTGCGCCCGGGACGCTTCGACCGTCGAGTCACGCTAGACCTGCCCGACCTGGCAGGACGCAGCGCCATTCTGCGGGTACACGCCTCGGGCAAGCCCCTAGCCCCGGAGGTCGCGCTGGACACCGTGGCTAAGGAAACTCCGGGGTTCAGTGGGGCCGACTTGTCCAACCTGGTCAACGAAGCTGCCATCCTCGCGGCGCGGCAGAACAAGAAGTCCATATTCATGTCGGAGTTTGAGGAAGCCGTAGACCGCATCATTGCGGGCCCCGAACGCAAGAGCCGCCTCATCAGCCGGCGCGAAAAGGAGATGACGGCCTACCACGAAGCGGGACACGCTCTGGTGGCCTGGGCATTGCCCCACGCTGACAGGGTGCACAAGATTTCCATAGTATCCCGCGGGTCCATGGGCGGGCATACCTCGCTGCTTCCCGAAGAAGACCGCTATCTGTGGACCAAGAACCAGTTCAGCGACATGATGGCCGTCACCATGGGAGGGCGCGTCGCCGAGGAGCAGATATTCGACGAGGTGACCACCGGGGCCAGCAACGACATCGAGCGGGCCACCAAGATAGCCTTGGGCATGATCAAACGCTACGGAATGAGCCGCTCTCTCGGCCCCCGCACCTTCGGCAAGCGGGAAGAGATGGTATTCCTCGGCAGGGAAATCAGCGAGGAGCGAGACTACGGCGACAAGGTGGCGGAAGAGATTGACGATGAAGTGAAAATGCTCATCAACCGCGCCTATGAAAACGCCAACGAGATTCTGATTACCCACAAGCCCAAGCTGGTGCGGCTGGCCGAGTACCTGATCGAGCACGAAACAGTGTCGGGAGAGGCGCTGAACCACCTGTTCAACGAAGACCAGCCCGGAAGCGCGCCGGAAGGCATTCCGGCAGTACCACCGGGTCCGCCGCCCTACACCGCGCCGCACCCCCAGCCGACAATCCAGCCGCGGCCGGCGCCCACGCTGCCGTCAACCAGCGAGCCCGAAGCTTAACCCCGGTAGTGACTCTAAGGAAGTCTGAAACCGTTGCAGGGGCAGGTAAGGATACCTGCCCCTGTTTTCCTGCTATTCCGCCGCTTCCTCTTCAGGTGGCGCGGGAAGCTGGCGGTAGTACAGGCCCCAATCTTTCATCAGGGCCTCCACGCCCGGGTCCTTTAGAGCCACCAGCTCCCGGAAGAAGCCCGCCAGCGCGTGGGCCGGCATGGACTCTGGAGAGCAGACCCAACTCCGCTCCGCGGGCACCACGTATATCAGCCCTCTCTGGTGTTCGCACACCGCCCGGATGCGGGTCATGTCTTCGCTGGGCGTTACCTGGAGACCGGCCAGAACCTGCCCTGAGCTTGCGGAAGGGGTCGTCATTCCTGTTACCGTCCTGCTTGATATGGGTAATTCACGCTACGGATATTATATCGCCGGGGCGGTGTTTACGGCTGAATCCGGGCAGGGATTATAGCCGTATGCTGACAGCAGTGTTATTATCTTGGTTAGGCCAATCGCCGGGGTAACCGGCGCAGCGAGGAATTGTCTAGCATGTACCAACCCGGAGGGCAACCCCCCAGACAGCCCGAGATGAACTTCGACCAGATGATGGGCGGCGCCCGAGATACGGTGGGCCGCATAGCTCAACGCCTGGGCGGCGGCGGCGTCGGCTTGGCCGTCGTCCTCATCATCGCTCTCATTGTCATCATCTGGGCCGCCACAGGCATCTACACCATCAGCCCCGGTGAGCAGGCGGCGTTGCGGCTGTTCGGCGCGGCGCAGGCAACCCCGGTGACCGAAACTGGTTTGCATTGGTGGTGGCCGTCGCCCGTGGGAAGGCGGGACGTGGTTCAAACCGTGGAGACGCGCCGGATGGAGCTGGGCTTCCGCAGCGGCGAGGCAGGGGCCATCGCGCCGGTGCCCGTGGAAGCGCAGATGATCAGCGGAGACCTGAACATCATAGACGTCCAGATGGTAGTCCAGTACAACATCAAGAACCTCAATGATTTCCTGTTCCGGGTGGACGACCCTGGGGAGAATGACGGAGCGCACCGCGACATCCCGGTAGGCCACCCCGACGGACGCACGCTGAAAGACGCCACCGAAGCGGCGCTGCGCCTGGTGGTCGGGCAGAGTTCTATCGTCGAGGTTCTGGCCGAAGACCGCATCGAGCTGCAAGACTCCACCACACAGAGATTGCAGGAAATCCTCGACAGCTATCACACTGGCATTAACGTGATCAGCGTGGAGTTGCAGAAGGTGGAAGCGCCGGAAGACGTGCGCGCCGCCTTCAACGACGTGCTGCAAGCGCGGCAGGACAAGGTGACCGCCACCAACCAGGCGCAGGCTTATGAGAATCAGGTCATCCCCGAAGCCAGAGGCCGCGCCGAGCAGATAATCCAGCCGGCCCAGGCCTTCAAGCAAGCCCGTATCCAGAGGGCGCGGGGTGAAGCTGACCAGTTCCTTTCCATCCTGGGTCAGTATTCCGACCGCTCCATAAGACTCACCAATACCTTGCAAGATACTGACGGTTCAGATCAGGACGGCAACCCCGCTACCGGAATCGGGATTGAGGATGTTTCGGTAGTAGACGGGGCCGGCCTGTTCGTATCGAACCTCTCGGTTCAAGGCGCGCCGGACTGCGGCTTTACGGCGCGGGAGGTCGAATCATCCGCCTCGGCCACCCAGCTCTGCGGCTTCAGCGTGCTGGTGGACGGAGCCAGCGGAAGCCCGGGCAGCGGTTTCGATTTTTCCGTGGCGTACCTGGGTAACGAAGATTTGACCGTTCCCCAGTTTGCAACATCGGGATCCCTCAATCTCAGGCTCAGCAACTTGGCCCTGGACCTGGACAATGCGGACGGCGACAACGACCTCAAGACCGGGGTCACCGCTGCCGACATCTCCGTGGTGGATGGGCCCGACGGGGGAGCAAGGCCCGGTGTTGACCTGTCCGTTTCGGGATTCAACTCCCGCACCAACATCCTCACCCTTGCGGTGCAGGAAGGGGAAGAACTTGAGCCGGGCGCATCCTTCACAGTTCAATACCTCAACCGCGAGACGCTGACCATTCCTTACACCAGTCAGGTGACCCAGGAGCGTCTCTACCTGGAAGCAATGGAAGAAATCCTGCCCGCAGTCAACAAGATACTGGTTCCCGAAGGAACCGAGCCGGTGCTGCTCATTGGCGGACAGGAAGGCGTGGTGCCGGTGCCGGTCGGCCCCAGTCCCAGCCCATAATCTACGGCGCATCTTCTCCTGAAGACCAAACGGCAATAGTAAGGAAACAAATAAGGGGTTTCCATGGGAAAGCTGGTAATCGCGGGCATTGTTGTCCTGGTGGCGATAATAACGCTGTACACCGCGCTCTACGTGGTGGACGAAACCGAGCAGGCGGTGGTGACCCGGTTCGGAAACGTGCGCGCCATCCAGACATCGCCCGGGCTGTACATCAAGGCCCCCTTCGGCGTAGACCGGGTTATAACTTTCGACCGGAGGGTGCTGCGCGTGGACGCGCCTCCCGGAAGTTTCATAGACAGGGACCTGAACCCACTGGACATTGACGTTTACGCCAGATACAAAATCATCAACCCTCGCGACTTCCTGGAAGCGCTGAGGACTCAGACCGACGCCGCCCTTGTGCTGGGACAGCGCATCAATGCCGCCC
>VXOI01000187.1 GCA_009840175.1 Chloroflexota bacterium | reverse complement strand
GACCAGGACCGGCTGAGCGACGCCCTCCGCAAGCTGTCCGACGAAGATCCCACTTTCGTGGTTCGCTTCAACGAGGAAACCGGCCAGACGGTTATGTCGGGCATGGGTGAGTTGCACTTGGAAGTGCTGGTGGACCGGATGCGACGGGAGTTCAGCGTCGAGGCCCAGGTGGGCCGGCCGCGAGTTTCCTACCGGGAGACTCTGACTCGTCCCTACCGCTCCGATGCCAGGTTCGTCCGGCAGACGGGTGGGCACGGGCAGTACGGCCACGTCGTGCTGGACTTGGAACCGTTGGACCAGGGAGAGGGGATACAGTTCGTCAACGGCATCGCAGGAGGGGTTATTCCCCGCGAATACATCCCGGCTGTGGAAAGAGGCGTGCGGGAAGCACTGGACAACGGGCCGCTGGGCGGTTATCCTCTGGTAGATTTGAAAGTTACTCTGGTGGACGGCAGTTATCATACTGTTGATTCGTCGGAGATGGCTTTCCGAAGCGCCGGAATGATGGGTATCCGGGAAGGGGTCAGCAAAGCGGGCCCCATCCTGCTGGAACCTATTGCCGACCTGGAAGTGGTGACGCCCGGCGAGTTCCTCAGCGACGTTATTGGCGACCTGGGAACACGTCGCGCCCAGATTCGCACCATTGAAGGACAGGAAGGCATACAGACCGTGCGTGCGCTGGTGCCGCTGGGAGAGACGTTCTCCTACACCACGGCCCTGCGCTCCATAACCCAGGGGCGGGCCTCCTACACTATGGAGTTCCGTCATTACGAGCCGGTTCCCGAGGGGTTGCTCCGAACCCTGCTTTAGCGTTCTCGCTGAAGCCTTTGGGACATATTCGGCGCAGCTTTTCGGGTTTAATTTTTTGACTCAGTTGAGCTCCGGGCAAATATAACCCGGTGAAATGAAGAAGGCGTATGCAGGCAAGGCAGAAAGTAAGGATTATCCTGAAAGCGTTTGACCACAAGATGCTGGACACGTCCACCGGGCAGATTGTGGAGACCGCCGAGCGAACCGGGGCCAGGATCGCCGGACCGGTGCCTCTGCCCACTCACATACGCCGCTTCTGCGTCATCCGCGGGCCGCACGTGGACAAGGACTCCCGGGAGCATTTCGAGATTCGCACCCACAAGCGGCTGATTGACATTCTGGAGCCTACATCCAAGACCATTGATTCGTTGACCCGGCTGAACCTCCCCGCCGGTGTTGACATATCAATTAAACTGTAAGTTCCCGATTCGGCTTTCGGGCATCACTTTAGCAATTGAATCCGGCAGACTCCGGTCTCTTATGACCGTTCTGAGCTCCTAGAATCGGCGGCATCCGGTCAAAGAACCGGATGAGGATTGAAACACTATGCTCCGGGGATTTCTTGGCAAAAAAATAGGCATGACTCAGCTCTTCGCGGAGAATGGCAGCGTCGTCCCGGTGACGCTGATTGAAGCAGGCCCCTGCGTTGTTACCCAGGTCAAGACCAAGGGCAGCGACGGCTACGAGGCCGTGCAGTTGGGCTTCGGCGATGTGAAGCGGCCCAACAAACCGATGCAGGGCCACTTCCGGCCCAGCCGCGCCAGCCGCTACTTGCGGGAAGTGAAGGCTGACGACCCTACGGAGTTTTCCGTCGGCCAGACCGTCAGCCTGGACATCTTCACCGAAGGTGAGAAAGTTGACGTCATTGGGCGCTCCAAGGGGCGGGGCTTTGCCGGCACGATGAAGCGGCACGGCTTCGGCGGCGGCCCGCGCACTCACGGCCAGTCCGACCGCGCCCGCGCTCCCGGCTCCATCGGCGGCGGCACCACGCCCGGCAAGGTATTCAAGGGCCTGAAAATGGCCGGCCACATGGGCAACCGCCGCATTACAGTCAAGGGATTGGAAATCGTAAAGGTAGATACCGACCGCAACATTCTGGCCGTCAAGGGTGGAATTCCCGGCGCGCTCAACAGTTTGGTGCAAATCCGGAGGGCCACCTAATCCAGGTAGGGAGCAGCCGGTCCGCGCGGGTCTAAACCCACTGAGTATTCCGCGTGGCCTCAACGCATTGAGTTTTTATGCAAGTCGCAGTGAAGAATCAGTCTGGCGAAACCGTTGAGAGCATAGACCTCAACGATCTCGTTTTCGACGTGCCCATGAACCGTTCCCTGGTTCACCAGGCAATGGTCATCTACCAGTCGAACCGGCGGCATGGCACCCACGACACCAAGACGCGCGCCGAGGTCTCTGGCGGCGGCCGCAAGCCGTGGATACAGAAACATACCGGACGGGCCCGCCAGGGAAGCACCAGGTCGCCCCATTGGCGGCACGGCGGCGTGGCTTTCGGGCCGCACCCCCGCAGCTATCGCAAGGCGCTGCCCAAGCGGATGAAACGGGCGGCCCTGAGGTGTGTGCTGTCGGAAAAGGCCCGAAACGACCGGATCGTCTGTCTCGAATCCATGGATGCCATAGACGGAAAGACGCGGTCTATGACTGGTCTGTTGCAGCGGCTGAATGTTTCCGGGTCTGCCTTGATTGTGACTTTGGGAAGCGAAGCGGGCGTTATTCAAGCGGCCAGCAACCTCAAGAAAATATATACTCTGCCGGTCAATCAGTTGAACGCCGAGACCTTGCTCTCCCGGGATACGCTGATTATTACCAACGACGCCGCAAGGTGGGCCGAGGACAGCCTGGCTTCCGACCCTCATG
>VXOI01000243.1 GCA_009840175.1 Chloroflexota bacterium | reverse complement strand
CCCACCACCCACCCATCTCCGTCACGTGGCCGCTGAGATCAGAAAAACAGACAGGTTATATGGGGGGAGGATGGGGCATTGGGCTAGTTTTCGGTCAACAGCTTTTCGACGGCGGGTTGCATGGCATGTGCGGTGGAACTGGGGGGCTGCCAGCCGTTACGGATGGTAGAGCGGCTATGGGACGGGGGTGGGGTTGGCGCGGTGTAGATTGAGGGCGAGAAGGCGTTGGAGGATGGCGGCATCGTCGAGGTTTGCGGGCCAGCCGTAGGCGGCGGCCACGGCGGTGTCGAGGTCGGCGTGGGCGTTGGCGAGCCAGGCCGGGCGCTGGTTGTAGAGGTTGGTAAGCGTGCGGCGGGCCAGGTCTTTGGGTTGCAGGGCCGGGTTGCCGTCGGCGTCCACAGGGTTGAGCCAGCCCTCGCGCAGACCGTTGAGCCGGGCGGCAGCCTGGGCGATGGAGGCGCGCTGGGCGTCGTCGGGTTCGGGAAAGGGGAAGGTCTCGAAGCAGGTGGTGGGGGTGTAGCGGGGCGTAACACCCAAATGAGTTCCCATCACCAAACCCCAAACTTCGTGGAACCGGGAGTGCAGCACGCCAAAGGTGTAATCGTCGTCCCGAGCAATAGCAATTAGCTGATGATCCGGCAGAACCTCCGCCGAAAGCCATACGAACAAGCGGTATTTGGATGCAGTAGGAGTGGCGATATAGCGGTTAAGCCCTAGCAGAGCGTGACGCATACCCGGCCTTGGTTCCATGTGGACCCACCAGTTATCAGCATATATGCGACGTTTATTCTGTAAACGCATCGGCCTTACATGAGAGTAGACGTATTCAAATGGTGCCTCATACAGCGCCGACTCTTCGACTGACAGGTCTACTCCGAAGTCGATAATCCATGTGCCGCTGGGACGAGACGTTATGTCATTTCCGTTCACTCTTGGGCGCACGACATCGCGATTGCTTCTGCCGTCTGGATTTGGCTGGGCAAGCATTTGATTAGCAACGTATTCCGGGATATCAAAGGGTCCGCCTTTTGTGTCCCCCATAAAAGCTATGCCGAGATTGGGCTTCAAACGCTGTGCAGCGATCAGATCCGCCCCAATTGTTAAGTTAGAGTTGATTGACTGAACAGGTGAGCCGTCCAAAGCCCGCGACGTCTCTGCTCCATTATCGAATCCTACAATTGAAATACGAACCGCCGTAGCATCCTGAACCCAAGGCAGTTCTGACCATGCGAGGAAGATGTCGCCGGACTCTTTGATGCGCTGCAAGACTCGGCGGTTGGCACCGCCGCGAATTCCTTGAGTGCCCAGCAGCCCGGCGCGGAGCGATTTGCCATCGGCTATCTGAGCGCGGGCCTTCTCGAACCAGTAGCAGACTATGTCGGCCTCGGCTGGCACCCGGCCACGATAAGGGCGGAACAGGGCGTCAACGTATTCGTCGCCCAACCCGGAGCGCAGCCGTTTACCACCGAGGAAGGGCGGGTTGCCGATGATGAACTCGGCGGCGGGCCACTCCGTTTCGCGGGGGTTATCCGTGTCGCCGTCGGCGAGGATGGCGTCGGTCTGGCGGATGGTGTCCATCGGCGTGAGGATGGGAGACTGGCGGTAGTGGATGCCGTTGGCCTGATGCCACTGGATGTAGCCAATCCAGAGGGCGGTGCGGGCCAGTTCGGCGGCGTAGGGGTTTATCTCCAGCCCCAGCATCTGGTTGGGCCGGACCTGGGGGTACATTTCGTCCCAGCCCTGAGCGTCGTTGAAGTCTACGACCAGCTTCTCCAGGTCCAGCAGGGAGCGGAGGGCAATGTAGAGAAAGTTGCCGCTGCCGCAGGCCGGGTCGAGAACGGTTACGGAGGCCAGGCGTTGCTGGAAGGCTTCGAGCCGGTCGCGGGCGGCGGCATTGTCGCCGCCGGATATGAGGCCGTTGACCTCGCGCTGGGTTTCGTCCCACTCCCGGCGCAGCGGGTCCATGACAACGGGTTCGACAACCAGCTCGATGTCGGATGCGCCGGTGTAGTGGGCGCCGAGCTGGGAACGCTTGGAGGCATCCAAAGCGCGCTCGAAGAGGGTGCCAAAGATGGAGGGTTCGATGTTGCGCCAGTCCTTTTCCGCGGCCTCGTAAAGGCGCAACAGGGCGGCGCCGGTGAACTCGACGGTTTCGACTTCGTTGAACAGGTCGCCGTTGAAGTAGCTGATGCGGTCAGCGCCGAAAAGGCCGCCGCGGGCCATCTCGCGGAAGAGGCCCCGCACGGCCTGGTCAAAGGTGGCCGGGTCGTGGTTGTACTGCTTAATGATCCGCGTGAAGAGGTCCTCGGGCAACAGCTCCGCGTCTTCGGCGTAGAGGCAGAACATTATCTGGTTGAGATAGCGGGCCAGCATTTCAGAGTTGACGTTCTGCTGCTCCATGTCCCGCACGATGGCGTGAAAGACATCGGCCGTTTCCTTGGTGGCCTGCTCCAGGGTGCGATCGGGGCGGAACTCGTCCGGTGAATGGAAGGCCCAGCGGAGCTTGTCGAGTTGTTCCTTCTGATCAAGTTCCAGAACGGGGATGACGTGGCGCACCGTTTCCATGCCGGGGAAATTGGTCTGGATGCGGATGGTGTTGAAGGAGGAGACGATTAGCAGGGGGGGCGTTTTCAGGTAGAGCTGGTAATTCAGGAGCTGTTTCAGGGCTTCATCAAGATCTGAGTCCTTCGACTTGAACTCCCAGCCGAAATGGTTTTCCTTGAACGCATCCGCACGCCCGCTTTCGACCTTGAACTCGAAGTTGAAGACGTTAGTGTCTCCGTAG
>VXOI01000152.1:1891-25682 GCA_009840175.1 Chloroflexota bacterium | reverse complement strand
CTTGCTCCATACAGTAAGTCCCCGGATCATTCTTCAATAGGCACGCCGTCATCCGCCTTTCGGCGGACTGCGACCTTCTGTAGGCTTACGGTTTCAGGTCTATTTCACTCCCCGCTAGGGGTTCTTTTCACCTTTCCCTCACGGTACTGGTACGCTATCGGTGACCAAGGGTATTTAGCCTTGGAGGGTGGTCCCCCCGGATTCCCACAAGGTTTCCCGTGCCCCGTGGTACTCAGGAAATTCGCCAAGAGTCCGCTTCCTTTCGCCTACGGGGCTATCACCCTCTATGGCGGTCCTTCCCAGGCTCCTTCGACTAGAAAGCGGATTTGTAACTCCTGCGGACCTGATGAGGCGGTCCCAGGCGACTCCTACAACCCCGGTGCGACATAGGCCCTCATGCCGTTAGGTCGCACTGGTTTGGGCTGTTCCCCGTTCGTTCGCCACTACTTAGGGAATCTCGGTTGATTTATTTTCCTCGGGGTACTTAGATGTTTCAGTTCCCCCACTTACCCCCTGCAAAAGCAGGTTGACCGACTCAACACCGGTCAAGGTTTCCCCATTCGGGTATCCCCGGCTATGCCCGCTAGACGGCTCACCGAGGCTTAACGCAGCCTTGCCGCGCCCTTCATCGGCCCTTGGTCCCAAGGCATCCACCGTAAGCCCTTAATAACTTGACCCACGCAAGGAACTTCAAACCTTCCGGGGCTTGCGCCCCGTTCGGCTACCTGCGCCCGCCACGCTACGGTAACGCGCGGGCACACATTGAAGTATGCAGGATTTTCAGATCGCGTATTCTCTTGTTAATGTGCGGGCAAGAAAAAAGCGGGCCGGGGTCTTCCCCGAACCGCCGTTCAGGTATCCCTGTCAGGGTCGCCTATTTCAGGAGATGTTCCCCATCAAACGGACGCCTCTCGTCTTGCTTGCATTGGATTATAGGCACCCAGGCCAATGCCGTCAAGGGGCAATTTGTCCCAATTCCCGAAATTCGTCTGAACTGTGATCAGCGGGTATGCAGGGCCGGGGCTGCGAGATGCCATTTTCGCACGGCAACATTACCGCGTAGGGGCGGGTTTGAAACCCGCCCCTACCACACGGCGCAAACCACTCAGAGTAGAAACACTGCCCTCTCACGCCCGTCCCGCCTAGAACACCCGGAAAGCCGGTTCCTGCCCCAGCAGCAGTTGCCCGCCATCGGCCATCGTCGTCTGCCGCACGAAGGCGTGGGCCGCGACGGCATGGGCGTCGCGGAAGAAGCGGTCTATCGGTGACGAACTGTAAATGGAGCTGGCCCCGGCTGCCGCATGGACCCGGTTCACGCACTCCACCGACGCCTGCACGGCATGGGTGCAGGAGAGGCGCATGGCCGCCCGCAGTTCTCGCGGCAGCACGTCCCCGGCCAGTATCAGCTCCCATGCCCGGGCCGTGGTGTCGTACAGGTAGGCGCGGGCGGAGCTGACCGTGGCTTCAGCGATGCCGAGGTCGGCCTGCTTGTCGAAGGCGCTGGCCACCGGGCGCTGGTTGCGACGGTCTACCTTGCCTCCGAACAGCTCCACTAGCGCATCCACCGCGCCCCGGGCGGCGCCCAGAGCCACCGCCGAGAGCATCGGCACGTTGAAGGCGGCATAGACGTACCGCTTGTCGGGAAGGGTGGCCTCCTCCAGTAAAGAGTGTTTCTTGACGTAGTTGTCGGTCACGAACACGTCTTGCATGGTGTAGTCGTGGCTGCCGGTGCCCCGCAGGCCGGAGGTGTACCAGGTGTCGAGGATAGTGCAGTCTGAAACCGGAAGGTGAAATACCCGCCACTCCGGCGCTCCGTTAGCGTCGCGGATGGGACCGTCCTGGTCGTGCAGCCAGGCGGCGGTGGGCATCCAGGTGGCGTGATGGCAGCCGCTGGCGAAGGGCCACTGCCCGTTGAGCAGCCAGCCGCCTTCCACGCGCACGGCCCTCCCGTGGGGCACCAGGGTGCCGGCGATGACCGTCGGCTGGATTTCGCCGGGCGACACCCCGGCGAAAATCTCCCGGCGCACTTCCTCGGGCGCCATCCGCACCGTCCAGAAGGATGCCGTGGCAAGGATCATGGTCACCCACCCTACTGACGGGCTGGCCGTGGACAGGGTCTCGATGACCCTGGCGGCAGTCACCGGGTCGGCATCCATACCGCCGTGTTCCCGGCCGGTCAGCAGGTGGAAGAAACCGGCGTCGTTCAGCCGCTCCGCCAGCCAGTCGGGGAGCCGCCGGGCCTCGTCCACCGCATCGGCGGCGGCGCGGATTTCGGGCAGAATGGCGCAGGCGCGTTCTAGCAGTTCGTGGGAGGACGCAAGGCCGGGGCGCTGTTTTGTGGTGCTCATACCTTAACCTCCCTTGTCTGAACTGTGATTCGTGTGATTGATTTGATTGCCATGATTAAATCATGGCAATCCCAAAATCAGAAAAATCACGGTTCAGACAAAGCGCTATCGCCCCTTGAAGACGGCCGGGCGCTTCTCCAAGAAGGCCTGCACCGCCTCCTTGTGGTCTTCGGTCTTGCGGGCCTGGGCCTGGGCGACGTGGGCCAGGTCAAGGCTCTCCTCGAAGCCCATGTCCATGCTGCGATGCACCAGGTACTTGATGAGGGCGTGAGACTGGGTTGGCCCCTTGGCCAGTCGGGTCGCCAGTTCCATGGCCGATTCCATCAACTGGTCGTCGGGCGTCACCTTGCTGGCGATGCCCAGGCGGTAGGCCTCGTTGCCGTCTATACGGTCGCCGGTGTACTGGAGAAGGAGAGTGTTGCTCATTCCGATGAGCTTGGGAAGCTGCCAGCAGGAGCCGTCGCCCGGTATCAGCCCCATGCGCGAGAAGGCCTCAGAAAAGATGGCACCTTCCCCGGCGATGCGGATGTCGCAGGCCAAAGCCACGCCCATGCCCACGCCCATGGCGTGGCCGTTGACGGCGGCGATGGAGGGCTTTTGCAGCTTGTGGATACGCAGAGGCACCAATGGAGCGCCACCTGCATATTCGATCCGGTTGTCACGGCCAGCCAGACTGGCCTCCATCTTGCCCCAGGGCAGGGGTTCCGGCTCCACGTCGGCGCTTTCCGCTTCCTGGATGCTGCGGTTGAAGTTGCGCACGTTGGCGCCGGAGCAGAAGGAGGGGGAGGTTCCGGTGATCAGCAGCACACGGGATTCCGGGTCGTCCTCGAAGCGGTCCAGTTCGGCGCGGACTTCCGCCGCCATCTCCGGGCCCAGGGCGTTGCGGGTGGGCGGATCGTGCATGGTCAGCACCAGCACGCCGTCGCGGTTTTCCGTCTTGATGAACTCGTAGGCCATCTGCCGTTACTCCATATAAAATTGGCTGTCATCCCCGCGAAAGTCTGAACTGTGATTCGCGTTATTGATTTGATTGGCGTGATTTAATCACGCCAATCCCAAATTCAGAAGAATCACAGTTCAGACACCCCGGCAGTCAGCAGTAGCGCGTCCGCGCCGCAACCCATATAATCGCTATCGCAGAAAGGGATACGCCATCGGGCTACCCAGCATTTCAGATTAGCACACACCCAAGACCCAAACAACACAGCCACGGGCCGGGGTCGGCACGGGCTGAAGGAGCGTCGTCATGCAGCAGGGAAGCATTACCAATCTTCACATCGCCCGCGTCAAGGAGACCCCGTCCGACCCGGTGCAGGAAGCCACCGCCATCTCCGGCATGGGACTGGAGGGCGACCGGAGCTGCCGCAAGGGCAATATGCGCCAGGTGCTCATCATGGACAACGAGACGCTGAGCCACTTCGACCTGGCTCCCGGCCAGATCAAGGAGAACATCACCGTCAGCGGCCTGGACCTGTCGCAGACCGTCGCGGGCAACGTGGTCTTCATCGGCGACGAGGTGACCATGGAGATAGTCGGCGAGTGCGAGCCCTGCGGCAAGATGGACGCCATCCGCCAGGGCCTGCAAGCTGAGCTGAACCACCGCCGGGGGATGCTGTGCACCGTCATCAACGGCGGCGCAATCAAGGTGGGCGACAACATCCGCGTCGAGCCGTAGGAAGGCTGGGCGGAGCCAAGGGAATTAGATCCCATGAAAGATTATGTGTTCCGAGTGGTGCTGGAACCAGACGAAGAGGGGTGGCACGTCTACTTTCCTCCGTGGGCCAGCATCGGCGCATCAACATGGGGCTACACACGGGAAGAGGCGTTGTACCATATCCAGGAAGTCCTCGAAATGATAATTGAGGAGTTTGAGGAAGAAGGAACGCCTCTCCCATCCATGGAAGAAGAGGAAGTGCCTGACGGCATACCGGTCTCGGTAACCGTGTGAGGGAAATCGACTATAGCCGCCTGCGTTCTTTACCAGCCCGTCGGTTGATTCGCGCACTCCTGGATGACGGATTTACGTTCAATCGCCAAAGGGATAGCCACCACCGATACAGGCACCCGGACGGACGCAGAGTGTCCGTTGCATTTACGAGAGTGGGCGAAACCATACCGATAGGCACACTGCAATTTATATCGAAGAACAAGCGCGCTGGAATGCCAATGACCTGCGGCGGCTGGAATTGCTCTAGGATTCACCAGACAACTCGCTAACGACATATCCACAGAGGCATCACCAATGGCAAACCTTTACTATGACGGCTCGCGGGGCGGTTTCTACTCGCAGCAGGCCGCCGACGCAATCTTCACCGGGGCGATGACCCGGCTGTACGGCTGGATTGCGCTGGGGGTGATAACCACCGGGGCCGTTGCCTGGATCAGCCACCAGGCCGGATTCCTGGAGAGCATCCTGGCGAACACCGGGATGATAGGCTACTTCGTGCTCCTGGGAGTCTGGCTGGCCTGCATCTTCGGCTTGAGCTTCCTTGCCTCCCGCGTTTCCCCGGCGGTGGCCGGCGGGCTGTATCTGGTCTTCACGGCTATCACCGGCCTGATGATCTCCTACATCTTCTGGGCTTACACCGGGGACACCATCATCCTGGCCTTCGCCCTGACCACGGGCGTGTTCGCGGTGATGAGCGTCATCGGCTACACCACCAAGCGCGACCTGTCGGGCCTGGGGACGATATGCTTCATCGGGCTTATCGGAGTGGTTATCGCCGGGGTGGTCAACATCTTCATCGGCTCGAACATGCTGTCGTGGATTGTCACGCTGGTGGCGCTGCCGATATTCCTGGGGCTGACGGTATACGAGACCAAGCAGGTGAAGGAGCTGGCGCAGGAAGCCGCCTTGCAGGGCGACGAGCGGGCCGCCAGCCAGGTCGCCATCATGGGCGCTGTCGGGCTGTACGTGTCCTTCCTCAACATCTTCCTGATACTGTTGCGGATCCTGGACTTCTTCAACAGCGATTAGCTTGAGCGTGGGCGCTTTGCAGTCTATTGCCACTTCGACCAGAGCGCCCAACGTCCATCGCCCCAATCCAACCATTCGCTCCCGGCGGGTGCTGTCCGCCAATTGTGACGTCCCCCTTCGTCAATGACCACAGAGTAAGCTACCATCGCCTTACCTTGATTGATGTAGCTTCGCGCGCGTTCAACATCTTTCTCTGATTCGGCCCATATCGACAACACAGGCAACTTCTTGTGCCAAATATCGCCGCCTCTGTTCGTGCTTCTACCAGGATGCGGTTCATACTTGAACTCAGCCGCCACTGCCACAGTGTTACCTTCAAGTATCACTAGGTCTGCGCTAGCCCGCGGGCTGTCTATCAACGTGTGATCGTTGAATACACTGAAACTAAGCGCCTGCCTCTCTATCTCGCTGTGGAGCCATAACTGCACCGTCCAGACAATATCCCGTTCAGCAAAAAATCGGTAATCTGTGTAATGCTGGCGCAACCATTTCATCGCGTTCTCGAACAGTTCGGTAGCGTCCAAGTCTTATAACCTTTCAAAGATTTGGGGATAGGCAGGTTCGGAAGCAGCCTATCCCCAAATGTTGTCAGCCTAAGGCTGCCAACGGTCTACGCCTTGGTCGCCACCAGGGTGCTGCGGACCAGCTCGGCGACGTTGGTGACTTCGGGGATGTCGGCCCAGGACTGGACGGCGCGGTTGACGTCGTCGTCGTTAAGGACGAGGGCGACGTTCTCCTCGAACTTGGCCTTGATGTTGTCGAAGCCCCACGGGTTGCCCTGAGCACCAAGGATGTCGGCGCGGCCCGTGGTGTGCTCCAGCACCCGGCCGTCCTTGAGGGTAATCTTCACCTTCAGGCCGTCCTCGGAGTTGGTCAGTAGCTCCTCGGACTTGGCCATGACGCGGGTGCGCACCTTGTCCATGACCTCGCCCATGGTGGGGTCGTCAATCTTTTCCTGGGTGAAGGTGTCTATCTTGACCTCGCCGTCCACCAGCGCGGCGGCGACGTTGTACTTGGCGCTGAACTTGCCCTTGAGGTCGTCGTCCGGCTCCTGGTAGAGCATGACCACCGAGAAGTAGGACTGGTCAACCTCGGCGTTGGCCACGTCGTCCACGGTGAAGTCGTTATCGCGCATCAGGCTGAACAGGCTGTCGAGCATGGCGTGGTTGCCGCCGCAGCAGGGGTACTTCTTGATAATCAGCGCGTCCTGAGTGCGGAAGGGCTGGCCGAGATTGTTGGCCATCTCGTCCAGGTCGTAGATGCCGGGGCCGAGGACGGTGTTGGCGAAGCCGAAGGGGTGCTCTACCACCTGGTCGCCGGAGGTCAGCCCAGCCTGGGCCAACTGGACGGCGGTGACGCCGTCGCGCCCGGTCAGACCGGCGTGCAGCGGCTTGGTCATGGTACCGAAGTTGTGAATCAGGCCCGAGGCCATGGAGCCGGCGATGCCCAGCGCGGTGATGGTCTGCTCCTCATCCAGCTTCAGCAGCTTGGCGCAGGCGGCGGCGCAGGCCAGGCGGCCGATGACGGCGGTGCTGTGGAAGCCGCGGTCCATCTGCTTGTACTTGGTGGTGTGTTGCAGGGCCAGTCCCACTTCGCAGCCGATGACGTAGGCCTCCAGCAGGTCGCGGCCCGTCGCGCCGGTCTGCTCACCGATGGCCAGCAGGGCGGGGAAGATGGCGACGGTGGGGTGGCCGAAGCCGCCGAAGTCGTCGTAGTCCAGGGCGTGGCCCATGGTGCCGTTGGCCAGGGCGGCATTGGCCAGCGTGGTCTGGCTGCCTCCGGACAGGACGGTGGCCTCGGGCGCCGCGCCCTGGTCGGACACGTACTTCTGGATAATCTGGCCCACCGGCTGCACCGACCCGGCCAGGATGACGCCCAGCAGGTCGAAGCAGGACTCGTTGGCGACGCGGATGGCGTCGGGCGGAATATCCTCATAGTTGGTGTTGACAACCCACCTGGCGATGGTATCGGTAGCGCCCATTGCGGTTCCCTCCCGTAGCGTATTGAAGCGGCATCCCGCCGTGGTTTGCGGGTCATTATATCCGGTTGGCGGGCCGGGGCAACCTCTCCGCAATCGTAGGCAGGGTTCCGCTTCATGTGGTCCAATTGAATGGCGACGAGGGTTTGGATTCCCGCCTGCGCGGGAATGGCAGATTGTTGGCAGTCAGACCACCTGATTTGGAACACTATCTCCTCACGCCGGGTTTGACAAACGCACTGCCGTAGTGCGGTATAATCTGCGCCATGTTAGTGTTTGATATTCTGAAGCTGGGCTTCCATGGGCTGGCCTCCCTGGTCAGCAGCTTCTATTTCCAGTGGGGGCTGATCTACGCGCGTTGGGGGCAGACCAACCGCGCCCTGTGGTACTTCACCCGGGCCATCTGGATGAACCGTAGGGGAGACCGGGCCTATTTTCACCGGGGTCTGCTGTTCGCCGCGGTGGGTATGCCGGAGCGGGCCATCGGCGACTTCAGCGCGGCCATCGAGAACAACCCTCAGAATGTCAATGCCCGCATATACCGCAGCATGATGTATACGATTACCGGGCGGGATGAGCAGGCGGAGAGCGACCTGGAGCAGGCCGTCGCCCTGGGCGCCGACCGCGAGGAACTGGAACAGCAGATGTATGACACGAGGACACGGGCGGGACATTTCTAGCGAAGGCTGCACCCCCACCCTGATCCTCTCCCTCGGTGGGAGGGAGAAACGGAGGAGGCAGGTTGCCTGACGTTGGCAACATACTGAGGAGGATATTGCCGGGGCCCAAGCCGGAGCCCATCCGCTGGTATGACTACGGCGTGCGCCAGCAGCAGCGCGGGAACCTGGAGGAAGCAGTGCGGGCCTATACCGAGGCGCTGCGCCTGGACCCGGAGATGGCCCCGGCCTACAGCAACCGCGGCTCCGCCTATCTGAATATCGGGCGGCCCGAGTTGGCTATCGCCGATGCAGACGAGGCGATCAGCCGCGAGCCGCGCCAGCCCGTAGCCTACAGCGTCCTGGGCAACGCGCACCACGCCCTCGGCAAGGCGCATCAGGAACGCGAAGAGCAAGATCAAGCGCAGGATGAGTACGATCAGGCGACGCGCTATCTCTCCCAGGCCATTCGCATCAACCCGCGCTTCGCTGGCTTCTACAGCGACCGGGGGGCAGTCCACCGGGCCGCCGGGCGGCTGGCGGCGGCGATAGACGACTTCAGCCAGGCCATACGGCTGGAAAAGCGATTCCCGGTGCCGTACAACAACCGGGCCGACGCCTACATCGCCACCGGTGCCCTGGACCTGGCCATCAGGGACCTGAACGAGGCGGTCAAGCTGGACCCCCGATTCGCCGTGGCCTTCGTGAACCGGGCCACGGCCCGCGCCATGATGGGTCAGCGAGACCAGGCGCAGCGGGACATCAATGTCGCAGTGGGCCTCGGACTGGACCGGCGGGCGCTGGAGGAGATGATCGGGCAGGTGCGCCCCATGCGAAGGCGGCGGGTGTAGAGTCCGGGGAACTATGAGTGAAACTTGGGAGAGAAGCCATGCCTGACAACCAGATTCTCCTGAAGCGCATCACCGCCCGGCCGGACGTGTTCGGTGGGAAGCCGATCATCCGCGATATGCGCGTGTCGGTGGAACTGGTACTCAGTCTGCTGAGCCAAGGAGTCACGCCGGAGGCCATCATGGACGACTATCCCCGGCTGGAGATGGATGATATTCGCGCCTGTATCGCATACGCCCACGCTGTAATCGCAGGAGACACTCTCGCCGCCGTTTCTGTTGCGGAAGCGTGAGGTTCCTCGTGGACGGGTGCGCGGGACGCCGGTTAGCGGAATGGCTTCGCGAAGAAGGCCACGATGTGATTGAAGCCGACAGGTTGGGCCCGGATCCCGGAGATACGGCTTTGTTGGAGATGGCAGCATCGTCAAATCGGGTCCTGATCACAATAGATACTGACTTTGGGGAACTGATTTACCGGCAGGGGCAGGACCATGCCGGGCTGGTTCGCATCCCGGACGTGCCTGTTGAGCAGCGTATCGCACTGTTGGCCGAGGCAATTGGCCGTTACCGCCCGGCCTTGGAAAACCGAGCCATCATCACGATACGAGGCGGGCGCATCCGCATTTCCCACCCGCCAGCAGGGTGAACGAATTACAAGACTTTCGATTCACGGCGTGTTCACTCTATAATCCCACATCTCAACAATGGAGAGTCGCCGCCATGCCCGGTATCGCCATTAACGCAGCGCGCCTGAATCGCACCCTGGACGAGCTGGGGAAGTTCGGGGAGACGCCGGAAGGGATGGACCGCCTGGCCTTCTCGCCCGCGGACATCGAGAGCCGTGAGTACACCATGGGACTGATGCGGGAGGCCGGGCTGGAGGTGCGCATAGACACCGGCGGCAACATCATCGGGCGGAAGGCTGGGGCCGACGACTCCCTGCCCGCCATCGCCCTCGGCTCGCACACCGACACAGTGCCGCTGGGCGGGAAGTACGATGGCGCGCTGGGCGTGATGGGGGCCATCGAGGTGGTGAAGACGCTGGCAGAGAACGGGCACGTTACGCGCCATCCCATCGAGGCCATCGTGTTCACCAACGAGGAGGGCACCCGCTTCCACCGCTGGCTCATCGGCAGCCGGGCCATGGCCGGGATGCTCGAACCGGAGGACCTGACGGCGGTGGACGCCGAGGGCGTGTCGCTGGCGGAGCGGATGGGCGACATCGGCGGCGACCTGTCTCGAGTCGACGAAGCGGCCCGCAAGCCCGGCGAGCTGGCGGCATACTTCGAGCTGCACATCGAGCAGGGGCCTTATCTTTACCGCTCCGGCACGCCCATCGGGGTGGTCACGGGCATCACCGGGCGGGCAGTGTTCGAGCTGGACGTGAACGGGATGTCCAACCACGCCGGAACCACGCCCATGAGCGAGCGGCGCGACGCGCTGGTAGCCGCATCGAAGCTGGTGGTGCAGGTGCAGAAGATGGCCGCAGAGGACGAAATCTGCCGCGTCGCCACCGCCGGGGCGCTGGACGTGACGCCCAACGCGGTCAACGTCGTCCCCGGCCGGGCTACCGTCGGCGTGGAGTTCCGCGACCTGGAGATGTCGGCGCTGGAGGCCGCCGAGCGGGAGCTGACCCGCGTGGCCCGGCAGTCGGAGGAAGACGACAGGGTGGAAATCACCATCAACCGCCACCGCTTCACTGACCCGGTACCCATCGTGCCGGGAATGCAGGATTGGGTGGGCGAGGCCGCCGAGCGGGCCGAGTTCACGTGGGAGCGGGTGCCCAGCGGCGCGGGCCACGACGCCCAGGCCATCGCCACCATCGCGCCGATGGCGATGCTCTTCGTGCCCAGCGTCGAGGGCATCAGCCACGCCGTGCAGGAATACTCCTCGCCGGAGGACTGCGCCAACGGGACGCAGGTACTGCTGGAGCTGCTGCTGCTGGCGGACGAGCGGCTGTAGCTTGCCAGTGTCACCCGGCAGCAGCCAACCACCCTGTCACCTGTATGGTTGACGTCGGTCGGTAGCCATTAGACAATTGCATACGTAACATACTATACGGATGCGGAGTAGAGTATGGTAACCCGGTTTGAGGTACGGCTTGACAAAGGCTGCCGAGAGCGACTGGACGAAATTGCCGAGAGCAAAGGAGTCACTGCTGCTGAGGTCGTGCGACAGCTAATAGATCAAGCATACGAAGAGGTTCTCCGGGCACACCGGCTCCGAGCGGCCGAGGAACTGATTGCCATGAACGCGGAGATTCCGCCGGACCCTGACGAACTATCCCGAATCTTGGAAACGGCTCATGACGTCTGTGGCATTTGTTGATTCCAACATACCGATTTACGCCGCCGGCCGGGAGCATGAGTACAATGAACCCTGCGCCCGTATCATCCGGGCCATTGCCAGCAATCCGACGCATTTCATGACGGATGCCGAGGCGCTCCAGGAACTTATGCACCACTACCGTCGGACAAATAGGTGGACTATCGGACGCGAGATATTTCGTAGATTCGAGACACTGCTTCAAGGCCGAATTGAGCCAACATACCCTGAAGACGTCCGTCAGGCCGCCCTAATGGCGGATGAAGGCTATCAATCAAGCTCCAGAGACCTTGTCCACGCTTCTGTAATGCGGCGATGCGGAGCGAGTCTCTGTATTTCCGCTGATAGAGACTTCGATAGAATACCGGGAGTGAAGCGTCTGGACCCTATGGAACTGGACACTTGGTTAACAGAACTTGGAGTACAATCTGCATCCTAGCAGTTTGCCAGAGAGTGAAATAATTCCGGCTTTCCGGGAACAAATCTATGCCCGCATAAGGGCGGGAAAAATGACTCTGAACAAGGACCAGTCATCGTGAAACTCACCGGCAGCTATGAAATCAACGCCCCGCGGGAGACCGTGTGGCACACCATCACACAGCCCGAATCTCTGCAAGGCTGCATCCCCGGATGCCAGCGGCTGGAGGACGTGGGCGACGGCAACTATGAGGCAGCCATCAGCGCGCAGTTCGGGCCGGTACGGGGCAGCTTCAACGCCAAGGTCAGCATCAGGGACTGGAATCCGCACGAGTCCTACCGGCTGGTTGTGTCGGCCAACGGGGCACCGGGGTTCGTCAACGGCGAGGCGTTCATAACGCTGACCGAGGACGGCGGCGTCACCACCGTCAACGTGGACGGCGACGGGCAGGCGGGCGGGCTGCTGGCCCGGGTGGGCCAGCGGATGATGGAGAACGTATCCCGCAGCATGATGGACCGCTTCTTCGGCTGCCTGGCGGAGAGCGCCACGAAAGGATAGTCAGAATCAGGACAGGACTTACGCAGTCGGAGATTTCACCCTCACCCTAACCCTCCTCCTCAAGGGGGAGGGGATAGTTTTACAGGAGGTTCCCGATGGAACGCAGGATTCCCACCAAGGATGAGGTGCTGTCATACCTGAAGGACGACCGCAACTGGGGGCGCTGGGGCGATGACGACCAGGTGGGCGCGGTCAACATGATTACGCCGGAGAAGCGCATCGAGGCTGCCGGGCTGGTCCAGTCGGGGCGGGCGGTGTCTCTCAGCCGCGAGTTCCCGTCCATTCCTGCGCCCAATAACCCGACGCCGGCCATTCACTATATGAAGAAGGTTTACCGCAGCCCCACTGCCGGGTTCTCCGCCGACTACTACGGCATCTCATATCACGGCACGGCCACGACGCACCTGGATGCCCTGTGCCACGTCTGGGACGAGAACGGGATGTGGAACGGGCGGAACCCGGAGGAGCAGATAACCATGGACGGCGCGCAGTGGGGCGCGGTGCATCACTGGAAGGAGGGCCTCATCACCCGGGGCGTGCTGCTGGACGTGCCCAAGCACCGGGGCGGGGCCTATGTCACCATGGACACCCCGATTCACGGGTGGGAGCTAGAGGACATCGCCGTCGAGCAGGGCGTCGAGATGCGACCCGGCGACGCGCTGCTGGTCCACGGCGGGCGGGAGGCCTGGAACGCCGACGGCAACCCGATCTGGGGCAGCAACCCGCTGGAGCGTCCCGGACTGCACATGAGCTGCCTGAAGTTCATGCGCGAGTCGGACATCTGCCTGCTGGGGTGGGACATGATGGACCACACTCCCAACGGGTACGAATTGAGCTGGGCGGTGCATGGCTCCATCTTCGCGTACGGCATCGGGCTGCTGGACAATGCGCTGCTCCAGCCTCTGGCCGAAGCGTGCGCCGAAGAGGGCCGCTACGAGTTCATGCTCACCATCAACCCACTGCGTGTGGTGGGCGGCACCGGGTCGCCGGTCAATCCGGTAGCCATCCTGTAAGGTTTCCACAAGGCTGCGACTCCCCAAAACGTAGGGGCGGGTTTGAAACCCGCCCCTACTTCGCGTTGGCCCTATTCTTCGTCATCGCCTCCGATGTAGATGGAGTTCTCGAAGGTACGGACCTGGTGGCAGTTCCGGCACTCTCCCCTGCTGTACCGCCCGTTGGCCGGCTCTATGACCCAATGATGCCGACAGACCGGCGCATCCTCCACCGCCAGCGCCCCTTGCGCCTGTTCCAAGACCATTGATCCACCTCCTCAAAGCCGCGTCGGAAAAGAAAAATAATGCTGCACGGGGGCCAAGAAACTGGCCGAATTTCCCGTACAGCAAAATTATCCCTGATTGCGCCGACAGTCAACAGTTTTGGGCAAATTTCCGAAAAAATATCAGAAATTGACCAATAGTGAGCCTGCAATGCTAGGCGGCGAGGTCGTACTCAACCACCACCGGCGGCCCGGCGGGCTGAGCGTCGGGAACCGGCCGGATGCCCCGGCCGGGCGCGTCGGCAACGGCAAAATACCGGCCGCACTGGACGCAGGACAGGTATGTGCCGTAGATGTCCTCGCCGACGTAGAGGTCTCCGTGGCACTTGGGGCAGCCGCGCAGCTTGAACATAGTCGCTCCTCCTTTCACTGCCTTCGGGTGTCGAATTTATGAGAGAGAAGTCATATTATATCCCTAAACCTTACAGAAGTGTTACGAATTACGCACATATTTTTCTCGCCTTGCCGATACAGTCTGAGGGCCGTAGAATGCCCCAAAGCCACCGGCTAAGGGAGAAGCAACATGGCAGGACTGAACCACCCCCTGGAGAACGTGAGAGTCATTGACCTGGGCCGCCACCAGGCAGGCCCGCGCTGCGCCCAGGTGCTGGCCCGCATGGGCGCTGAGGTCATCAAGGTCGAGCGCCTCGGCGGCGAGGAAACCCGCTACCACGGCCCCTGGGTCAAGAAGCAGTCGAGCTACTGGGTCCAGTACAACTCGGGCAAGAAGTCCCTCTCCATTGACCTGCGCAAGGAGGAGGGCAAGGAGGTGCTGCGGGAACTGGTCAAGGTCTCCGACATCCTGGTGCAGAACTTCCGCCCCGGCACCATCGAGAACATGGGCTTCGGCTACCAGACCCTCAAGGAACTGAACCCCCGCATCATCATGGTGAACGTGTCGGCCTACGGGCAGTTCGGGCCCTACCGGGACAACATCGGCTACGACCCCATCGGGCAGACCATGTCCGGCATCACCATGGTCACCGGGGAGGAGGGTATGCCGCCGATACGGACGGGGGTGCCGATCATAGACCGCATCACGGCATTGCACGCGGCGATAGGCGCGCTGGCGGCGCTGAACGAGCGGGAGGTGTCGGGCGAGGGGCAGGCCATGGACGTCTGCCTGGCGGACACGGGCTACTCCATGACGGAGATACCCATCACCGCCTACCACGGGACGAAGATACCCCCCAGGCGGGGCGACACCACGGCGCCGCCGTCGGGCATCTATCCCTGCAAGGAGGGCTGGGTCTTGGTGTCGGCCGGGGACCAGCACCACTGGCACCGGGTGTGCAACGCCTTGGGCCGGCCGGACTGGCTGGAGGACCCGCGGTTCAACACGCGGCACGAGCGCCTCAACAACGCGGCGCTGGTGAACGAGGCGGTGCGCGAGCTTCTGGCGGACAAGACGATGGAGCAGGCGATAGCGCACTTCACGGAGCACGACGTGGTGGCGGCGCCGGTGAACACGATACCGCAGGCGGCGGAGGACCCGCACCCGTGGGAGCGGAGGGCGATGGTGGAGGTGCCGGACTTCCTGGCCGGTGAGATAGCGGTGAGCGGGGACTACTGGCACTTCTCGCGGACGCCGGTGAATGTGGGAACGACGCCGCAGGTGGGGGAGCACAACGAGGAGGTGCTGTCCGGCATCTTGGACTACAGCGAGGAGCAGGTGGAGGCGTTCCGCCAGAACCGCGTCATCTCGGAGGAACACTACTACGACGAGATACCGGGGTAGGGCTTTCCCGCGACGGCAGGGTATTGATGGCGTAGGGGCGGGTTTGAAACCCGCCCCTGCGGGCGTCTTCAGGGATGGCGAGTAGGAGTCCATGCACATCCCAAAGTGTTTGACCTGCGAAGGACGGTGTGCTAGGCTTTTTCTCGCCGTTGAGAGAAAATAGTTGGGATTATTATAGGTTTTTACAGAATTTAACACGGCATTTCCGGTATTTTGGTCAACCAGAGCTTGACGGAAAATCAACTTCCGGGTGAAGGCGAGTGGCTTTCGCTTCGGGATGCCTGCCGTATGCTGGACGTCAGCGATACGACGCTGCGGCAGTGGGCCAACGCGGGGCATCTGCGCGTCTACCGCACTCCAGGCGGGCATCGCCGCTTCCTGCGCCAGGACGTGGAGGCACTGACCGGAGCAAGCCGTCCTGCGCCGGAACCGGCCCGCGAAGATTCCGGGGAAGGCCCGGCCCTGCGTCGCATACGGCGGCGGTTGACCCAGGACAGCGTCCATCAGCAACCCTGGTTCCAAGCCACCGAGGCGGAAGGGAATGACCGGATGCGACTTTTCGGGCGGCGGCTCCTCTCCCTGCTGCTGCAAGAGTCAGGACGGCGGCGGCGCAGGCAGGAACTTCTGGACGAGGCCCGAATGCTGGGCCAGGAATACGGCTCGGAGATGGTGGAGCGAGACGTGGCGCTGACCGACACGGTGGAGGCGTTCATATTCTTCCGCACCATGGTATTGGACAGCGCCCCCGCCTCGTCGTGGTCGCGCATCCTTGAAACTTCCGACCGGGTGCTGGCTGGTGTCTGCACTTCCTACCAGCGCGCCGCCGAGTCGGGTGGTTCGGAGAGATAGTTCTGGTTATCGCGATTGTCTGAATCAGGATTTTCAGAATGGAAGGATTAGCAGGATGAGCAATCCAATATCCTGACAATCCCTTAATCCTGAAAATCCCGATTCAGACAAAAACAACCGAGGCAAGAGGATTCGACAATGGACATGACAGACCGCAAGCTGCTCAACCTCATCCAGGGGCCATTCCCCATGGTGGAGCAGCCCTATCTGGACTTGGCGGAGCAACTGGAAACTACCGAAGAAGATGTACTGGCCCGGCTGACCGAACTCAAGCGACAGAACGTCCTGCGCCAGATAAGCGCCATATTCGATACCCGTCGGCTGGGCTACAAGACCACGCTGGTAGCCATGGCCTACGAGCCGGACAAGCTGCACCG
The DNA here is from genome assembly GCA_009840175.1 of Chloroflexota bacterium. Taxonomy (GTDB): domain Bacteria; phylum Chloroflexota; class Dehalococcoidia; order Lucifugimonadales; family UBA3495; genus VXOI01. The sequence continues at coordinate 9,334 of VXOI01000152.1, read as the reverse complement.
GGCCGCCATGGAAATCAACCGGCATCCCGGGGTCAGCCACAACTACGCGCGGGAAGGCTCGTACTACAACCTGTGGTTCACCCTCGCCGTGCCACCGGAGCACGACCTGGAAGCCACCGCCAGGCACATGGGGCGCAAGACCGGGGCCATGGAATCCCGCATCATGCCCACCATCAGATTTTTCAAGATTGGCGTCAATTTCGACATGGTCAAGCAGCAGGGATCGTCCTACAACTACAGTCCCGACGGCTTCGACAAGGCCGAGGCCGATAGCTGGAACAAGCCGCAGCCCGTCACCGAGTGGGAGAAGGACGCCATCCGCGGGATGCAGGAAGACTTGCCGCTGGTCCCGCGTCCCTTCGACCCCATCGCCGGGAGCCTGGGCATCACCACCGCGGAGCTGTTCGCCTTGTCCGAGAACTTCCAGGAGCGCCACATCATGCGCCGGTACAGCGCGGTGCTGCACCATCGCCGCTCCGGGTTCCGCTCCAACGCTATGATCGTCTGGAAGGTGCCGCCGGAACGCTCCGAGGAAGTGGGCATGATCATGGCGGGTCACAAGGCGGTCACCCACTGCTACGAGCGGCCCACTTTCCCTGACTGGCCCTATACCCACTTCACCATGGTGCACGCCACCACGCCGGAGGGCTGCGAGCAGTATAGCAACGAGATTTCGGAAGCCACCGGCATCACCGACCGGCTGGCCCTGTACAGTTCGCGGGAGTACAAGAAGACGAGGGTGCGCTACTTCGTTCCGGACTACGACGAATACCTGACATCGGAGTCGCTGATCGACCTGGACTCGCCGGAACTGGACGAAGAAGAATTCGAGGAAATGGCTTCTCTGGCTACTACGGACTAGTGGAATCTCCGGGGTGGGGAAACGCCCTCACCCCAGCCCTCTCCCAGAGGGAGAGGGAGTTTTGAGTGACAGCGCATGACCACCTACTACCCCGTATACCTGAATCTGCGGGGCCGCCGCTGCGTCATCATCGGCGGCGGGATCGTGGCCGAAGGCAAGATCAGCCGGTTGCTGGACTCCGGCGCGGAGATATGCGTGGTCAGCCCGGACGCCACGCCCGGCATCCGGCAGTTCGTGGCCGACGGTGCTGTGCGCTGGGAAGAGCGCAAGTACCAGCACGGCGACCTGGAGGGGGCCTTCATCGCCATCGCCGCCACCAACGTCCGCGAGGTCAACCAGCGCATCTTCGAAGAAGCCAACGAGCGCGGCGTCATGCTCAACGCCGTGGACGACCCGCCCAATTGCAGCTTCATCGCCCCGTCCATCGTCCGGCGAGGCCCGGTGACGCTGGCAATCTCCACCAGCGGCGTGTCGCCGGCGCTGACTCGCAAGCTGCGCGAGTCGCTGCAAGCCTCGGAAGACCTAGCGTGGGCCGACCTGTCGGGCGTGATGGCGACCACTCGTGCCTGCCTGCGAGAGATGGGGATGCTGACCAGCGTGGACCCGGAACGCTGGCAGAGTTGTATAACCCCCCAACTGCTTGCAATGGCGCAGGAAGGAAGGGAAGCGGAAGCCGTCGAGATGCTGTTGGCCGGGCTGCTGGACGACTCGCAAGAATTCCCTCTCCCTCTGGGAGAGGGTTAGGGTGAGGGCGTCCCCATGACTACCAACCACCCCATCCGCGTCGGCAGCCGGGGCAGCCCCCTGGCGCTGATCCAGGACGAAGAGGCCATCGCGCAGCTCAAGGCGCACCACCCGGGCCTGGAGTTCGAGGTGATCGTGGTGCGCACCAGCGGCGACGCCAACCAGACCGCTCCGCTGGCAGGCATGGGCTTGGGGGTATTCGTCGGCGAGCTGGAGCAACGCCTGCTGTCGGGCGACTTGGACATGGCCGTCCACAGCCTCAAAGACCTCCCCACAAAGCTGCCCGACGGCCTGACCCTGGGCGCCATCCTGGAACGCAAGGACCCTCGCGATGTTCTGGTAAACCGATGGAACTGCCCGCCGGAGGAGTTGCCCGCCGGCGCGCGCATCGGCACCAGCAGTCCTCGGCGTGCCGCGCAACTGCGCCGCTACGCGCCTGGCGTGGAGGTGGTACCCATTCGCGGCAACGTCGAGACACGGCTGCGCAAAGCCGAGGGCGACGAAGCCGATGGCGCTGTGCTGGCCGCCGCTGGACTGGCACGCCTGAGGCTGGAGGACCGGGTAGCCGCCTACCTGTCACCCCAGCGATTCGTGCCGCCGCCGGGACAAGGCGCGCTGGCGGTGGAGGTGCGGGCCGACGACCGGCGGATGCTGGACATTCTGGAATCCATCGAACACCCGGCCACCCGCTTCGAGGTGACCGCCGAACGGGCCTTCCTCGAAACCCTCGGTGGAGGCTGCTCCCTGCCCGTCGGAGCCTACGCTCGCTGCATGGGCCACGAGCTATTGATGACCGTCTTTCTCAGCAACCCCGAAGGCTCCCGGGTCTTCACCGCCAAGATCGACGGCCTGAAGCACGACCCCCTGCAACTGGCTGGCGACGCCTACCTCGCCGTGGCAGAGCGCGGCGGCGCGGACCTGCTGGAAGGCGCAAGGCAACCGCAAGGCCCGCCCGCGACGGAGAATCTGTAGTCATGATTTCTGCGACACTACCAACGTCGCTGGAACATATCCCCAAGCCAATCACCATAACGAGGAGACGCGAATCTTGCAAAGGGCATTGCACTTGAAGACAACGGTACTTCCGGGCGGCAAGATCGAAATCGTGGACCAGTCCCTTCCTGTCGGGGAGTCCGTAGATGTGATCGTAAGCCAGTCGGAGGATTCGGCAGGTAGGTCCGCGGTTGATATTCTGTCTGAAGCGCCCGGACACCTGATGTTCAAGACAGCTGCGGAAGTGGCTTTGTATCTGAAGGAAGAACGGGATTCATGGGACTGCTAGAGCTTCCTTCCAACGGACCGGTCTACCTTGACGCCAGCGTGTTCATCTACAGTGTGGAGCGCATCCAACCCTATCAAGCACTGATTGAACCGATATGGGAACAGGCTCAGGCTGGACGATTCACCGTCGTGAGCAGTGAGTTGGTAGTATCGGAGGTTCTTGTCAGGCCTCTACGGGAAGGCAACAGGCTTGCCGAAACGCTTTTTCGATCACTGTTGGGAGCTAAGGAAGTTGGGCTGTTAGCAGCTACACGTTCGCTGTGGGAAGAAACAGCGCGTCTGCGAGCCAATTCAGGCTTGAAGACGCCTGACGCTCTCCACGCCGCATCGGCTCTGCAAGCCGGATGTACGCTGTTTGTCACAAACGATGCTGATTTTCGCCGTGTTGAAGGTCTGCCCGTCACAATTCTTGATGACCTTCTCCTGAGGGAACGTTCCTGAATGAACCCACCAGTCGGCAAAGTCTACCTAATCGGCGCGGGGCCTGGAGACCCGGGCCTCATCACCGTGAAGGGCCGTGAAGTGCTGGCACGGGCCAACGTGGTGGTCTACGACCGGCTGGCGCATCCGTCGCTGCTGGACTACGCCCCGCCGTCGGCCGAGCGGGTGTTCGCGGGCAAGGCGCGGGGGCAGCAGGAACTGACGCAGGACGGCATCAACGCGCTGCTGGTGGAGCGGGCGCGGGCCGGGTTGCGCGTGGCGCGGCTGAAGGGCGGCGACCCCTTCGTGTTCGGGCGCGGCGGCGAGGAGGCGCTGGCATTGGCCCATTGCGGCATCCCCTTCGAGGTGGTGCCGGGCGTTTCGTCGGCCATTGCTGCTCCGGCCTATGCGGGCATCCCGGTCACGCACCGAGGCGTCGCCACCGGGTTCACCGTGGTCAGCGGCAGCGAGGACCCATCCAAGCCAGAATCGTCTGTGCGCTGGGAGGAACTGGCCCGCTCACTGGCGTCCCACGGCGGCACCCTGATGACGCTGATGGGCTGGGCCTCCATCGAGAAGATACTCGAAGCCCTGCAACGGGCCGGGCTATCCGCCGATACGCCTGTGGCGCTGGTGCAGTGGGGCACATGGAGCAGGCAGAGGACAGTGACAGGAACGCTGTCCACCGCCGCCGGGAAGGGCCGCGCCGCCGGGCTGGCCGCGCCGGTGGTGGCTGTCATCGGCGAGGTGGTGAAGCTGCGCGAAGAACTGGCATGGTTCGACAACCGCCCACTGTTCGGCAAGCGCGTGCTGGTCACCCGCTCCCGCACCCAGGCGTCGCGGATGTGCGAGCTGCTGGAGGACGCCGGAGCCGTGGCCGTCGAGTTGCCCGCCATCGCCATCGCTCCGCCCGAGGATTTTGCCCCGCTGGACGATGCAGTATCTCGCCTGTCGTCCCACAACTGGGTCATCTTCGCCAGCGTCAATGCCGTGGACTCGGTGTTTGAGCGGCTGGACGCGCAGGGAAGGGACTCCCGGGCCTTTGGCCCCTCCCGCGTCGGGGCCATAGGCCCGGCCACCGCCGCCGCGCTGGGGCAACGCGGCATCCGTCCCGACTTCACGCCGTCGCGCTCCGTGTCCTCAGCGGCATTGGAAGAATTGGCGGCCTACGAGTGGGAGGGGACATCCGTGCTGCTGCCTGCCGCCGACATTGGCCGCGACGAATTGGCCGAGGGGCTGTCACAACTCGGCGCAGACGTAGAGCGGGTGACAGCATACCGCACCATCACGCCGCCCAACGCGGCGCAGCGGGCAAGGGACGCCTTCGCAGAGGGCATAGATATCGTTACTTTCACCAGCTCGTCCACCGTCCGCAACCTGCTGTCCCTGCTGGACGGTAGCAAGGAAGCGCTGTCCGGCAGCCTGATTGCCTGCATCGGCCCGGTAACCTCCGGCACCGCCCGCGAGCTGGGCCTGCGGGTGGACATCGAGGCCAACGAGCATACCGTGGAGGGCCTGGCGGCTGCATTAAGCCACCACTTTTCCGGCGCCAAAGCCACTAATCCTGAAAATCCAATAATCATATAAATCACAGTTCAGACAAAAAGGGAGAACGCCGTCATGACCGGTTACAACGCCTTTCCCGAAACCCGGCTCCGCCGCCTGCGCGGTTCGGACCCGCTGCGGAACCTGGCGCGGGAGACCCGCCTCTCGCCCAAGGAGTTCATCTACCCCATGTTCGTGATGCACGGCCATGGTATGCGCGAGCCTATCGAACCCATGCCCGGCTGCTACCAGGTGTCGCTGGACGTGATGTCCGAGGAAGTGGGCGAGGCTGCGGAACTGGGCATCGGCGGCGTGCTGCTCTTCGGGCTGCCCGCAGAGAAGGACCCGCTGGGCCTGGAAGGCTACGACCCGGAGGGCATCGTGCAGGAGGCGGTGCGCGTCATCAAGCGCGACCACCCCGAAATGCTGGTGTCCACCGATGTCTGCATGTGCGAGTACACCGACCACGGGCATTGCGGCGTCATAGACAATGGCCGCGTGGACAACGACGCCACCCTGGAGCTGCTGGCGCGGACGGCGCTAACCCACGTGCAGGCGGGGGCCGACCTGCCCGCGCCGTCGGCGATGATGGACGGCCAGGTATGGGCCATCCGCCAGGCCCTGAACGCCAACGGCTACGACGACACGCCGATAATGGGCTACGCCGCCAAGTTCGCCTCCGGCTTCTACGGCCCCTTCCGCGTCGCCGCCGGCTCCACGCCCCAGTTCGGTGACCGCAAGACCTACCAGATGGACCCCGCCAACTCCCGCATGGCCATGCGCGAGATCGAGAGCGACATCGCCGAGGGCGCGGACATCGTGATGGTAAAGCCCGCCATGGCATACATGGACGTGATCCGCGAGGCCCGCGAGCGGTTCAACCACCCCCTTGCCGCCTACAACGTCAGCGGCGAATACTCGATGGTCAAGGCCGCCGGACAGCAGGGCTGGATAGACGAGCGCCCGGTCACCACCGAGTTGCTGACGGGCATCAAGCGCGCCGGGGCCGACATCATCATCAGCTACTTCGCCAAGGACGTGGCCCGCTGGGCCCAGGAGTAAAATCCCTGCTCCCTCCGGGAGAGGGTCAGGGTGAGGACGTTTCCCCCATACCCGAATCGAACTCCACCGCCTCTCCCGGGTTCACGTTGAACCAGCTTTCCGCCGGGTCTTCATTGGGCTGCGGCTCCTCCCGCTGCACCACGCGCACCCCCAGCGTCGCCAGCATCCCGTCTATGCGCTCCACCGGGGCCCCGGCTGATGCCGTCTCCCGGCGAAGGGACAGCAGCTCCGAGGTCATCCTCAGCGCCAGTTGCACGCCCGACAGGTTCAGCCCCATATTGTCGACGAAGTGCTTGATCAGCCGCAGACGGGCCACGTCCTCGTCGGAGTAGGTGCGCAGCGCTCCCATCCGCAACGGCACGACGAACCCGGCCCGCTCGTACTTGCGCAGCGTCTGCGGGTGCATATCCAGCGTTTCCGCGACCACGCTTATCAGGTAGATGCCCCGTGTCTGCTGCATCATCGCCAGTCTCTATGCCTGACAGCTTTCCGCATACAAGTTTTATACTGGGCATGAAGAGATATGTCAAATTCAATATCTAATTCATCACTCATTGATAGCAAGTTATTATTTATAATGAATTAATTAGTTGACACAAGTCGTATCAACTGATATAGTCTTCTCATAGAGTAAAGAGGGAGGAGTGAGATGGCAGCGACAGAGTTGAACAACAGGCCCGCGGTTGAGGAAGCCAACGTCACTGAGCTGAGCGTCAAGGTGGCCGAGCAGGTTTCCGAGATCCTGGAAGAGGCCAAGAAGTGGGAGCGCATCCCCCGCCCCGCAGTGGCCTACCGCGTACCCAGCCCCGGCGTCCGATACTACTTCTAGGCGGACACGGACAAATCCCCTCTCCCTCTGGGAGAGGGTCGGGGTGAGGGCGTCCCCGGCAACACAACAACCAGAAAGCAAGGAGAGACCCATGATGTTGCAGCGAAGAAACCATTTCAGCCCCTTCGGCGAATTTCGGCAGATGCAGGCCAACATGGACCGGATGCGGCGCAGGTTCGGCTCTTTCCATCACCCCGGCCACAACGGGTTCACTGGGTTTGAGCCCTGGCCCGCTCCGCTGGACGTGGTGGCCGATGGCGACGACTTCGTAGTCCGCGCCTCCATGCCCGGCGCGGCCCCGGAGAACATCCAGGTGTCCATCGAGGACGGCGTTCTCACTGTGCGGGGCGAGACGGCCTCTCACTTCGAGACCACCGAGGGCAACTACCTGATGCGCGAGCGGCGCAGCGGCTCCTTCCACCGCTCCCTGCGCCTGCCCGACACCGTGGACCAGGACAAGGCGGAACCCCGCTACGAGCATGGCGTTCTGACCATCAGCCTGCCCAAGGCCGAGGCCAAGAAGGCCAAGCAGTTCGAGGTGAGGGTCGCGGAAGGGCCAGCCGCAGTCGAAGGCAGCTAGTCCCGAAGGCGGGATCTGACGCGAAAATGTAGGGGCGGGTTTTTAAACCCCCCCCACAATTTATGCCAGAGCCCCCACCCCCACAACCCACCCGGGGGGGGGGTTTTGGGTTTTAGGTGC
>VXOI01000152.1:0-1881 GCA_009840175.1 Chloroflexota bacterium | reverse complement strand
GTGTGGGGGGGGTATGGCCCCGCCTGTGCTGATGTCTGCTTGCCCCGAGGGGGGTTTTTTATCCTAAAATTTTGGGGGGGTTTTTAAACCCGCCCCTACATTTTCGCCAGAGACGCCCTCGCCTTCACCCAGAGGGGGAGGGGATTTTGCTGTTTACGTGCCGTAGCGGGCGGCGGCCAGGGGGTCGCTGTACTCCTGGTTCTTGGTGGCCCAGAAGGCGGCGGCGATGTCGTCGCAGGCGGCCACCAGGTTCTCGGCGTTCTCCATGCTGACGGTCTGCTTGCACTGGCCAGCCAGCTTGAGGGCGGCGTTGAACTTGGCGGCGATTTCGGCGGCGTCGGTGTTGGGCCAGGCGTAATCGGCCCAGAGGATGCGCAGCTCTTCCTTGCACTTCTCGGCGTGCTCTTCCTTCACCGTGATGTAGCGGGCCATGGTGTTGGCGAAGGCCCGATGGTCGTCGCCTTCCTCCAGGTTCTGCATCCGCAGCACCATCTTCTGCACGGTCTGGGCCGCAATCTTGGCCGAGATAGGATCATAGATGCCGCAGGGAATATCACAGTGGGCCTTGGCTGTCGCAGGCTTGAAGCGCCCGATGGGGTTGAACATCATGCCCCTCCATATCCGAAAATCTGAATCCGAACCGCCAAAAGGTTAAAGGAAATCCGCCATCGGCGCAACCCGCCGCCTGCCTGTGGCGCGGCTCCAAAGGGGAATGCTAGACTGGAATTATGGAAGCTGTTGATTTCGTCACCATCCGCCGGGAACATCCGGCAACGGAAGCCGCGTCCCGGCTCATCTCGGAGCTGGACGCCTACCTGTCGCCCCTGTACCCGCAGGAAAGCCAGCACGGGTACAACATCGAGAAGCTGGTGGAGCGGCAGGTCGAGTTCTTCGTCTTGTACTGCGACGGCGAACCGGCGGCCTGCGGCGGCGTGCAGTTCTTCGCCGGACCGCAGGAGAAGGGCGGCGCATACGGCGAACTGAAGCGGATGTACGTCCGCGACCGGTTCCGCGGCCGGGGCTTCGGGAAGCGTCTGCTGGAGCATCTGGAACGGCTGGCGATGGACAGGGACGTGACCACGATGCGGCTGGAGACCGGCACCCGCCAGCCGGAAGCCGTCGGCCTGTACGAGAAGGCCGGGTACTACCGCATCCCGCCCTTCGGGGACTACTGGGACGACCCGGTGAGCCTGTGCTACGAGAAGCGGCTGGGAGACCAGCACCATGGCTGACCAACGCTAAGGGCAGTAGGGCAGGTCGCTGTCCACCTGCACGTGGCGCAACCCGACCGGGATGCAGCCCGTCAGTTGATTGCCAGCGAACTCGAACTTTGCCAGGCTGCGTATATTGGCAAGTTCCGGCGGTATCTCCCCGGTCAAGGAGTTGTTTGACAGCGCCAGCCGCCTGAGACCCCTCAGATCTCCCAGTTCCGGGGGTATTCCTCCGGTGAGGCCGTTACCGGACAGATTAAGGTAGTCCAGGTTGGTCAACAGTCCTACTTCTGGAGGTATTCCCCCGAAGAAGTGGTTGTTCCCTGCCGAGAACAGACGGAGATTCGATGCCCATCCTATGTCGGGCGGTATCTGGCCTGTCACCCGGTTGTCGGAGAGTTCCAACACTTCCAGGCTTTCCATCTGGAACAGTTCTGGCGGGAATGTTCCAGACAAAGTGTTGCCGCTGAGATTCAAGTGTTCAAGGACACTCAGTTCGCCCAGTTCCGCCGGAATTCTCCCTCTCAACTGGTTATCGCCGAGACTCAGGGAAACCAGATTCCTGAGTTCAGAGACCTCTTCCGGTATGCGCCCCACCAGCCCATTGCCCTGTAGATTAAGGGACTCCAGTTTGCCAAGGTAGAAAATCTCCAGTGGTATTGGCCCGCTG
>VXOI01000048.1 GCA_009840175.1 Chloroflexota bacterium | reverse complement strand
TCGTGAAGCGTTTGGAGTTGGGGGCGCATAGTACCCATAAACCGAGGCGCGCTACAAAGAGCCCCCCCCCTGAGGGGGAGGGTTTAGGGTGGGGGTGAAACATTAGATAAGGGCATCCCCCAAGAAGGCGAGGTGAGATCAATGCTGGACATTTGCGCGCGTGAGACAGCGACTTCGCCAGCCTGCTTCTCGCCGTATGCCCGCATCCACTCTTCGGGCATCCGTTGCCGGGCGTCCCGCCACCACAGCGGCTCCCCTTCGCTTACAGTAAGACCGTCCACCACCTCGGCAAGGAAGCAGGTCAAATCGCCGCCGTCCATGGCGTTGACCACGCGGCAGTCTAGCCATCCCCAGCAATCGGCAAAAAGCGGACTGCCGGTTTCACCTGCCCGGTAGTCCAGCCCCTCCAGCTTGCTGCCGTCCCGCCCTGAAAACATTCCGAACCTGTCGATCCAGTCCAGTTGGTCCGCTCTAGGGAAATTCAGGGCGAAGGCCCCGCTGCCCATTATCATTCCATGGCTGTGGTTGGTCTTGTAAATCTGCGTTATGACCCTGGGCCGCTCGGCTACGATGGAGGCGCCCCCGATGGACACGCATATCTGCGCGTTGTCCTGCCCTCGCCAATGGCTGGATACTGCGGCAATGGGCGACCATAAGCTGCCCATGACAGGCGCGATTTTAGCGTAATCCATACAAAATTCCGCAGGCTAAATCAGGGAAAGTTTAGCACAGCCGGTATCTGCGCCGTCCTCCCGATTCCTTCGATTGCCGGTAATAGCTCGTTGCTTGAAGGGGATGGGCGGAGTATGACGGCTAATACGTGGTATGGGGGTGACGACAGCCGCCCGCTTCGGCCCTGCCGTCATCTGCTCCATGCAATGGCTACCAGTCGGGCGAGTGGTCCCGGGCATCGTTGTGGGTGAGCCGCTGCTGGTTGCTGCCGTCGGCGTCCATCACGAATATCTCGCCCTCCCCGTGGAGGTCGGAAACGAAGGCGATATGTTTGCCATCCGGCGACCATACGGGCTGGGAGTCTTCTGCCTCGTTGGTTGTCAGACGCAGCGGAGGGTTGTCGTCGTCGGTCTCGACGACATAGATTTCGGGATTGCCGTTCCGCTCCGACACGTAGACCAACGTGTCCCCGTCCGGGGCCCAGGCCGGGGAATGGTCGGCTTCCGGCGACGCTATCAGTGGCTCAACCTTTACCGGCCCGCGCCAGTCGTCATCATCTTCCGGCAGCAGAAGATAAATGTCGCGGTTGCCGTCCACGTTCCGAACGAACGCGATGGCGTCGCCGTCGGGCGACCACACCGGAGCAAGGTCATTCCCGCTGGTCAGTTGGAAGAGGTTCACTCCGGCGGGATTCCTGAGCCACAGTCCCTGCGCCTCCTCGCCGCCCCTGCGGGAAAACACCAGCCATTGACCGTCCGGCGACCAGTCTCCCAGGAACTCTTCCGTGTCTCCGGAGCTGATGCGGACAGGACTTCCCGGCTCCCCGTCGCCGATATTATGCGAGGCGACGTAGACATCGGAATGGCCATCCATATCCGTAACGTAAGCGATCTGGCCGCCATCGGCGTCCCAGCGAGGCGACTCCTGGTTTCCGGCAGAAGCGGTGCCCTCGGACGAAGCAAGCCTGCGCACCGGCTCCTTGCCGTCAGAGCTGGCCACGGCAATGTGCAGATTCCCGGGCTCACCGGATACGAAGGCTATGTACGTTCCGTCAGGCGACCACCGGGGGCTGGACTCCGTAGACGAAGGCCGAGAGTCCACAGCGTAGGAATCACCGGATTCCGGGTCAACGACGTATATTTCCGCGTTCCCGTCCTCCTCCGAAACGTAGACGATTCCTTTGCCCTCGGAAGCGCACGCCATAGTCCCGGCAAGAACCGGCAACCACAATGCCAAGACTATCGTCCGCCAGAAAACCAGCATCTCCTGAGCCTGCCCTGAGCTTGCCGAATGGGGCGCGCCCGCGCCTGAACTTACCTGAATTATATCCGGGGAGGCTGAAGGCTACAGGTTCCTGAGAAACGCAGATTGGCCGATTTGCCCGGAAACCCGGACTATTATTGACAGCATCCGCCACCTGTAACTAGCATTGCCTCAACAATCCAACAATTCCCTCTCCCCCGTACTTGTACAGGAGACGGAGAGGGTCAGGGTGAGGGCGTCCTATGAAAGCATTAGTTGGGGCAATGTTAATAGACGGCGCCGGCGGGCTCCCTTTGGACGATTCCGCCGTGCTGCTTGATGGGGAAAGGATCGTGGCCGCAGGCCCTCGCGGCGCGGTGGACATTCCGCCCCAGGCAGAGGAAATTGACCTCACCGGCCTGACTCTCATGCCCGGCCTCATTGACACCCATGACCACCTGGCCGACAAGAACTACACTCTCCTCTCCCGCTGGGAAATCGAGGAACCGGCATCGCTGGCCCACCTGAAGACCGCCAAAGCCATCGAGAACTCGTTGGCCGCGGGCTACACCACCATCCGCGACGCCGGCGGACTGGATGCCGGCTTCAAGCAGGCCATCGCCGAGGGACTGCTGAACGGCCCCCGCCTGCTCACCGCAGTCTCCATCATCTCGCCCACCGGCGGCATCGGCGACCGGGTGGCCCCCTCCGGCCATCGCACCGCCTTCGCCACCGATCCCATGCGCCCGATAGGCGTCGCCAACGGGGCGGAAGCCGTCCGCTCCATGGTCCGCGAGATGGTCCGCGTCGGGGCCGACGTCATCAAGTTCGCCACCACAGGGGGCGCCAGTTCCCGTCAGGGCCACGGCCCCAAGGACATCGCCTTCGGCCCCGACGAAGTCAAGGCCCTTGTGGACGAGGCCGCCGCTCAAGGCAAGCTGACCATGTGCCACGCCCTCGGCGGCCCCGGCCTGCGGATGTGTGTCGAGGCTGGCGTCGGCTCCGTGGAGCACGGCTGCTACTTGGCAGACGACCCCGACCTGCTCAAGATGATGGCCGACAACAACACCTTCTTCACCCCCACCTGGGAGGTCTACGAGTTCCACTCCACCATCAGCGCCCCCCACGTCAAGGCACGCTCCGAAGCGCTGTTCCACACCCACCGGGACAGCCTGCACAAAGCGGTCGAGGCCGGGGCCAAGATAACCGCCGGCACCGACGCCGGAGGCTTCGTCCACGGCGATAACGCCCGCGAAATCGAGTTGATGGTCGAGCGCGGCCTTTCCCCGATGCAGGCCATCCAGACTGCCACCGGCTGGGCCGCAGAGTGCATCGGACTGGGCAAGGAAATCGGCACCGTCGAGAAGGGCAAACAGGCCGACCTGCTAGCGGTAGCGGGTGACCCGCTCAAGAGCGTAAGCGTCCTGCGCGACAAGGAAGCCATCAAGCTGGTGATGAAGGGCGGCGTGGCCTACGTGGACAAGCTGCCCACGAAAGCTCCGGTGGCCGTCTAGCGCGGGCTGCCCTGAGCAGGCCGAAGGGTTATGCGCTTTCACGTCCTCACGCTCTTTCCCGAAGCGTTCGGCGAGCCGATGCAGTTCAGCATCGTGGCGCGGGCCGTACAGCGGGAACAGGTAACCGTCGAGGTCGCCGACATCCGCGACTACACCCACGACGCCCACGGCACTGCCGACGACTACCAGTTCGGCGGCGGCCACGGCATGGTAATGAAGCCCGAGCCGGTGTTCGAGGCTGCCGAGGCCGCCCTATCGGGCTACACGGAGGCCGAGCGCAACGCAATACCGGTCATTTTTCTGACCCCGCAGGGCGAACTGCTCACCCAGAAGCTGGTGGAGGAACTCTCCGCGGCCCCGGCCATCACCCTTATCTGCGGCCATTACGCCGGCGCCGACGAACGCATCGCCGAAGGGCTGGCCACCCGCCAGGTCAGCATCGGCGACTACGTGCTCACCGGCGGCGAACTGCCCGCCATGATACTGATAGACGCCGTGACCCGCCTTCTGCCCGGCGTGGTCGGCTCCCCCGAAAGCGTGGCCGGGGACTCCATCACCACTGGGTTGTTGCAGCACCCCCTATACACCAGGCCCGCAGAGTATCGTGGCTTGGCCGTTCCCGACGTGCTGTTGTCGGGCCATCACGCTGAAATCGAGCGTTGGCGCCGCCGCAAGTCTCTGGAGCGCACTCTGGCCCGACGCCCAGACTTGCTGCAAACCGCCCCGCTCACCAATGAAGACCTTCAGTATCTCTACACCTTGGGGTACGCCTGTCCTGAGCCAGGCCGAAGGGAACACGATGCCCAAGTCTGAATTCAAGTTCCGCACCGAATTTCGCATCCGCTGGATGGAGTGCGACGCCCAGGGAATCGTATTCAACGGCGCGTATTTGGGCTATCTGGAAATGGCCCAGGCCGAGTATTACCGCAACCTCGGCATCGGCATCTACCACATGCCTCAGTCCGGCTATTTCGACTTCGCCGTAGTCAAGACCACCATCGAGTTCAAGGCCCCGGCCCGCGTTGATGAAGTCGTCGAGGCTTACGTCCGGGTATCCCGCATCGGCAATACCAGCCTGATCATGGAAATGGAACTCTACCGCCCCAACCCTGAGCTGCTTCTGACTACCATCGAAGCCGTATACGTTGGCTACGAAGCCGCCACCGAGGCCACCAAGCGCGTCCCCGACGACCTCCGTGAGCTGATAGGCCACTACGAAGACACCGGCGAGGTCCTGCCCCTCTCCTACTTCCCGGCCCTAGCCGACGCCGTGGCGCACACCCCACCGGGCGCCGGCCACCGCCCCACATCCTCTTAACTCCCTCTTTGCACCCTTGCGCCTTTGCGTCTAATTTTCGGAGAGAGCGTTCTGGTTGACGAAAATCGTAGCAGGCCATAAACTTGGGGCAACCAACAATCCCCTCTCCCTCTGGGAGAGGGTTAGGGTGAGGGCGTTTCCATGGCCCGACTCTTCGACCTTCATATCCACACCACCAAGGGCAGCAGCGACAGCAGTCTCACCCCCGAGGACATGGTGCTGGAAGCCGACCGGCTAGGGCTGCGCGGCCTATGCATCACCGAGCACGCCGGGCCTTGGGACCGCCACGAATTCCAGAAATTCGCCGCCCTCCACAGCGTCGTCCTGATACGGGCCATGGAAGTGGAAACCGATCTCGGACATATCCTCGCCTTCGGCCTGGACAAGTACCAGTCGGGCTTCAACAAGGCCGCGGAACTTCGCAAGGCTGCCACCGCCGCCGGGGGGTTTGTTATCACCGCCCACCCTTTCCGGGGAGTCCTGAGCGGCAACGGCAACCGCTCCCGCGCCCTCATCTACCAGTCAGTGCCCGACGAACTGCCGGAAGCCCCGGAGGACGCCCTTGATCACCCGGTATTCAAGCTGGCCGACGCCGTGGAAGTAGCCAACGGCGGCACCATAGACCGCGAAAACGAATTCGCCTGGAAAGTGGCCGGAATGCTCGACCTGCCGGTAACCGGCGGCAGCGACGCCCACTCCCTCCACGGCCTCGGCAAGTTCGTCACAGAGTTCCACGACGAAATCACCACCGAAGCCGAGTTCCTCAAGGCCCTGCACTCCGGCCAATACCACCCGGTCGTCGGCTTGCGCAACGGGACAATCCGCCGCTACTCCGCCTGATTCCTCTTTTCCTTGATGACACTTGCCCCTCGAACCGTTGGGGTTCCCATGCTAAACTCCCTTGTGCCCGCGGCAAAGAGTCCCGAGCTTGCCGAAGGGGGATTGGGAGTGTGATGGCCTCGATTCATCGGCCACGCGGCCTGAGCGGTAATAGCGGTTTGTCGCCTCTGGAACAGACTTGCGTCGCCATAGACCTCGAAACCACGGGACTCAAAGCCGAGAGCGATGCAATCCTGGAAGTCGGGGCGGTGCGCTTTCGGGGCGACGAGGTGCTGGACACTTTCCAGACCTTCATCAATCCGGGTCGCGAAATCCCGGAGTTCGTTCAACGCTACACTGGCATAACGCCCCAGGACATCCGCCGCGCTCCATCTTTCCCTGAGATACGGGACGGACTCGCCGAGTTCATTGGACGCGACCCTATCGTCGGTCACAGCGTGAACTTCGACATAGGGTTCCTGGAATCCCACGGCCTGCCTCTAGTCAATCCGGCCTTCGACACCCTAGACCTCGCCACCGTCTTCCTCCCTTTTCAGCGGCGATACTCCCTTGCCAGACTGATTGACGAATTAGGCATCAGGCCGGAACAGGCCCATAGAGACCAGCGCAGCCACCGTGCCGTATACGACGCCCTGGCCCACAAGGAGCTGTACGTCAAACTCCTGCGTATTGCAGGGGAACAGGACGGCGGGTTGCTGTCCTACATGACGGAGCTGGCCCGGAGAAGCAGTTGGCCGCTGCACCCGGTGCTTTCAGGAATGGCGGCGGAACATTCCGCTTCCCCGGCATCGGTAGGGCCATCCGGTCTGAATCACCAGCAGATAGCGCAGCGTCTCGAGCCCCCTGAGAAGCGCCGCCCCGAGGATAGCCTCGACTACCTCGGAGAGCTTGAAATCCACGGGATGCTAGGCCCTGAGGGGCCTTTCGCCACTGCGTTCGGAGGCTTTGAGCACCGCCCGGAACAGGAGGAAATGCTCGACGCCGTAACCGACGCCATCTACAACCAGCATCACCTCGTGATCGAGGGCGGCACCGGTGTCGGGAAATCCCTCGCATATTTGCTCCCTGCGGCCCTCTTCGCCGTGTCCAAGGGCCAGCGCGTCGTTGTCTCCACCAACACCATCAACCTCCAGGAACAGCTCATGGGCAAGGACATCCCGGCCTTGCAAAGCGTCCTGGAAGAATCCGGCATTCTGGAACCCGGCGCCCTCAAGGTGGCCCAGCTCAAGGGAAGAGCCAACTATCTCTGCCTGCGCCGCTGGGGTCAGTTGTCCCGCAGCGATTCGCTATCGGTGGATGACGCCAAGCTGCTGGCCAAGACGTCGGTATGGTTGCAAAGCACGGAATCGGGAGACCGTGGAGAGATTAACCTGCTGGGGCGCGACGCCACCACCTGGAACCACATTTCGGCAGGCGAGAAGGGTTTCTGCCTGGATATGCGCGATGGCTCACCTTGCTTTCTCCGGGCCGCCCGTCAGCGGGCCGAGCAGGCCCACATCATCGTGGTCAACCATGCGCTGCTGATGACGGACCTGGCCTTCGGCGGCGGCCTGATCCCGGAGTACAGTCACGTCATCGTAGACGAAGCTCATCACCTGGAAGAGGCGGCCACCAACCAGTTCGGCTTCGAGTTGCCCCAGGGCGAACTTGAGCGCATCTGGGAACCAGCGGCCCGCCTCGCCACCACCGTGCGCATGGACCTGGCTGCGGCGCCTCCCGAAGGGGCTGCTGCCGATACAGGCCACGCAGTCGCCGCAGCGGTGGAAGTGGAAGCGCCCCGAATCCGGGAAGCATGGGAGCAGCTATTTGCCGGACTGGAGATGCTGCACTCCAGCCAGCGCCGGGGACGAAACCAGGGCGACCAGAACCAGCTCCTGATAACTCCCGACGTGAGAAGCCATTCCGCGTGGGCAGAGCTGCACCTGGCCTGGGAGAACCTGGATTCGCGCCTTAGCCAGGCCAAAGTCGCCTTCAGAAACTTACGGAACTTCCTCGAAACCACGCGATTGGAAGCGGAGCCGGACCAGCAGGCCCTCTCAATGGAAGTCGCATCGGTGGAGGACAGTATCGCTGAATTGGCAGTCCGCCTCAGCTCCGTCCTCCACGAAGCCGGAGAGGACGAGATCCACTGGCTCAACGTCAATCCGTCGCAGGCCACTATCTCCCTGCATTCCGCCCCGCTGGATGTCGGTCCAATCCTGTCGGAAAAGCTGTTTGCCGAAAAGGAATGCGTGGTGCTGACCAGCGCCACCCTCAGCGCGGGCGGAGATTTCGAGTACCTGAAGCGTCGTGTAGGCGCAACGGACGACGCTTCTGAGTTGCTGGTAGGCTCGCCCTTCGATTACGAGAGGGCTGCCCAGGCGCTGATACCGGAGGATATGCCGCAGCCCAACGCCAACGGCTACGTGGGTGCAGTCACCGATGTGCTGGCACAGTTGGGGCGGGCCTTGGAAGGCCGAACGCTGGCCCTGTTCACTGCCCACTCCTCCCTACGGGCCGTAGCCCAGCGCCTGCGTCCTATCCTGGAACCTCACGGTATCCCGGTGCTGGCGCAGGGCGTTGACGGTTCCGCTCCCTACCTGATGTCCGCCTTCGCCGAGGAACCCGGCAGCGTCCTCTTGGGGACGGCCAGCTTCTGGGAAGGAATAGACATGCCCTCCAGCCTGCTGAAGGCTCTGGTAATTACCCGTCTCCCCTTCCAGGTGCCTTCCGACCCCATCGTTCAGTCCCGTTCCGCGCTGTATGATGACCCATTCAGCGAGTACTCCATCCCCAACGCCGTCCTTCGTTTTCGGCAGGGCATTGGCCGCCTGATTCGCAATAAGGATGACCGGGGAACCTTCGTGGTGCTGGATTCCCGGATCATCAGCCACGGATACGGGCGAGCCTTCCAGGACTCCATGCCCCCCTGCCGTCACACCCCCTGCCTGACGGCCAACGTGGGGACGCTCGCTGCGCGATGGCTGGAAGCCCGCCCTGAGCAGAGCCGAAGGGGAGGACGCCGTGGCGCTCGCAACCGTCAGGTTTGACGCTGGACAGCCCGTAGACCTGGAAGACAGCCTGCTCGGCGGGCAGGCCCACCGCTGGAAACGGGCCAGTCACCCTGAGCTTGTCGAAGGGGAATGGTACAGTGGCGTCCTGCGCGGCGTTCTGGTTCTAATCCGGCAGCATGGCCAGGCAATCGAGTTCCTGAGCAGCTCATCAGACCCCCAGGCAATGATCCCCAGAATCCGCGATCATTTGCGCCTAGACGACGACCTCAAGGCCATACAAGCCGAGATAGCCGGAGACCCCAACGTGGCCGCGCAGGTGGAACGCTACCCCGGCCTGCGTGTGCTGCGGCAGGATCCATGGGAGTGCCTCATAGCCTACATCTGCTCCGCCAATTCCAACATCGAGACCATCCACCGCAACATGGAGCGCCTATCCGACGAATTCGGCGAACCCCTGACCCTTCCCAACCCGCAGGGTGAAGGAACCGGAACCATCACCCGTAACGCCTTCCCAAAGCCGGTGGACTTGGCCGAAGCAGGCGAAGCCGAACTGCGAAGGCTGAAACTGGGCTTCCGCGCCCCATACGTGCATCAAGCCGCCATTGCCGTCGCTGAAAGGCGTCTCGACCTAGCCCACC
The DNA here is from genome assembly GCA_009840175.1 of Chloroflexota bacterium. Classification (GTDB taxonomy): domain Bacteria; phylum Chloroflexota; class Dehalococcoidia; order Lucifugimonadales; family UBA3495; genus VXOI01. The sequence continues at coordinate 16,605 of VXOI01000048.1, read as the reverse complement.
TGGTAGCCGCGCCCTACCAAGAAGCAAAGGCCGAGCTAATGGCGCTCAAGGGCATCGGAGACAAGATTGCTGACTGCATCGCCTTGATGTCTCTGGAGAAAATGGAAGCCTTTCCCATAGACGTATGGGTGCGCCGCGCCCTGGCCGACTGGTACTTCCCTGGACAGAAAACCCCCACCAACCGCATCCTGCTGGAATGGGCGCAGCGATACTTCGGGCGCTACGCGGGATACGCCAACCAGTACCTCTTCCATGGTCGGCGTCTCAGAGACAGGAAGCCTGCGCAGCCAGAAAGCGGCTAGTAGAGCATCGTCCACAGCAGAAGGAGGCCCAAGGCTGTCCCGACTGTTGCCCCGGCCAGCAACCACCTCAGGCGCCCGCCTCGCGCCGACGCCTCCCGCTGCGCCCGCCGGTGTTCCCACGGCGCAACCTGGCCGCCCGAGGCCCACACGCCCCGTCGTCTGCGCCGGGCGTCCTCCTCTGCTTGTTGCAGCCCCAGCCCATGACCGCCGTACCGGCTGTACCAGTAGGCCAGCCCTTGCTCAACCATCAGCCGGTTTACCGAGCGGCGGCGGTACATCGCCCTGTAATACAAAACACCGACCAGCCTTCCGTACTGGTCGGTGTCCACTGGCTCCACCATCAGGTCGGTTCGATTCCAGACCAGCCGCCGGAGATATTCTCGCGCTTCCTGGCCATACTCTTGATCGTGTTCCGGCGCGTCTATGGCATAGAGCCGTACTCTGAACTCGTCGTTATTCCTGCCCTGCACCGCACGGGCGACAAGAGAATCGCCGTCCTGCACCGAAACGACTCGCACCGCAAAGGGACGCCCGGGGCGGAAGCCGCTGGGCCTGCTGCGTCTAGCGTTACCGCGTCCAACTCCGAAGAGCCATCTGAGAATCCACCAGATCACACCACCCAACCCCTTTGCCTAAAGTCGTTACTGCGTCAGCAGCAGCTTTCCGAAGAAGCTGGTGGCCTCCATCGCTTGGTGTGCGGCGGCGGCTTCCGCCAGCGGAAACGCCCGGTCTACCACTGGGCGTACTGCCCCCCGGTTCAGCATCTCCACTATCTGCCGCATATCTTCCTTGGTCCCCATGTAGACGCCGTACACCTCTTTCTGCTGGCTGAACAGCAGGCCCAGGTGCAGCTCAGCGCGAAGTCCTGTTGTGGCTCCGCAGATTCCATAGCGTCCACCGGGACGCAGCGCGGCGAAGGCTGCTCCGAAGAAGTCCGCGCCCACATGGTCAACCACGCAGTCCACCCCGGCGCCGCCGGTAATTTCGCGGACGCGCTGGCGAATGTCTTCCTCCGTATAGTTGATTACCTCATCGGCTCCCAACTCCCGCGCCTTGGCCGCCTTCTCCGCGGTGCTGGTGGTGGCGATTACCCGCGCACCGATAACGTCCTTCGCCATCTGTATCGCCGCCGTGCCCACGCCCGCCGACGCCGAAAGCACCAAGACCGTCTGCCATGGCTTCAATTGCAGGCGGCGAACCAGCATATTCCACACCGGCAGATACGTGGTGGGGATGGCGGCGGCCTGTTCGTATGTAACTCCTTCCGCAATGGCGTGAGCGTTGACCGCAGGAACGCTCAGGTACTCCGCGTAGCTGCCATCCAGCGCGCTGCCCAGGAACTGGGAACGGCGGCAGAGATCATCCTGACCGGACAGGCACACAGGACATTGCTGGCAGGAAAGCCGAGGATTGATTACCACCCGGTCCCCTTCCTTCAGGCCCGACACCCCGGAGCCTACAGCGGCCACTTCACCGGCGCAATCACCGCCCAGGACCAAGGGCGGCGGAAACTGCCGTTCCAGGCCCCGGTCGCCCGCCCTGGTATAGAGGTCGAGACGGTTCAGGGCTGTCGCTCGAACGCGCACCTTGACCTGGCCTGCCCCGGCATCAGGCTCCGGGAGCTCGCCGAATGTAAGGACCTCGGGGCCGCCGTGGGCCTCGATATACACTGCCTGCATGAAAAACTGTCTCCTATTGATGATGGAGTTTTAAGGCCGACGGCCATAGAAGCAGTCATCGCAAAGGAATACTATCGCCAATGCGTCTTCATGACTGCCGATGCGCCCGCATTGGGGCACCTGGGAGTCCTGGCTCCAGGGCTGGTGAAACTTACCGCCGCACATCTGGCAGGAGGTTTCATTGAAGCCGTCCAGCGCATCCCCGCATATAACGCAAGACTCCAGTTCACCTTGCCCGTCATTTATTGGATGATGAGGTTCTTCTGCCATCGCCTCTACTTCGTCAAGTCCGCCCCGGAGCGGGCCAACCAGTCCCGCGCCAGGGACACTTCTTCTTCCCTGTTCACTACCCTGCCGTCCAGGCGGGCATCGCGCAGCCCGGCAAGCACCCGACCTATCTCCGGCCCTTCGGCTGCCCCCATTTGCAGCAGCGCAACGCCAGACAATTCCGGCTTCACAAACCGTAAATCGGAAACATACTGGCGCAAGGCATTGGCGACCACCTCGTCTGAGCTGAGTTCAGCCCATGCGGAAACTGCGGCTGGGTCAACTCCGGCAAGCACCCGCACCAACTCCGATGGCCGACCGGAGGCAGCGCGAATCTGCGCTTCCGATTCCCTCAATTCAATGGTATCACGCGCAAGCGCAGCCTGCCGCTCCGGCAAACTAAGCCGGCGGATTACCCCTTCCGCCTCGGTGCCGCTCAGTGGACTGAACAGCGCCGGGAAACAGGTTTCCGGTTTGACCCTGTTCCCCGATTTTTCCGCGGTGACCATCCTTCCAAACCCGGATTCCCTGATCGTGCGGAGCTTGGCGAAGGCTGGATGCAGTCCGGTCATCAACCCCAACTCCGTCGCCCGCACAAGCGGAGCCAGGGGATTATCCTCCTCCAGAACCCGGTCCAGTTCGTGACGCCAGCGGTCGCCGCTGACGGTGTCCATGTGGCCAGCGGAAACAGCCTCGGAAATCTCCCCCAGTGTGTGCCTGTGAATACTGAATCCGAATCTCTGCTCGTAGCGAACCGCGCGCATCATCCGAGTCGGGTCGTCAACGAAGCTGCCGCGGTGCAGGGTTCGTATGGCTCCGGCTTTCAGGTCATCAAAACCGCCCAAGGGGTCCAGCAGATACCCGTCGTTGGGCGCCAATGGGAGGGCCATAGCATTGACGGAAAAATCGCGGCGGGCCAGATCATCATTGATGCTGCCCGGCGTTACCAGCGGCAGTCGGCCAGGGCTTGGATAGCTCTCCAATCGGGCAGTCACAAAATCTGTCCGAATCCCATGCGCGGAGACCGTCGCAGTCCCGAAGCGCTCGTGGATAGTGACCCGGCCGTTCAACCTTTCCGACAACCGGCGGGCGAAAGCAGGCGCGTCTCCTTCGACGGCAAAGTCCAGGTCCAGTACCCGCGCACCCAGCAACGCATCCCGCACCGGTCCGCCCACGAGATAAATTGCGATCCCCGTTTCCAGGGCCAGTCGCCGGACGGCCTCAAACGCCCGTCTCTGCCCTTCTTCCAGGCAAGCGGACAGGGCATTCGCGTTTAGAGAGGATGGGGTGAATGCTGCCGTAAAGGGCCTCCAGGACGCGCTGAAAAGGAACATTGGGGGATGACGATTATAGCACAGCCCATTTCGCTCTAAGCACAGCTGAACGGAAAAGACTGAACCACATATCCTGACCAATTAACAGTCGCCGCGAAGCAGGCGCCACTTTGACAACCCCTTGACGCATAGCTACAATTCGTGGCAGAGCGGCTTTGCCGTCATCCGCCCCCGCAGGGGCGCCAAAACCGGCAGGAGGCATGACATGGCCGAGGCTGAGTTCACAAGTTACTACGATTTCCGTTGACCCTTTGTCTACAATGCCAACATGTGGTTGGCAAAGGTTCGGGAACAAACCGGTAACCCAATCGAAGTTGACTGGCAGCCCTTCTCGCTGGCACAGGTCAACAACAAGGATGGCGACAACGTCTGGGAACGTGCCGACGTAATCACCGGCGAAGACCCCATCCTGTTGGCCCACAAGGCTGGCTTGGCCATCAAGCGCCAGGGCAGGGAGGCCTTTGAGGCCTATTTCATGGCTCTCCTGAAGGCCCGCCACGAGGACAAGGCCGACCTCAACGATCAGGCCGTCATTGACGCCGCCGGAGACGCCGCCGGGATCGACATGGCCCGCTTCCGCGAGGACATCGCCGACCCCTCATTGCTTGAAGAACTGGCCGAGAGCCACACCAAGGCGGTGGATGAGTACGGTGCTTTCGGCGTGCCCACCTTCGTCTTTGACAGCGGCAACTTCGCCTTCCTCAAGATGTTCATCCCGCCCGATGAACAGGCTGTCGAGATCTACGACAACCTGATGAAGTCCATGAGCGAATATGTCCACGTGGGCGAGTTCAAGCGCCCTCAGCCGCCGTGGCCTCATGGGGTCATTTAAGACCGCGAACAGCCACGATTCTGACCCGGCATCGCTGCTGGGGTTCCGGTTCCGGGACCCCAGCCTTTTCCGTCGCGCCCTTGTCCACCGTTCCTACTGCAACGAGTGCGGGTGGGACGCCACCGAGTCTTACGAGCGTCTCGAGTTCCTCGGCGACGCCGTCTTGGAACTGATAGTTTCTTCTCACCTGTACCGCCACTCTGCCAACGCCGACGAAGGCGAAATGACTAAGGCCCGCTCTTGGCTGGTACGGGGCGAGACCCTCGCTCAGGTCGCTCGTCGCTGGCAGTTGGGCGGTCTGCTGCAGGTGGGCCGGGGCGTCGAAGACAACGGGGGACGTAACCAGAATTCCATTCTCGCCGCTGCTGTGGAGGCCGTCATCGCCGCCGTCTATCTTGACCAAGGGATGGAAGCTGCCAGCGAATTCGTCCACGTCAATATGATCGATGAGTTCTCCGCCGCCACCCTGAGCCTGTCTAAGGGCGGAGCACCTCCCGAAAACCCCAAGTCACGCCTACAGGAACTCTTGCAAGCCCAGGGCTGTCCCACGCCCACCTACCACGAGACCGGACGCGAGGGACCTGACCACAGCCCGGTATTCAGCATAGAGGTAGTAGTCGGCGACAAGGTTATCGGCAAGGGTCAGGGAGGCAAGAAGTCGGAGGCGGAGCGAGCCGCCGCCGAAGCCGCCCTCGCCGCCCTCAACGACTCCCTTTACCCCAACTCGCCTGAAAGTCCCTGCTAGCTCCATTACATTCCAATCAAGACACCCGGTGAACAATGCTGCGACTGTTCCGACGCAACCGCGATGAGGAAAAAAAGGCCACCGAGCAGGCCGTCAAACCCAGCCGGGAACGATGGTTCGGGCGCATTGCCAACCTGCTGCGCTCTTCCCGCCTCGACGACTCCGTTTGGGATGAGATTGAGGAAATCCTGATTTCCTCAGACGTCGGCGTGGAAACCTCGCTGCGGATCATAGACCGGCTCAAGCAACAGGCCAGGCAGGAACGCCTCGATTCCCCGGAAGCGGTAACGGAAGCCCTCAAGCAGGCCCTGACCGAAGACCTAGCCCCCGGCCCCCACCCAGTCTCCGCTCATGCCGGCCAGTCCCTTGCTCACGCCCGCCAGTCCCCCGCTCATCCTGGGCCTGCCCCCTCCGCTCATCCTGAGCTTGTCGAAGGACGGACGGACGGCTCAACCAGGCCATACGTAATTCTGATGGTGGGCGTCAACGGCGTTGGCAAGACCACCAGCATCGGGAAGCTGGCGCATCATTTCACCCAGTCCGGCCGCAAGGTAATCCTGGGAGCCGGGGACACCTTCCGCGCCGCCGCCGCCGAGCAGTTGGAAATCCTCGGCCAGCGAGTGGGCGTGGACGTCATCAGGCATACGGCGGGCGCTGACCCGGGAGCGGTTGCCTACGACGCCTACCAGGCCAGCAAGTCGCGCGGCGCCGACGTCCTCATTTTCGACACCGCCGGGCGGCTGCATACCAAGTCCAACCTGATGGAAGAGCTTCGGAAGATTCACCGCGTGCTGAAACGACAGGACCCCACCGCCCCTCACGAGGTGATCCTGACCCTGGACGCCACCACCGGGCACAACGGTCTCGCTCAGGCCAAGTCCTTCAGGGAGGCCGTAGACTGCACCGGCATATTCCTTGCCAAGCTGGACGGCACGGCACGGGGCGGAATTGTCCTCGCCATCAAGCAGGAACTGGAAGTGCCCATTCTGTTTATCGGAACCGGCGAAGGAATGGCCGATATGGCGCCCTTCGACGCCGACGACTTCGTGGACGCCCTCCTTGAGCCAGTGTCTTAGAGGAATCCCCTCTCCCTCCGGGAGAGTGTTAGAGCCTGCCCCCGCGAAAGCGGGGGGTGAGGGCATCTGCCCTGCTGACCAATGCAGGACTTCCTGATATGGTTCCTGCTGCTTGAACTGACGGCTGCGGTGGCTCTGCCATGGGCCTTCGTCCTGTTTCGTTTCCTGCCTGACCGCGGCCTCACCCTGGCCAAGCCCGCCGCCCTTCTCCTCTTTTCCTATGCTTTATGGGTCTTGAGCCTGGCCCATATATGGCCCAATACGCAGCTTACCGTTTGGGCCATATTCATGGTCGCCCTTGCTGGTTCCGTGTGGCTGACTCGCCGCCGGTGGGAGGAACTGCGGGAGTTTCTGCGGAACAACTGGCCCGTGCTGCTGACCGCAGAGCTGGTTTTCACCGGACTCTTCGTTCTATGGGCTTTCGTAGTCTCCGGTTCCCCGTCCATCAGTCACACCGAAAAGCCCATGGACTTCATGCTGCTGAACGCAGCGCATCAGGCGCGATACTTTCCGGCGGAAGACCTGTGGCTTTCCGGCCATTCCATCAGCTATTACTACTTCGGCCACATCATCGTGGCATTCCTCACCAACCTGAGCGGGGTGGTATCCTCCACGGCCTACAACCTGGGCGTAGCAACCATCCCGGCGCTGGCCGGGGCAGTCGCTTTCGGGCTGCTCTTCAACCTTGTCCGTGTGGCCGGGGGAAGTTCCCGATGGGCCGTGACCACTGGCGTCGCAGCTCCCGCTCTGGTATTGCTGACAGGGAACCTCACGGGAGCGCTGGAGTTTGTCCGCCTTAGAGGCTGGGCTGGCGAAGGATTCTGGGACTGGGTAGCAATCAAGGGACTGAATTTAACTGCGGCGACAGGCGGAGTCTTTCCCGAAGATTTCTGGTGGTGGTTCCGTAGCACCCGGGTCATTGACACCCTGGCGGCGGACGGTTCCAGCCTGGACTACACTATCACCGAGTTTCCAGCCTTCAGCTTCGTCCTGGGCGACCTCCATGCCCACGTGCTGGCAATTCCCTTCCTCCTGCTGGCAATCTGCGTGGCGTTGAACGCTTGCCTTTCGCCTGACCGGTTGGGGTGGTCGTGGCTGGCGCGGCATCCGGCCCAGGCAGCGGCTCTTGCCCTGTCCGGCGGAGCCTTGGCCTTCATCAACTTCTGGGACTTTCCAACATTCCTGGCCATAACGGTGGGGGCTTTGCTTCTCAAAGGCTGGCACGACTACCCCGGTTTACCGCTCCAGGCCGCCAGTGCCGCCCTCGCGGTATTCGTACCGCTGTTGTCCCTGTCGCTGGTGATGTTCGCGCCCTTCTATCTCGGCGCATTCAGCGGCCAGACCTCGGGAATACTGCCATTGCAGGACGTGGCTACAAGACCGTTCCTCCTCTTCATTGTCCTGGGGTTGTTCATCCTGATCTCGCTGGCGTTCTTGGCCCAAAGGCTGCTGCGGTTGCGGTGGCCGGAAGCCGCCGACGCGCCGGCAGCGGCAATCGCCATAGTGCTGGCGATTGCTCCTCTAGGTGTTTGGGTGGCTACGGGTTTCCTGTTCGGTTTGGCTACCGAAGGAGCAGGAGCCGCTTTCGATGACCTGGGACGACGGATGGTCTTGGCCGGGCCAGGCGCAGTAGTCGTCGCGACGGCGGGATACTGCGCCCTGACACTGGCGCGCCGCGCCGACCATCCTAAGCCTGTCGGTCCTGAGCCTGTCGCCTCCGATCATCCTGAGCCTGTCGAAGGACAACCTGCGGTCTCCTTCACGCTGCTGCTGATGGGCCTGGGATTCTACCTGCTGTTGGGAGCCGAGCTGTTTCACATCGTTGATTCATTCGGCAGCCCGTGGCGGCGTATGAACACCGTATTCAAGTTCTACTATCAGGCATGGCTGCTGCTGGGCATCGTTGCCGCTTTTGCGTTGTATAGTCTCTGGTCGGCAAGGGCTGAAAGTAGGTCCGCGCCTCGCTGGCGCATTCTTTCGTCAACGGCAGTGCGCTATGCAGGAGCCGGCGGGTTAGCCGTTCTGTTGGTTGCCTCTTTCTACTACACCGCGGGCGCGCTCTTGGATCGCAGCGCCGCTTCTGCCGAAGGCCGAACCCTGGACGGCATGGCATTCCTCAAGGAAAGCGCCCCAGGAGAACACGCTGCAATTGCGTGGCTGAGGGACGAAGCGGAGCCTGGCCGAATCGTGGAAGCGGTGGGCGATGACTATTCAGACTACGGGCGAATTTCCGCCGCCACCGGACGGGCTTCACTGCTCGGCTGGAAGGGACACGAAGTCCAGTGGCGCGGTTCTCACGAAGCCTTTGCCGGCCGGGAGGAGGACATTGCCGCCATATATTCGGGAACCGATGCTGTCTCGGCCCGGTGGTTGCTGGAACACTACGGCGCGCGTTACGTATACTTGGGCAACCGTGAGCGGCAGACCTACGGTGTTTCCGCACTGCCGGAATATGCCGATTTCCTGAAAACCGCTTTCCAGCAAGACGGCGTAATAGTCTACGAACTGTGGGAGGACCCCTCTGTCGAGTAGTCTCAGTGGCTCCAATCAGGAAAGGAATGTCCTTGGCTAATCTGACGGATTCCGTCCTATGCTGGCCTTCGAAGATTAAGGAAGGCCTGCGCCGTTGCGGATGGCTGGAAGCGGCGTTCTTTGCCGTCATCGTCGTCGCGCTGGGTCTGCGCCTTTTCGAGCTCAGCGGGCGGACGATGCACTATGACGAGGCAATCCACGTGCACTTCTCCTTCAAGCTGGCCAACAGCACCGGCGGGGCCCTCGGCTGGCCGTGGATATTCGGCACGGAGTACTTCCATTCCGCCTGGATGCACGGACCGTTCCAGATAGAAATGGTGGCGGCCATATTCACCATCCTGGGCGACAGCGACTTCACCTCCCGCCTGGGCTACGCGCTTTTCGGCACCGCTCTGGCTGCTCTGCCCTGGTTCCTGCGCGACCACATAGGGCGCCGTGGCGCGCTCATTGCCGCAATCATGCTGACTCTTTCCCCGGCCCTGCTGTACTTCAGCCGCTTCGGGCGCAACGACATCATCATGATGTTCTGGGCCGTGTCCCTGTTCGTCCTTATGTGGCGATACATCCACTCCGAGAGGGAAGCCAGCGGACGCCGCGTATACCTATACTTGGCGGCGGCGGTTCTGGCCTTCATGTTCGCCACCAAGGAGACGGCCTATCTGCTGGTGGCGATTTTCGGGCTCATTGTGTTCGTAATTGCCCTGCCTGAGCTTCTCGCCTGGGCGCGAAGGCGTGCCGCCCTGGTTAGAGAAGGCACGCATACAGCGCTGCTTCTGTTGCTGGTAACGCTGACCTTGCCCCAATGGTCCGCAATTATCGGCCTGTTTCAGGGACTGCTTGGCCTGACCCTGGCAAATCCCTCCCCGGAGACCGGCAATAGTGTCCTCAACGCCGACGGCAGCAAGGGGCTGACCGGCGCGCCCGCTTGGGAGGGGGCCGCGCTGGTGGTCCCCATTGCAGAGATTCCCTGGCCGGGCCACGCTGCTGCGATTGTCGCCGGGCTGGTCGTCCTGGTGTGGCTGTTAAGCCGCGGGCCTCTGAACTCGCGGCGGCTCTCGGGCCTGATTGCCCTGCCGCTGCTGTGCGTCTTCGCCTTTAGCTGGATCATATTCCGCCCCTACTCAGGTCTCGATTCCCAGAACTTGGCCCTGCAAGTAGCGGACTGGACAATGTTCCTGATAGCCCTTCTGGCCGCTGTGGGATTCGCCTTCTGGAGCCGGTACACCGTGGGGCGAATCGCTCTGCTGGCAGTCGTCCCGGCGGCCGCAACTGCTCTATATTCCGTGCTGTTTACCGGGATATTGGACATTCAGGGGGTGGTAAATTCCATCCTGCCGGGCAGTGCTACCATCGCCGCCGGCGAAGCGGGAGTTCCTGTCAACTACGTGGTCGCCCTGGTAATGCTGCTCGGCACGCTGGCAGTCTCCACGGCCATCGGCATCTGGTGGCTGGGCCGCGTGTGGCTGATTTGTGCCGCCATCTTCTACGTCATTTGGGCAGCCCTGTACACCACCCTTTTCACCAACCTGGCCGGGATCTTCACCGGCTCCTGGCAGGGCATGGGCTACTGGATAGCCCAGCAGGACGTAGCCCGGGGCAACCAGCCCTGGTACTACTACTTCGTCGGCCTCTCGGTATACGAGATGCTGCCCTTCCTCTTCGGCATCGCCGGAATAATCTATTTCTGCCGCCGGCAGGACTTGCTCGGACTGACTCTGGCCATGTGGGCAGTCCTCTCCCTCGCCGCCTACACCGTAGCAACCGAGAAAATGCCCTGGCTGGTGGTCAACATCACCACGCCCTTCATCCTCGTCGCCGCCATGTTCCTGGGCAAGTTGGCCGACCGCGTGGACTGGCCCGGCATCCTCCGTCGTGGCGGTGAACTCATGCTCGTGGCCCTGCTGGGCCTGGCGCCGTTCGTCGTGGCCGCAGGCGTCTACCTGTTCCTTCAGTACCTTGACCCCGAACGTCCCTTCGGTCTGGCGCACTGGCTGCTGCTGGCGTCCGTTGCTGTCACGGCCATAGTCGCGGCCTACATATACCGCCGCGCCGGACCGGGCAGGGCGGCCCCGGCGGTGGGCCTCGGCCTAGCCGCCCTGCTGCTGGGGTTGGGTGCCTGGGGGGCCTTCCGGGCAGCCTACACCTACGATGATTCCAACGTAGAGGTAATGGTCTACGCCCAGGGATCCGCCGACCTCCAGGAAACCCACCGCCTGCTGGAAAAAGAAGTCTACCCGCTCTCCGCCGACGCAGAATCGGTCAAACTCGATTCTGGCGTGTGGTATCCCCTCCAGTGGTACGTCCGCCACTACACCCAGGACGGACACATGGCGGTCCAGTGCTTTGAAGCCACGGCAAAAGAGGACTCCCACTGCATCACCCTCGAAGGCAGCCGCGACGATGACGGCAACTACAACTTCGGAAACCCCGCTGGCCTGCTTGTCAAGGACTCCCATATCGGCGACGATGAGGCAGTCCGCGAGACCTACCGCCGCCAGGGCACCTTCAAAGACCTCCTCTGGTTCCCCGAGACCTATCGCCGCCCCGGCGAGAACCGCCAGGAAGTCCCCATGCACACCCAGCTCGCCAAGGACTTCCGTTTCTTCGGTGACACTGCCGCCAGCCGTGGTTCCTGGGTTGACGGCCTCGACTACCTCCTCTACCGCAAGCTCGACCGAGGCTGGATGACCTCCGAATACTACGTCTATCTGCCTTGAGGCCACCCACACGGGCGTCTATACTGTCTGAACTGTGATTCGTTTGATTAGAGGATGGACATGATTACTAGGGGAATGGGATGAATCATGGCAATCAAGGGAATCAGATGAATCACAGCTCTGACGCCCACAAGCGAAATAGCTGGATCAGTTCCATAGCAACCCGCTGGCACCTGTGGGCAGGAATCGCCATCAGCGTGGCGATGCTGCTTTTCTTCTACCGCCAGCTTGAACCGGGCGAGCTGAAAACCCTGCTCGCCGAGGCCAACTACGTTTACCTCATTCCCGCCATCGCTCTCTACTTCGTCGGCGTCTACTTCCGCGCCTACCGTTGGCAATACCTTCTGGCTCCCATGCGCCGCTTCCCGGTGCGCCGCCTGTATCCGGTGGTGATAGTCGGCTACACCGCCAACAACCTGCTGCCCATGCGTCTCGGCGAGCTGGTGCGCTCCTACCACCTCGCCCGCCAGGAAAACTTCAGCGCCAGCTCCGCCCTGGGCAGCGTCGCCGTGGAGCGAGTGTTCGACGGTCTTACCCTGGTGGCCGTCGTCGCCGTCGCCGCGCCGTGGCTGCTGCTCATGGGCATATTCAGCGACGGCGCTGGCGTCTCCCAGAGCACCGCGATAGTGCTGGCCGTTGCCGTTGGCGCAGTCTTTGGCGGCTTCCTGCTCTTCTTCACTTTGCTGGCGGCATGGTCCGGCTTCGCCAGCCTTATCGAGCGATTCCTGATTCTGCTCCCAGCGAAGCTGCAAGCCCCTGCCCTTCGCTTCTTCCGTTCCTTCGTCTCCGCCCTGGGCATCCTCAGCTCACCGCGCAAGCACCTGATGCTGGTATTGCTCTCGCTGCCTGTCTGGCTGGGAGAGGGATCGGTATATTTTCTGGTCTCTTATTCCTTCGACATCGGTTCCTACTACGACTCCATGCTGGCTTATGTGCTGGTGATCGCCCTGCTTACCGCCACTTCCAACCTCGCCACCGGAATCCCCAGCGCGGTAGGCGGCATCGGCCCGTTCGAGGTCGTTGCCCAGCAAACGCTGATTGCCCTCGGCGTCGGCGCCACGGTTGCCGGGGCCTACTCCGTATTCGTGCATCTTGTGGCGTTGTGGCTGCCGGTCAACATCGCGGGCCTGGCTATCATCGTCGTCATCCTGCTCAAGCAGAGCCTCAGCCTGAAACAACTGCTGGGCGCCCCGGCCGACGAATCCGACGAACTGGTCGATGGACGGCCCGCCGCCAACTCATCCCCGGCCGGAGGTGCCCCGTGAGGGTCGGTATCATCGGCGGGGGCGTCGCTGGGCTGGCGGCGGCCTACGATCTGACCGCCCAGGGCCACTACGCCGAGGTCTTCGAGGTAGCCCCCTTCCTCGGCGGACAGGCCTCCACCTTCCCCGCCGGTTCGCCGCGCAGCGATGGAACGATGGGGCAGTTGGAGCGCGGCTATCACCACCTGTTCGTCAGCGACACCGCCATCACCGAGCTTATCCACGAGCTTGGCCTCGGCGACAAGCTCGCCTGGCTGGAATCCAAGGTCGGCCTCTACCACTCCGGCAGGATATGGGATTTCTCCACCCCCATGGACCTGCTGCGCTTCAAGCCCCTCTCTCTCTGGGACCGCTTCCGCGTCGGTCTCTGGACCCTCCGCCTCCAGCGCGCCGCCGACTACTCGAAATTCGAGGACATCACTGCCCGCGATTGGCTGTCGCGGCACATGGGACGCCGGGCCTACGAAATACTGTTCGAGCCTCTGCTGCGCGGTAAGTTCGGCGACCACTACGACCAGGTGAGCATGACCTGGTTGTGGGGCAAAGTGCGACTCCGGGTCGCCTCCCGCGGCAAGACGATGCAGAAGGAACGCCTGGGCTACCCCATGGGCAGCTTCGGCGAGGTCATAGACAGGCTGGCCGAACGCATCACCCGGCAGGGTGGGGACGTGCACACCTCCGCGTTCGTCAGCCAGGTGCTGATTGATGACGACAACCGCGCCACCGGCCTCCAGGTACAGCTTGGCCGCGACACCGCCCCCGAACAGCGCGACTACGACGTAGTAATCGCCACCACCCCGTCCTACGTCTTCACCCGCCTCGTCCCGCCCATGCCCGACGACTACCAGCAGATGCTGACCGGGGTGGATTACCTGTCCGCCGTGCTGCTCATCCTGGAGCTCGACCGCCCCCTGACGGCCAAGTACTGGATCAATATCGCCCCAGACCCTGACACCGACGGTGAGATGCCTTTCGTCGGCATCATCGAGCACACCAACATGATAGACAAATCCCTCTACGGCGGCAGGCACATCGTCTACATCAGCAACTACCCTGACCGCGCCAGCGAACTCTACCAGATGGAGCCGGACGAACTCCTCGACCTCTTCATCCCCCACCTGCGCAAGCTGAACCCGGCCTTCGACCGCTCCTGGGTCCAGAACTACCACCACCACCGCGTAGACGGCGCACAGCCCATCATCGGGCGCAACTACAGCCGGCGCATCCCGCCCCACCGCACCCCCGTCAACAACCTCTACCTCGCCAACACCACCCAGATCTTCCCCGAAGACCGTGGCACCAACTACTCCATTCGCATGGGCCGCCAGGTCGCCCAAATGGTCATCGACGACGCTCACTGACCGCCCCCAAAGCAAAACCCCTCTCCCTCCGGGAGAGGGTTAGGGTGAGGGCGTCCCTTTACTCTCGCAGGGATGAAGGTTGCTACTCTGGCTTGCGCCTTGTCGGCAAAGGGCAATTGCCACACACCTTATTAGACATCGTCGTACTCTCTCGCCCCGCCTTCGGCCCGATTCCGGGCCACCGACAGGTCATAGCTGGCCTGTCGGCGCATCCAGAATTCGGCGTTGCTCCATCCGATACGCTCCAACGCCAATGCCACCTCCGGCGAAATGCCCTGCCGCCCGTTCAGCAGCCGGGAAGCCGTCGCGCGGCTGATTTCCAGGCGGTCTGCGAATTCGTTGACGCTCCAGCCTTCCGCCTCCAGACAATCTTTGAGATTCGCGCCAGGATGCGTGCGGATGCGCTCAGACATGGAGTCATCCCTCTGGTGATAATCTTCAAGGTCAACGTCTAGGGCTTCCCCCTCCTCGAACCGGAAGGTGATTCGCCAATTGCCGGACACCCGGATTGACCACACTCCCCGGCTGTTGCCAGCCAACTGGTGCAGCCACAAACCCGGCTGTTCCATGTTCTCCGGGGTCCGGCATCGTCCAGCATATCCAGCAGGCGGATAATCCGGGGATCGTGGGCCTGGTTGAGGCGGCTGGCGTCCCCCAGCTCCCAGAATCTCCGTAGTCTTGAATGCCTGAACCTCGTGATAGCATTCCAGTTTAGGTGGCTTTTCGCCAGACAATCCGTCATTCCAACGCCCAACCGTCATTCCCGCGAAGGCGGGAATCCAAACCCCCGTCGCCTGGGCATCGGACACCTGATTCGGAACCCTGCCCGTTCGGGTGTCATCTTGCAAACATTAGTTCTAATACTGTATCATTATCTCCATGCAAGTCCCCATCGCCCAACACAGAGCGAAATCCACCCGGCCACTGAGGCCCCGTGATGTCTCATGACCGCCAGAAACAGGAAGACCCGCAAGTCCCAGCCCGCCTCCAGGCATTCAGGCAATGGAATCAACCTCGAAGTGCACTCCGGCGCTCTCCCCAGTCAGGAACGGCAGATAATGGCAGAAAATGACGTGGAAATCCGCTTTTTTCGCCTGACCCGCCGCCAGCAGGCCGCCCTTCCTGTCGTCGCCGTGGCCCCCACCATAGCCCAGGCCGCCACCGACTCCGGCGTCTCCCAGCGCACCCTCTACCGCTGGTTTAAGAACCCCGATTTTCGCGATGCCGTATCCAGTTTCCTTCACGAGTGCTCCAACCTCGGCCTACAGCACATCCAGGCCCAGACTCTGATGGCCGCCTCGGTCTTCGCCGATGTGATGCAGGGCCCCGACCAGGCCCTCCGACTACGCGCCGCCCGCTATTCCGGCTCTCTCGCCCTCCGCATCCGGGAGTCGGAACAAATCGCCGCCGATGTCAGGGACATCAAGGAGGCCCTTGACCTCAACAACACCTGACCCTCTAGCGCACTACCAACCCAGCTAAGAAGATGTTTCCAAAGTTCCCTCTCCCTATGGGAGAGGGTTAGGGTGAGGGCGTTCCCCTGATTTCTCAGGGAGGACATACGTTTCGCAGACCTTTCGTTGGGAATAAGGCATTTCCCGCACCATCCTATCCTGTGCATCCTGAACATCCATGTAAATCAAAGAAATAGGAGCCGCAACCCATGTCCCTTTCCCAACTCCGTAGCGAAGTCAACGCCATCAAGCGCAAGCTCGTCCACGAACTCCGCGTCGTCCGCGCCCGCCGCGTCGCCGAAGATTACTGCGGCCTCTGGGCCAGCCTCGTATCCCGCAAGAAACTCCCGCCCGACCCCTTCCGCTTGCTCAAAAAGCTGTTCAAGCACACCCGCCACCCCGGACATTTCGCTGCCGCCGACCGCTATTTGAACCAGTGCCGGGAGCAGCGCCACCTCCCCCACCCCGACGGCATCCTGTCCAGGCTCCTGCCTAGGGAGGCCAAGCTCGGCCTCATATCCTACCGGACCCCCGACCCGGTCAAATACTGAACAGCCAAACTACCTCAAACGGAATGTGCTCCTTGCAAGAGAAAATTGCAAAACTGCCTCCCTGCCTGTCATTCTGAGCGAAGCGAAGAATCCTACTCTTGGATCCAAGACCCTTCGCTTCGCTCAGTACGACAAAATGGAGTTTTGCAATCGTTTACTTGCAACCGGAAATCTTGCAAATATCAGTCCGTCAGGTACAATCTACGATGGTCTCAATACAACACCCGGCAGCGGACATACATGGTGACGTACTCGCCGGAAGACCTGTCCCGAGCAAGTCGAAGGAGCAAAACGTGGCATCAGAACTCAACCCAGCGGAACAGAACAACCCCAGGTCCGGCGAGTCCCGCCGTAGTTTCCTCGCCAAGCTCGGCATCGGCGCAGCGGCCCTCGCCCTCGTCGCTGGCCCCCTGTCAGCCCTTCGCGGCAACTCCAATGGCAACGACGCCATGAACCAGGAGTTAGACTAAGAGGACTCCCTATTACACCCCGC
>VXOI01000087.1 GCA_009840175.1 Chloroflexota bacterium | reverse complement strand
CGTCGTCCCCCCGCCCCTCACCCCCCCGGCGGCCCCCGGGCGGGGCGCGGGGCCCCCCCCGCGGCCCCCGCCCGCCGGCCCGCCGCCCCCCCCCACGGCCACGGCGCCGCCGGGCGCGCCCGAGCAGTCGCGGGTCGACCTGGCCACGGAGAACAACGGGCTGCGGGTGGTGCGCACCGAGTTGCGCGAGTCCGGCGGCAACCGCTCTCTGGTGCAAGTGAAGGCCACGGCGGCGCTGTCGCAGACCAATGACACCGTGGTGACCATGACGGTCACGCCGGTGGCCCCCGCCGGCGAGGAGGACTACCGCCTCCATGCCGGCACCACCCAGCTGACCGTCCCGGCGGGATCGACCGAGAGCAGCAACTGGCTGATCATCTACCCGGTGGACAACGACGAGAAGGGACCGCCCTTCAAGGAACTCAGCATCTCCGGCGCCGCCGGGAGCACCACCTTCGGCCCGGTGAAGGTGCGCATCTGGGACGAGGACGCCGAGGGCCGGCCCGGCTATCCCGAGGAGGTGGAGGTTCCGTCCGACTCGGCGCTGATTCCCAAGGATTCCATGGGCAATCCGCTGGTGGGCCAGGGCGAGAGGTTCCGGCTGCTGTTCGTGACCTCCACGACCACGCCGGCCCAGTCCTGGAACATCGAGGACTACAACAAGTTCGTGCAGGACACGGCGGCGGGCGCGGCCGGCACCAACGCCGCCCTGGCCGGCGCCCTGCAGGAGATCAGCGGCGGGTTCCGGGCCGTGGTGTCCACGCTGACCGAGGACGCCTACGACAACACCTGGACCGACGAGGTCGCCCGCGCCCGGACCGGCGACGTCCCCATCTACTGGGCCGGCGGCGAGCAGGTGGCCGACGGCTACATCGGTTACTGGGGCGACGATGCGCCCGACGGCTACGCCGGCTTCTGGGCCACCATATACTCCAACGTCCGGTCCGTCAGCTGGAGCTCGGTGAAGGCCAAGACCGAATCGGGAGCGGATTACACCGGCCAGTTCTTCACCGGCTCGACGGCCACGGGCCAGACGGACATCGGCTACTACGCCGGCGGGGACCGGGTGCGCGTGGGCGCCTTCCCGGGCGTCAATGGCCACGTGTGGGGGTCGCTGGAGTCGGTGGTGGACGCCCAATCTGGGACTGGTGAATCGGTAATGGCGACATCCCTGCCGCTGCTGGCCATCTCGCCGGTCATCCAGGTGGAGGCGCCGGCGACGGTGAGGCTGCGCATGGCGCCGTCCTTCATCGGAGAGCGGGGCGGCCGGACCATCGTCAGGGCGGAACAGGACCGGCCGCTGCCCGGGGTCACCACCCTGGAGGTGGAGGTCCTGTCGGAGGGCGGCGACCTGGAGCTGCCGCAGAGCATGGCTCTTACCATCCCGGCGGGCGAGACCAAGAGCGGCGATTCGTTGATCATCACCGCCAGGGACAACGCCATGGACTCGGAGGACAAGCAGGTGACCTTGGTCGTCAAGAAGGGCACCCTGGTGAACGCCCACGCGGGCGCCCTGGGGTGGCGGCCGGCCACGCTGACCATCACCGACGACGACGCCACGCCCACGCTCACGCTCACGCTGGAGAACGGCGGACGGATCTCGGAGAACGGAGGCCAGGCCCGGGCGACCCTGGACCTGAGCCACCCCTCCAGCCAGGCCGTCACGGTGACCCTGAGCGCCCCCGGCTCCCCGCACTACAACCTGGCCGCAACGCGCATCACCATCCCTGCGGGCGCCACCTCGGCGTCGGCGGCCTTCCTCACCGCCGTGGACAACAACGTCTACGGCCCGTCACAGCGGGAGGTTGCGGTTGCGGTCTCGGTGTCGGGCGGCAACGGGGTGGCCGCGCCGGAGCCGGTAACGGTCGTCATCACCGACGACGATCCGGCGCCCAGGTTCCGCCTGGCGGCGGCGCCGGTGGACGAGGGCGGCACCGCCCGGGTGCACGGAGTGCTGCTGGACCGCAGCCTGCACCGGCAGGAGATGGAGGCCGTCTTCCTGAAGCTGCGGGTTGAGCCGGTGTCGGTGCACGCCACCGGCGGTGACCTGTCGTTCCGCGACGACACCCTCTCCCTGAGCGCCGGCAGCAGCGTGGACGGCGACGGCCGGTTCGACTACGGCGAGCTCCGCGCCGCGCAGAACTCCCGCGACGAGATCGACAAGCGCTTCACGGTGTCCGCGACCTTTGTGGACGCCAACGGCAACCCCATCACCGACAAGGCCCGGCTGCGAGAGCTGGGCGCAAACCCCATGCCGGTGACGCTGACGGTGCGCGACGACGACTGCTGCGCCCCGCCGGAGCTGACCCTAACCCTCATCAGCGGGACCGACCGGTACGGCATCGCCACCATCCCCAACGACGGCGGCACCGCCCAGGTCACCGTCGAGCTGAACACCCCCTCGGCCTCCGACGCCACGGTGCGGATCACAGTGTACGAGATCGGCGAGGAGCGGGTGCCGGACGGCAACGGGAGCTATCGCTACCGGGAGAAGCTCTTTCCCTCCAACCTGGCGACCGTCTCCAACGGAGGCGTGGTCACCATCCCCGCCGAGCAGCTCCGGGACCCGGGACCCACGGGGACCCTCACCATCACCGCCCGGAACATGTTCCTCGGAAGCAGTCGGCTGCCCCTGCGGGTGGTCGCCGAGGTGACCGGCGGCGACACCACCATCGTCAAGCACTCCGGAGTTCTGGTCCTCACCGAATAGCGGTGGGCGGACCGGTCGCTTTTACACATCAGACGCTGACGACGATCTTACGCGTGGAGATCTCGGAGGGCGCCGTAACATTAAAAAAAATTTGGGGGGGGGGGGGGGAGGG
>VXOI01000223.1:21051-26210 GCA_009840175.1 Chloroflexota bacterium | reverse complement strand
GGGGGGGGGGGGCCGGGGGCCCCGCCCCGCCCCGCCACCCCCCCCCCCACACCCACCCCCCCCCCCGCCGAGATCAAATGCAAAAGGAGACGAGACAAGACATCGAGCGGGGAACTGCCTCCACTTCAGCATCCCCGCATTACGCCGCCCTGGATCGGAAGAGACTGCGCGCCCGGTCCGGCCCAGCCGATCCATCGCGTAACGCACCGGCACATCCCCGGCCATTTCCGACGCTTTTTCCACGCCGGGGCCGTTTGAGGCCCCGTCACTCACCCCCACGTCAAACGGGATTTCGGCTTTCAGACCGGAACCTGCCCTTAAGTCGATGTGTTCACTGATTGCGTCCCGTAGGGGGCGATATCCCTCTGTTTCAGCTTTGAACGGACCCACCGGCGGCTCCATCCCAAGACTCAATCTCCTGTACACCCCCGCTACAGCGGGAAAGGAGTCGGATGCCAGGGGACCCGTAGGGGTTATCACGATTGGTAACCGTCACAGGTAGTTTCCCACCGGGGTCTCGCCGGCCACACTCTGTTGCAGCATCGGCGAAGGCGCCGCTGACCCAAACCGATACGAGGTGAACGACATGACCCTGATAGCGAAGCTCCGGCTACACACGGCGGCCCTATCACACGCCCCCAACGAGAGGATATGCGAAACGAAACCAGAAGATACCAACCGGAGCGTCCCACCAGGAGCAACCGTAAATCAGGGACCGCTGGCAGGAGGACGCCCGAACCAGCGTCCCCGAACCACACTGCCCACGAGCGGGAGAGGATGGAGACGGGGCTGCGCATCCTGGCCCGGATCATCGCCCGCGCCCACCTGAGCCGCCAGGCATCCGGGGCAGCGCCCGCGCCGCCAGCGGAGCAGGGAGCCGGCGACTGAGCAACCAGCGGAACCGGCGCAGCGTCCGGGGAAGACGATTCGCCCGCGCGTTGCCCTGGAATAATCACCGGCAGCCCCTGCCCATACCACAAAACTGCCCGGAATGTAATGCCTTGCGAGGCATTATGTTCGACCAATTTCTCCTGGACAATGGAATGTTGGGCCACCGCCGCGGGAGGAACGAAAATGACAACAACCGAGACCGGGAGGCCAATCCCGGCCGACGACGAACCGGCGGACGACGACCTGGACTGCGCCATCCGCGACTACGTGCACACCTACGCCTTCTGGCGAGGCCGCCGCAAGGCGATGGAGCGGTTCGGCGTCTCCCGCCACACGCTATGGCGGTTCCTGGACCGGGGGCACATGGGCCGTGCCCTGCCCAGGGCCGTCCTGGACACCGTGGGCGACAGCATCGAGGCCATCGACGCGGCAACCTGGGCCATCGGGGCCATGGAGCGCATAGACGCCGGCCTCGAACGTTCGGCCAGGAACAGGCCCCCGGCGGGTCCCGCCCTGCGCCGTGGCCAGGAGGACGCGCTGCTGCAACTGTGCGCGGCGCCCCTGACCACCGTGAGCGAGCTGGCCCGCTTCAACCGCGAGCCGCCCACCACCCTGCGCGGCAGGCTGGAAAGAATGACGGAACTGGACCTCGTGGACTCCGTGTCCCACCGCCTGGGAGCCCTGGGACCGAAACCCCAGCGCCGCTACTTCCCCACGGAACAGGGCCTCCACGCTGCAGCCGCGCTTGAGCCGGGCATCGGGAGAATCCTGGCCGAACAGCCGGTGTCCCGCCAGTGGTTCCGTCTGCTCACCGAGCGCCTCGACGCCGTGGCCGTGCTGTACCACATCGCCGCCCTCGTCGCCGACGCCGACCCCGAGGGAGACCCGGTGCGGGTTGACCACCACCGCCAGGGGCCCTACGACCTGCTGGTAACGCTCTCCCAAGGCCGCTCCGTGGGCATCCTGCGCCAGGGAGCGACCCTGCCCTCGGCCCACCTGCGCTACCGCCTGAGGACCATCGAGAACCTGCCCGTGAGCCAGCGGCCCTCGGTTACGCTGGTGATCACCTGCTCCGGCCAGGCTACCCGCCGCGCCGTCCGCACCCTGGGCCACCCGCTGGAGCACGAGACCTTTTTCGCAGCCACCGAGGGAGAGCAACTGGCCGGGGACCACCGGGTCGTGGCCTGGCAGCAGTGCGGGCACGGGATGGGGATGGAGGTAAAGATGGAACCCGGCCTCTCCCTGGAGCACATCGTCGCCTCCACCAGCTGGCTGGTGGACCGGGACTCCCGTAACCTCCGGGACAGGACCCCGCCGTCGAAGCGCAAGCCCAACCCGGACCCCTATTCCCTCTACCCCAGCCGCCTGCGGGCCGACATGCCCGCCCCCCCGGAGCAGGTTAAGAACTCCCTGGCCGTGCTCCTCACCCGCGCCGAGAAGGAGGCCCTGGACCTGCTGGCGGCCTGGCCCCTGTGCACCACCGATCAACTGGCCAGGCTGATGGGCGGCGTCACCCGCCGCCGCGCCAACCAGGTGATCCGGTCCCTGACAGACCACGGTCTAGTTCGCGCCGAGAACCAGCGCCACGTCCTGGCCGACGAGGGGCTGCGCTACCTAGCCCGCCGGGACCGGGCCGCCGTGAGAATCGCCCTGGGCCGCTGGAGCGCCCGCACAAGGCGCAGCAGCCGGGGCAGCGCCCCGGTCATCGCCGGCACCTCGCTCCGCAGCCTGGACTCCCAGTTGGACCACCAGGACGCCATCAACACCCTGGCCGCCGCCCTGAGTGCCGAGGCCGCCCATTCCGGGGACCACCACCTGCTGGAGCTGCTGCCCACCTTCCGTTCCAGCATCGGCTACCGCCACCAGGGCGCCGACTACGTGATCCATCCCGACGCCACCTTCTGGCTGTCATACCGGGGAGACTGGCGTCCCTACTTCCTGGAGTTCGAGCGCCGGGCCGTCACCCCGAAGCGGGTCCGCGCCCGGCTGAAGAACTATCCCCGCTACTTCGCCAGCGGCTGGGCCGGCCTGGACCACGCCGGGCAGCTTCCACTGGTGCTGTTCGTGTTCGAGACCCGCGACGACGAGGAGTCCTTCCTGCGTGCCGCTGGAGCGCACCGGCTGCCCATCTGCACCTCCAACCTGGAAATGATCGCCGACCTTGGCGTGTTGCACGAGGTGTGGCGCTGGCCGCCGCCCAACGCATCCGACCGGCTGCCGCTGCACCGGCTGGGCGATGGCTACAAAAATGTACCTTCCCGTTCCAGGCATTTCCGGTAGGGGAGCTATGACCAAACGTGAATTTCGTGGTACCAACCCTGTCAGACCCCCCAGGCCCGGAGCGGGTACATTTTGGTGCAGAACCGGCAGCCAGCCCGGGCTCTCAAGCACACCGGACCCGACCCGTCCGGCAACAACTGCCGGAACACTGACGTATATGACGCATCAGAAATGAAGCGTGATGACGTGCAAGGGAACCGAGTCAATTGCGCATACCGATAGAAGGACGACCATGAGACTGTTGACGAAGGCCGAGGCCTGCCGGGAGCTTTCGGTGTCCCTGTCAACCCTTGACCGGCGCATCGCCTCGGGCGAGGTTTGCACGAAACGGGAGCCGCACGGACAGCGGCACCGGGTGTACGTGATGCTGGACGAAGACCTGCCGGGGAACGGCAGGTTGGCTGATTCGGAGTTGGTCGCGGCCCAGGAGAGGATTCGGGACCTGAAGGGGCAGGTGGAGTTGTTGCAAGGACAGCTTGAAATGGAACGGCGGCGCAACGGCGAACTGGCGGACGAATTGAAGACGGAGCAGGCCCGGCGCGGCCCGTGGTGGCGATTCCGGCAGCTCAGGGGGTGAGCAATTGGCGTCTCCACCAGCCCCCATCCCGTTCATCCGGTCTGTTGCTCCTCGGACGGTTCAGCCTTCCCGTGGCGGACAACCCTTCAATCCCACAACAACTCACCAGGATGTCATGCACCGCCGGGTGGGGATATCGCGGTCATCTGTCGCACGGTCTCGATCAGTTCCGCCGCCAATTCCTCACCAAAGTCAGCAGCCCCGAAGCCGTGAACTATGGCGTTCCTATACTTGTGTATTCGGGTCAGATAGCCGTACTCCTCCCTGGATACAATCCCGAGGGACACCGCCTGGTCGAGGATGAAAGCCGAAGTAGTGATGCCCGCGTTGGAAGTCCCCTGTTCCGCAATCAATTCCCTGATGGCTGCCTCCAACGCCGACCATGCCAGGACGAAGGCGGCCTCCGGAACACCGGATTCCAGGGTGCGCTCCGCGTCGCTCAACCGCCGAAGAATGCCGTCGCGGTCGAAGGAGCGGGCTTCATCGGGCGAATCCAGCTTCTCCGGTTCTCCCACCAGAATCAACTCGAAGCTCCATCCCGGCTTTGAATCGACGATTCGGGCCAATTCCCTGATCCTGGGATCTGCCCCCAACGATGACCGTCGCTTTATCTCTATGACCTTGGTTTCGCCGCCCTTTCGAACCACCAGGTCGGCCCGGAAGCCGGGCAGGAAATCCAGCGGAGTCTCCTGCAAGACTTCGTAGCCCTTGCTGCGGTATTCCTCCGCAGTTTTGCGAGCTATGAGATATTCGGAGTCGGTTACGCCTTCTATCAATTCGCCATCCCTCCGTTCAGAGCATAATCCACGAATACGTGGACAAAGGGACCGGGTTGCCCCAGGCGTTCCAGCAAAATCTGCGAGGGACTTGGAATGGGCACGTCACCGTTCCGGTCCCTCTTGCGGCAAACCAGATCGGAGACCTGGGAGTCGTCATCATAGATTACGTCCTTCAGGGCATCCAGGATAGGCTTGGCCATATTGTCGAGGTCGGGAGCTGATCCGTGGAAAAAGTTTGTCATCTCGACCCTCACCGCTTCTGCACAAGGAGGATTGGGTCCCCATTGTCGGCTGGCGGTGTTCTTCACATCGCGGGTCCATCTTTCTCTGGAACGGCTGCTGCCTTGGCGTGACACCGGAGGGCCATCTATGACGAATTCAGTTGGTAGTGGCATTCTGGGCTTCAGGCGTCGCGGTGTCCCGTACCCGGACTTTCCTCAAGGATTGGCCTCCAGTCTGATTCTTGCCGATCATTATAGCAAGCTCAGGGTCTGCCTGGCCGAGATGCCGCGCTCTGCGGGCGTATCCGTCGGGGGGGGGGGGGGGGGCCGCCCGCCCCACCCCCCCACCCACCACCAACACACAACCCCCCCCCCCCCCCCCCCCCCCGCGCCACCCCCCCCCACCCCCCC
>VXOI01000223.1:0-21041 GCA_009840175.1 Chloroflexota bacterium | reverse complement strand
GCCCAGCCCGACGTCTCCAACCCTCGGGTCTACGCCGGCACCGCCCTGCGCGCCCTGGCATCCCAGACGCGCCACCACGGCGGTGTGATCGACTTCGCCGCCGCCCTGACCGCCGAGGTAGCCCGCTCCCCGGACCACGACCTGTTCGACCTGCTGCCCACGCACCGCTCCAGCATCGGCTACCGCCGGGGCCGGACCAACTACATGATCCATCCCGACGCCTCGTTCACTCTGGAGTACCGGGGCCAGTGGCTGCCCTTCCTGCTGGAGTTCGAGCACCGGGCCACCACGCCGAAGCGTATCCCCCGGCGCCTGGCGTCCTACCGACGGCACTTCGCCTCTGGCTGGGCGGAGCGGGATCACGGGGGCCGCACGCCCGGGGTGCTGTTCGTCTTCGAGACCCCGGAGAGCGAGGCCGCCTTCCTGGACGTGGCTGACGGCATGGAGGGGCTGGACGTGATCACCGCCAACGCGGAGGCTCTGGCGGAGCGCGGCATCCTGGGCGAGGCGTGGATACTGCCGCCGCCGCATTCGCTGGACCGGAGGCCGCTGGCCGAATTGTACCCGGTTGCATAAATGCAATTTGCCGCGCCGGACCTTTCCTGTAGGGGGACCTCCACAGCCGCGAATGGACAATTTTGCAGCAACTTGCCGCAACCCTGTCCTGTTACGTCCCGCCACTGCAATATGTTGCAGAGCCGACACGTCAGGCTCTCAGCGCAAAGACGCCAAAGGCCATCCACCAAGCAGGCCATTCAGGTACGAACGGCGGCGAAAACCGCTAGGCCACGGCCACTGTCCGATAGGGGCAAAGATGCAGGGAACCGTGTCCAAGAGCACCGGCGGAGCCGTTCCTGTGGTTTCCAACGGTGCCCAAAAGGGAAGTGTTTACTATTCCCTTGTCTGCGTGCAACAGGTGGCAAGGTTGCGAAATGTTGCAGGTCCGGACCCGGAAGGCGCCAACGCCTGCCGCCGCCGCCGGAGGGCGGGAGGCTGGATGCGGAGCGGCGGATAGTAAGACAATGTGCCATAACAGTCAGCGCAAGGAGCGATTATGGCCCCCATAATATCCAGGAACACCGAGACCATCACGTTCTCCCTGCCCCCGCCGCTGGCCCAGCGCCTGCGCCAGGCGGCGAAGGAAGAGGAGCGCACCGTGAGCGAGCTTCTGCGGGGGGGCCATCCGCCTGTACATGGAGGAGCGCGAGTGGCGCGTGAAGGAGCGGATGCAGCGGCGTTCCCGCCAAGTGGACACGGACGAAACGAAGGCGAAATGAAAAAGCAGCAGTTCCAGCCCCTGACGCCGGCGGCCCTCTACGCCCGGGTCTCCGGCGACCGACAGGACGTGGACCTCTGCGTAGCCGCCCAGCTTCGTGCATTGCGGGACTACGCCAAGAGCAACGGATACTACGTGGCCCGCGAGTACGTGGACGAGGCCGAGAGCGGCAGAATCGCCGACCGTCCCCAGTTCCGCCAGATGATCGACGACGGCGGAAAGGCCACCGTTCCCTTCCAGGTGATTCTTGCCTGGAAATTCTCCAGGTTCACCCGCAAGCGGGGGCACGCTATGGCCTTCAAGTCCATGCTGCGGCGCAAGGGCATCCGGGTCGTCTCCATCACCGAGCACGCCGACGACTCCCCCACCGTCAAGCTTATGGAGGCCGCCATCGAGAGCGAGGACGGATTCTATGGCGAGAAATTTTGGCGTCTGTCGGACTGCCAGATCTTGGCTACACCAGCGTAGCCCAATGACACGCCGTGGGCTTTTAGCGCTTTGGATACTGCGTCACAAGCTGACTCCGGTTCCGAGGCTTCATTTCGGGTCGCTGTTAGGCCACAGTCCACGAGTGTCCGGACCGTTTTGGCGATCAATTCATCTCGAACTTCGTTCTTGTAGGGACTTCTCCCAGGCCCGACACGTGGTGATTTCACGTTTCCGGCAGCCACCCGTAAAGCCCAATCAATGAGCTCGCTAGGGATTGGTTGGTCGATCTCCAGTAGGTAGGCCAGCGCTTCCCGAAGTGCCTGGAAATCCAAAGGACTAGATTGCGCCCCATCAATCAACTCCGGGATGCGGTCTTCTCTTAATGCACGAATCGCCCGCATCTCATAGTCGTACATAGTCATTAGGGTGCTCTCTCCTGAGCCTCGATCCCCACCGGAAGGAATGCGAAAGACCATTAGGCAGATAGCCAAGCGGATGGATTCGTCGAATGGAATGGAAACACCCTCCTCCTCATGCCGCTTCCGCCACCATGCAGCCCGACCATCGGCCGCAAATATTTCCAAAGTGGCGACCAGTTTCCGAACTACCTCCGGGTTGTTTCGAGCCCATTGGTCTAGCGCTGTCGTGAATTGGCTTAACAAGAGCCCTAACCCGCGTGCCGCTTCATTGACGACGACCGAGAGTTGGGTGACTATCTGGACCAGATCTTGGGCTGCATCTGGGTTATCGTTGCACCACTCCTCTACCAGAGGAGCTACGACTTCCTTGAAGTCGCTTTCGGACAACTCCGACTTCAGAGAACGCAGTAATTCATGGACGTTGTGCATTCTTTCGATTGCAGAACCATCCGTTCTAGACCACTCCGAGCGCAGGTATTCTCGGGCTTCATCCAGACCTTCAAATTGCGTCATGTCAGCCATCATCATTACCTCCCGATGCCTTTCTTACAGTCTCTCGCATCGGGAACATTATTTGCATACGACGAATTGTCCGGTGTTCTTTCCGACGAAAGTGGATGAATGTGAACATTTCAAGGCAGATTCTCTCAACTTGCTGGCAATTGGCGAGTCACACAGTTACTCCCTGACGGCATGGACCTCACTCCCCCTGGAGGCTGAGGTTTGCAGGACCTATTATAAAACGGTGACGTAGTTCCACAAATCTAAACACGAGAGCCTGATCTCTTGGGAATCGCTGTTTCCAGGGGTCAACACTCCTCCAAGAACCGTTGAGTGGGGTCTACGCGCGGACCTAGTTTTGGAAAATGAGACTGTTGACAGGGTTATGCAGATGACGCAATATTTGAGTAAGACTGGTTAACAAGGAACGAATATGCCACGAACCACCAGAACCATTACTTTCTCATTGCCACCGGAAATGGCGGAGCGGTTGGACGGAGCGATGCAGCAGCAGGGCCGCTCACGGAGCGAGTTCTTGCGGGAGGCGGTAGTCCGCTACATCGAGGAGTGCGAGTGGCGGCAGTTGCTCCAGTACGGCGAGGAACGGGCCAGGACCCTGGGCATCGGCCCCGAGGACGTGGCTGACCTGGTGGAGGAGTACCGGGCCGAGGTGGGCCAGACCCAGGCATGAGAGTGGTCCTGGACACCAACGTGATCGTCTCCGCCCTGAACTTCCCCGGCAATGAACGATTAGTGCTGGAGTTGGCCCTGCGGGGCCGGTTCGAGATCTTCTTGTCCCGGTTCATCCTGGAGGAAGTAGCCGGGGTTCTGACGCGCAAGTTCGACTGGGACGAGGAGCGCACGGCCCAGGTACTCCATGGCATTGAAAACGCCGCCACCGTCATTAACCCACCGAGGCTCCCTGAATTGATTGAGGGCGGTCACGCCGACAACCGAATCCTTGAGTGCGCGGAGGCGGCCAATGCCGACTACCTGATCACTGGTGACCGGCGGCATCTCCTGCCCCTGGGGGAATACCGAGGTGCACGAATTGTGAACGCTCCCAGGTTCCTGTCGCTGCTGGCGCAAGCTCCGTAATGGGTAGACATCCTGCTCAAACCAAACCATGGGTGACGCTGAGGGATTGGTTAAACCAACTTTACCTAGATGGTCTTTGCTGATATGCTTGGCCTCAAATTGGATGGTTTGGTACACGCCGTAGTTGTGGGCGGCAGCGGCTCTGGGTGAGGGGGGTTGGACACGCGATTTTTGGCTTGTGGAGTCAGTGAGTCGCCTTAGAGAACGAGAATCTTCAAGTCCTAGTCACATTGGGCCCGCGTGTTCATGACCTCATTCCACGACTTAGCAGAGCTATCCCCGGGGAATTGGAAACATGACATTCGGTGAGGCAATCACACAGGCCCGCAAGGGCTTGAAACTAAGCCAAAAAGAGGTTGCCGCCAGCACCATGAAAGAGGACGGTGCGGCTATCTCGGCCCAATACCTCAACGATATTGAGCACGACCGGCGCAACCCGCCGAGCGAGCTCATCATTCGGCAGTTGGCCCGCACCCTTCAACTTGATGATGACTATTTGTTCTTCCTGGCGGGCAGGTTTCCCTCGGATGTGCTGGAGCTTTCCCCCGACCAGGAAGGGGTTACCTCGGCAATGAGAGCGTTCAGGCGTAACTTGAGACGCGACAGACCATGAGATGGATCAAGGACACCACGGGGCGTTTTCCGGAGCGCCCCTTTTATTCCCTTGAAGAGTTGGATGACCTGAGTGAATCTTGGATTCTCGGGTTCCTGTTGGACCGTTACGGGCAGACGGATTTCCCGGTTTCGACTGAAGACCTGACGGTCATGATTGAGTCCGAAACGTCGGACCTTGACCAATTCGCGGACCTTACTGCGGAGGAAGAGGATGGCGAAGAGGTACAGGGAATGACGGTGTTTTACCGCGACAAGCAGCCTGCCGTAAAAATCTCCCAACACCTGGCAAGCCAGAACCAGCGGGAGCACCGACTCCGCACCACGCTAACCCATGAATTTGGCCATGTGAAGCTGCATTGCGGTTTGTGGCAATTCGAACAGCTGAGCCTGTTTCCCGAGCTTGGCTCCGACCCTGGTCCAAGATGCAAGCGTGCCGAGATGCTAAATGCCCCAAGGACCGACTGGATGGAGTGGCAAGCCGGTTATATATCTGGCGCCGTCCTGATGCCGGTAACACACCTAAAGGAATTGGTTCACGCAGCTTTCCGGGAATGGGGTGCTGTTGGGAGCATCACCATCAATTCCACCGAGGCCACGACGCTGCAAGAGCGCGTGGCGGCGAGGTTCAGCGTCTCTATAGACGCAGCACGCGTCAGGCTCTCTCAATTGGGGTTTGTGGTGGAGGGCAACCGGGTATCTCCGCCGCGGCTAACTTAACGGTTGCTATTTTTTTTGGCTAATGCTACGCTAATCAGCGGATTTTAGTGTTTTCGGTAACAACGTTCTTCCAGCGAATCAAACCTGAAAGAATAGGACTCCTCATGGCAAGCACGAGCAGCCAGAAACCGACCCGCAGGTCGGACACCATCCTGCAAACCCGGCGGGAGCCGTTGCCGTGGCCCGAAGACGCGGCGTTCAAGATCCTGTCCATTGACGGCGGCGGAATCAAGGGGATTTTCCCCGCCGGCATTCTCGCCGAGTTGGAGGAGAAGTGTTTGGGCGGCGGTCATGTCGGGGACTATTTTGACCTTCTCACGGGCACTTCCACCGGCGGCATCATCGCCCTCGGACTGGGAGTAGGCCTCACAGCCAGGTCATTGCTGGATTTGTACCTGCACGAAGGGCATCGAGTGTTCCCGCCGCGCCAACGCGCCAGGAGCCGGGGGATCTTCCGCCGTTTCTTTCGTAACCGCTACGACCGCTCGGACCTGGATGAGTTGTTGCAGGAGGTCTTGGCCTCCAAGACGCTGCGGGATTCCAAGTACCGCCTCCTCATACCGGCCACAGAAGCCAAGCACGGCGACCCCTGCGTTTTCAAGACCCCCCATCACCCCGGTTACTTCCTGGACGGCGACAAGCCGATGTGGGAGGTGGCGGCGGCCACTTCGGCGGCCCCCACCTATCTGAAGCCCGTCATTCAGGACGGCTACATCCTGCTGGATGGAGGGATCTGGGCGAACAATCCGACCCTGATGGGACTGGTTGAAGCGCTGACCTGCTTTACGGTGCCGCGAGAGCAGATATCGATTCTCAGCATCGGGTGCGGACAGAACGGCTTCCGGATAACTGAGAAGCAGACTGCGGGAGCCGGGCAGTTCCAGTGGCGGGAGATCATCTACGTTGCAATGCACTACCAATCCCTGACCGCCGTGAACCAGGCTGGGTTGCTGTTGGGACGAGACAAGGTGGTGCGAATGGACCGACCGGAAGGAGGTGAGCCCATAGATTTGGACGACTGGGAGAAAGCGAGGCAGCTTTTGCCAGGCGAAGCCGTTCAGGTTGCAACACAGCACATGGACCGTGTGGCAACGACTTTCTTCGCCGAAAGGGCCACGCCGCTTACGGCGTTAGCATAATTGCAGGAGAGCAAACGGATGACCAAGAATAATGAGCAGTTTCGTGAATTCCTCCGCGACGAGGTTAACCTGAATCAATCCCGTTTGGACCGGCTGGAAACCAGCGTAGCCGCCGTGAACGGCTACCTCAAGGACCACCTGACCGGGTACCAGAAGACGGAACGGCACGGGTCCCATGCCTTGGGCACCCTCATCAAGCCCGTGGACGACAACGACGAATACGATGCCGACAACCAGATCGTGATGAACCCCAATCCCAAGTGGGGAGCCCGGGACTACATCAACGAGGTGGAAAAAACCCTCAAGCAGAACAAGAACTACGCGGATAAACTGCGGGGCAAGACCCGGTGCGTGACCGTGGACTACGCCGGGGACTTCCACTTGGACTTGGTGCCCCGGGTGACCATTAACGGCAAGCACTACATCTGCAATCACCGGGATAACAAGTTCGAAGAAACGGATGGTACCGGATACCGCGAGTGGTTCAACGAGAGGAATCGCATAACCGGCGGAAACCTGAAGCGGGTGGTGCGATTGCTCAAGTTCCTGCGGGACCACAAGAACAACTACACCGCCAAGTCGATCCTGCTGACTACCCTGGTCGGCAACACCATCAAGGACTCCGATGAGGGGACTGAAGCGGTCAGCACTGTGGCGGATACCCTGGTGACCGTTTTGACCAGGATGGACGATTACTTGCAAAAGCACCCAACCATGCCGTCCATCAGGAACCCCGTGCTCCCCACCGAAACCTTCAACCGCCACTGGGACCAGACCAAGTACGCCAACTTCAGGAACCGGGTTCATTCCCACGCGGCCACCGCCAAGAAGGCCAAGGCCGAGCAGTCCAGTGAAAAGGCCATCGAGATCTGGCAGGGGTTGTTCGGGAAGGAGTTTGGCAAGAGCTCCACCGGCGGCGGCGGAGGTACGAGGGGAGGCGGTGGTGGCAGCACCCCACCCAAGCGGCCCAGCAACAGCCCTGGCGGGACCGCGGCGGCCGCTGGCTCAGTACCCCTGGCGCCCCGACCCAGAGAAGCGCACAGGTTCGGGTAATCGCTATGGCGCAAGACCACTTTCACGTTGAATCCCTCGAGGCGTTCCTCGATGATCTTGCCGATGCTGGCTTTCACCCGGTTCCTGACTCTAGCCGCACCCGGTGGACCGGGCCGATTCATCCTGCCTTCGCCGGCCTGACCACCACAACTACGATGGATGTAGTAATCGTACCCGGCTGGCCCTTCCAACCACCTGCGGTTTTCGTTCAGGGTCTCAGCAGCAGCCACTACACCCTCAACGGCCTGGTCTGCATGTGGCAGGACGGTGACTTCAGCCGTCAGTGGACCTCCCTTGATGGCCTGTTCTCCAGAATTGAGGAATGGTGCGAAGACGCCAGAGGTGGCTGGGCGGACGACAGCCTTGAACATGACGCATATCTGAATTTCCAGCCTAAGGACGGGCTTGTGGCGACCATCGACGTCGTAGGGATTGGAGTGCACGAGGGCAGCTGGGGTGAATTTGCTGGCCTAGTAAACCGCAACCCGTTTCGGGTTGACGTCCTGCCTGGGAGAAAGCGGTCGGCCAATCAACTCCGAGGACTGTGGTTTCATGCGGGGGTGTTGACTACACCCCCGCCTCGCAACTTGTCAGAAGTTTCATCCTGCCTCCAGAGGTCGCCACGAAAAGGGTTGCAAAGGGCCTTGGCTGAACGGAAAAGGCCGGAGGCCCTCTTAGCCAGTGGAGGCGTAGACCTCATCGTATTCTGCTGGAAACGTCGGGACCGCACAAACCTTCTCGTGATGGCGTGCAGAGAACTGAATGAAGAAGTGGAGGCAATCGCGTTGCAACCAGGACCTACCGATGAGAAAAGTCTCCTTGTGCGGGCCGGGCCCGACGCCTCGGCCCTGCGTGACCGCAGTGCTGTCATATTTGGGGCCGGCGCTCTGGGAGGGTACGCTGCGACGACACTCGCGCAAAGTGGAATTGGCTCCCTCAGAATCGTAGATGGTGATGTGCTGTTGCCAGAAAACGTGGTGAGGCACGTCGCCGGTCACGACAAGGTCGGCGCTCCCAAAGTGAAGGCAGTTCAAGAGATTATCGCCAACCACGCTCCCTGGACAGAGGTGACCATTTTCCAGGAAGCGCCACGTACCCCAGGCCGAATTCACGAACTGGCCACTGGAGTCGATATCGCCGTAGACACCACTGGGAGCGAAGCCTTGACATATTCCCTGGCGATGGTGGCCCAAGACAGCGGAGTCCCCGTGGTTTCCGGGGCACTCTATCGAGGGGGCGGAGTCGCACGGGTTCAACGCCAGGCACGACCCACCGACACCCCAATTCTTCAAAGAGGAGACTTGGACCGGTATCCCCCCATACCCCCAGGGGATGGAACCGATGAATTCGCGGAACAGAATTTGGGATGTTCGGCGCCGGCAAACAACGCTCCTCCCTTCGCGGTCCAGTCCTGCGCTGCCCTGATAGCCCAGGTCGCCATAGACGCTTTGACCGAACGGTTCGACTTTGATGACGAGGTGATTGAGGTATACCGGGCTGTTGGAGGGCCGCCATTTGACCAGTTGGGGCGAATTGCTCAACTTATAAAGTAAAGACGTTACCGAGAGGCTGGAAAGCCAACCGCTGACAGTTGCTCCTTGACAAATACCGCTCGGATGTTTCATGATACTGAGTAAGACTGGGTAATCATTTGCAACGACAAAAAAAGGGAAGCACGTATGACGAAAAAGCAGCAGTTCCAACCCCTGACCCCGGCGGCCCTCTACGCGAGAGTTTCCAGCGACCGCCAGGACGTGGACCTCTCCGTGGCTGCCCAGCTTCGGGCGCTGAGGGAGTACGCCAAGGCCAACGGCTACTCCGTAGCCCGTGAGTACGTGGACGAGGCCGAGAGCGGCAGAATCGCCGACCGGCCCCAGTTCCGCAAGATGATCGAGGAGGGCAGCAAGAACAACGCTCCCTTCCAGGAGATTCTGGTCTGGAAATTCAGCCGCTTCACCAGGAAGCGCGAACACGCCGTGGCGTTCAAGGCCCAGCTGCGGCGCAAGGGCATCCGCGTGGTGTCCATCACCGAGCAGGCCGAGGACAGCGCCACCGGCAGGCTGCTGGAGGGCATCATCGAGAGCGTGGACGAATATTACTCGGAGAATTTGGCGCAAGAAGTGGTCAGGGGGATGCGGGAAGCCGCCTCCCGTGGTT
This sequence comes from Chloroflexota bacterium, assembly GCA_009840175.1. Lineage (GTDB taxonomy): Bacteria > Chloroflexota > Dehalococcoidia > Lucifugimonadales > UBA3495 > VXOI01. Next base: position 11,637 of record VXOI01000223.1, on the reverse strand, counting down.
TCTTCCTCGGTTCCAAGGCCCCCTTCGGCTACACCCGCGTCAAGGTCAGCGACGGGGTGAAGGAGCGTCCCACCCTGGAGGTTGACCCCGTGGCCGCTCCGATAGTCAAGGAAATCTTTGAGAGTTCCCGCCGGGGCTACGGGCTGGCGGAAATCTGCAAGGAGCTGAACGGGCGGGGCATCACCAACAAGGGCAAACGCTGGCAGAAGAACGTCATCCACTACCTCTTGACCAACGAGGCATACACCGGCACCGCCGTGTGGGGAGTCAAGAGCAAGGACGAGAAGGCGGGGGAGCCGGTGCGGGTGGAGAACGCCTGGCCCGCGTTGGTATCCAGGGAATTGTTTGACGCGGTGCAGCAGGGGTTGCACGAGCGGGCGCCCACGGTGCAGCGGCCCGCCAGGGTGGGCAGCCAGTACCTTTTGAGCGGGCTGCTGCGCTGCGGGGTGTGCGGCAAGTCCTACTCCGCCCAGGGCGCCAAGAGCGGCCAGTTCGCCTACTACGTCTGCTCCAGCCTGTTCAGGGAAGGGGCCGGAGCCTGCACCGCCCGCTACCTCAACGCCCCGAAAGTCGAGGACCTGGTGATCGAGAAGGTCAGGGAGCGGATTCTCACCGAGGAGACCATCACCGAGTTGGTGACCCTGGTGGCCGAGGAGATCGACAACCTGGCCGGGGAGGTCAACGGACGGCTGACCGCAATCAACGCCGAGCTATCCGACGTGGACACCCGGCTGGAGAACCTCTACCAGGCTTTGGAGACCAAGCAGTTGCCCATCGAGGTGCTCTCGCCCCGCATCCTGTCCCTGAAGGGCCGCCAAGACCAGCTTACGGCAGCGCGGGAGGAGGCCGAGTTCCAGTTGGAGCAGCGGCGGGCGGAGTTGCCCTCCAGCAAGGAGATCAAGGGGTATGTGGCGGACTTCCGGGCACTCTTCCAGGACGGCACTTTCCCGGAGCGGAAGGCGCTGATCCGCAACTTCGTGCAGGGCATCGAGATCGTGGAGGACGAGGCGGTTCTGACGTATACCATCCCCATGCCCCAGGACGGGGTGACGTCGGAATCGGCCTCGGTTCTTGATTTCGTCCAGTCCGGCCCGCTCAGGGAGACATGAAGGTGACTTTGCAATCGTCCTGCTCTTCTTCTGGGGTGGGTCTGGTTTTGTGAGTGAGGTGGAAGGTATAATTGAACGTGATTCTTTTGGAACAAAACGGGGCCCGTAGCTCAGTGGTAGAGCAGCCGGCTCATAACCGGCTGGTCGTTGGTTCGATCCCAGCCGGGCCCACCAGAACGTCCCGAAGCGATAACTCGCCCGCTCAGGGCGAGTTCTGCTGTGTCCGCTTCCCCCATGGGGCTGTCGTCGGGCATGGGCAGGGAGTAGATGACGGCGGCCCTGCCGGGCTTGACCAAGACCTCCTTCACGAAGGTATTGACGAAGGCGCGGGTCTCGGTCAGCTCGCTGGTCTTGAGAAACTCGCTCATCTCCTCAGCGAAGGCGGCGATGGTGTCGGCGCTGTCCAGCACCGCCCGGCGCTCGGCCAGCATCGACCTGGCCTCCTCGGCGGCGATCTCCAACTGCTGCTGGCGGTCCCGGTGCTCCTTGATCCGTTCCGAGGCGTCGGCCATCTCGATGTCGGTGGTCTCAAGTAACTGCCAGATGCGGCCCAGCCGCTTCTTCACGTCCTCAAGCTCCTGCTCGATGGTCTCCAGCCGCTCCCGCTGCTCCCGGGCCGCCCCGTCCATCTCCTCGTCCAGCAGCTTCACCAGGTCGCGGATGTTGGACTCAGTAAGGACGTTCTCCCGTATCTGGTCGATGATCAGCTTCTCGAAGGACTTGGAGTTGAGCCTGGGGGTGTCGCAGGTGCCCTTCCCCTTCTTCAGCAGGGAGTGGCAGACGTAGTAGGTGTACTTGCCGCTCTTGGCGTCGGCGGCGGTCATGGCCTTGCCGCAGGTCTCGCACTTGAGCAGCCCGCTGAGCAGGTAGGCGCTGGAGGCCCGGCGGGGGTTCACCTTGTTGGGCGCGCGGGACTTGAGCAGCCGCCTGACCTTGCGGAACTCCTGCTGGCTGACGATGGCGGGGAAGGCGTTCTCAATCCTGACCGGCGGGGTTCCGTCCTTCGCGTTGGCGCCCCAGACAAGGGTTCCGGTGTAAGCCTCGTTGGCCAGCATAGTGTTGATGGTGGTCTTGAGCCACTTCTTGCCGTTGGTGGTGGGGATGCCCTCGGCGTTGAGGACCTTGGTCACGTCCAGGATGCTCTTGCCGTGCAGCACCATGTCGAAGATGCGGCGCACCACGGCGTCGGAGGGCGGGTTAAGCTCCAGCCTGGGGCGGGTCTTGGCCCCGTCCTGGACGTGGACCTTCTTGTAGCCATAAGGCGCGTAGGAGGTCATCCAGAAACCCCGGGAGGCGGCTTCCCGCATCCCCCTGGAAACTTCTTGGGCAAGATTTTCGCTATAAAATTCGTCCACGGACTCGATGATGGCCTCCAGGAGCTTGCCGGTGGGAGTGTCGTCGGCCTGCTCGGTGATGGAAACCACGCGGATACCCCGGCGCCGCAGCATGGACTTGAAGGCCACGGCGTGCTCCCGCTTGCGGGTGAACCTGGAAAACTTCCAGACCAATATCTCCTTGAACGAGGCCTCCGGCTTGGTGCCCTCGTCCAGCATCCGGCTGAACTGGGGCCGGTCGGCGATGAGGCCGCTCTCGGCCTCGTCCACGTACTCGCGGACCACCAGGTAACCGTTCCGCTCGGCGTAGTCCCGCAGAGCTCGTAGCTGGGCGGCCACGGACAGGTCCACGTCCTGGCGTTCGCTGGATACCCGGGCGTAGAGGGCCGCCGGTATCAGGTCGAGTCGTTCTTTCATTCCGTATCTCCTTCCTCGGTTTCGTCCTGCCCGCCACGGCGGGAGCGCAGTCTTTCCAGGCGTTGCTCACGGCGAAGCTCCCTATCTTCCATGTACAGGCGGAGGGCCTCGCGCACGAGCTCGCTCATGTCGCGGCCCTCCTCATTCTTCACCCGCTGCACCTGCTCGAACATCTCCGGCGGCAGGGAAAAGGTGATGGTCCTGGAAATTCGGCGTGGGGGCATGGTCTCTCTTTTTGCCAGTCTATGTAATATATTGTCTTACTATTTATAATCGGACAACTGGCCGATTCTGTCAAGGAGCAGCCTTCACCCAACCGGCGGCCAGCCGGGGCACGGCGCCGGGGCTGAAGTGGTCCGGCCATCGGCGCACGGCGGCCAGTTGGGGCTCCAGAACCCGGCGGTGTTCCCAGGGCACGGCGACCAATGCCACCTTGGACAGCCGTCCCTTCCAGAGGACGGGCCTGGCGGCCACGGCGATGCCGTCCCCCTCGTCGTACTCCGGGCCGCCGCTGCGGGCCGCCCGCTCCGCCAAGGAACCGGCGGACAGGGCCCTGCCCTTGCGGGGCACGCCACCCCGCCACCCGTTGAGCAGCCGGGACCGGGGTGTCTCCATGCCCGCCGTCCGCCTCATCACCGTGACCCGCAGGTCTCCCAGCCTCGTGGGCGTGGGCCAGTGGGCCGGGTCGTCCTGTCCCCTGCGCTCGTACAGAGCCAGCAGCAGGGGCTGGCGGAGTATGACCTCCGACAAGCGAAGGGCGACGGCGGAGTAGGCGCATTGGAAGAGGTTCTGGAGGGCCACCACGTCCAGCCCGCCGGCCTGGGCGTAGGCCGCGAAAACCTCCCGGGGCATCAGCGTTGCCGCGGCGAACCGCTCTGCCTCCGGGCAGATCACCCTGTTGGGCTGGCAGTCGTGGTGCCGGTCCCACACCTGCTCGTGGATGATCTCGAAGGTCTCATGCAGGACCGTGAGCTTGCTGCTGCCCTCCCACTGGCCTTCCAGGTAGTGAATGGCGTAGGTGCCGTCGGGCTGGATGTAGTGGATGCCCCGCAGCCCTCCGGCCAGGGGCCTCTCCGACACGTCCCCGACGCCGGCGCATTCCAGCAGCACGGCCAGGTCTTCCAGTGAGACCCGGAGGGGTACTCGGAAATAGTCGGCGAACTCCGCCGCCAGCCCCTCCGGCTCCAGCCGTCTTATGGGGTGGTCGTCGGCCATGATCCGGTCGCAGAAGTCGTCAAGGGTCTTGGCCAAAATCACTCCAACAGCCGCTTCCCGGTGAAGCGTTCGTACATTTCGACAATGAACCGCTTGGCCTCCAGGGACAGGGGGCCGGAGGGCCTGGTGCCAACCCGGAACTTGGGGTCGGCCAGCACGTACTGGTAGGCCCGCTCCACCTCCTGGGGTTCGTCGTCCCGGGGAGTCACGTCCTCCGGGTCGTCCAGGTAACCGGCTCTTCTCAAAAGGTCCTGCACGTCCACGCCGTAGAGAGAGGCCAGGCGTTTCAGCACGCTGGGGCCGGGCCTGCGGTCGCCCCTTTCTATCTGGGACAGGTAGGAGTTGGAGATGCCGGTCATCCCGCGCACGTCGCGGAGGCTGGTGTCTCCCCGGAGCCGCTTGAGCAGCGGCCCCAGCTCCTCGGTCCGTTGGTCGTTGTGCTGCTCCATCACGTCACCCCTCGTACCACTAATGCAATCATATTATGTTGCTTTATTCCTGCGTGATTCCTGTCGAATTATTGTTTCATTCCTGCAAGCACTTGTCAACAGAGGGCCGAAATGGACGAAAAGGTCATTGTGCTTTTGATTGCATTGTTGGTACACTCTGTTGAAACAGACCGGGTGTTCTACTCGGGCATTATACCCAAAGGCGCGGCGGTGCGCCACCGGCAATTGACGCCGGATTTCCCGGCCAGATTTCCAGGAGAGCCGAGGATTTGAGCAAGAAACAGGGACTCACCAAGAGCCAGGAGCGCCGGCGCATCGAGGGCCTGCGCATCCTGGCCCGCATCATCGCCCGTCACTACATGGCCCACCCCGAGCTGTACCCCGACCCCGAGAGGCCGGACGGCACGGAGCCGTCGGTGAACGGCCACGCTCCCGGCGAAGGTAAGGCTGCCGGGAAGGACGGCAAGCATGGCCCGTAAGCGCGCCACCGAGAGGGTGATTCTGAGAGCGGAGGCAGCCTGGGACCTGCTCCGCCAATTGAACATGTCCCAGAACGAGTTTGCCGACCGCTGTGGCCTCACCTCCGGCTACATGTCCCAGATTTTCAGCGGGGAGCGCAGCCCATCGGCGCCGGTCCGGCGCAGGATCCAGAAAGTCTTGGGCGTGGAGGATTTCAACGCCCTCTTCGTGGTGGTGAAAGTGGATGAGTAGGAAACGCAAGCGCCAGGCTCTTGCCTTCATTCCGGGCGTGGCCCTGATGCCCGAGGACTTCGGCGCGCGCCTGGTCAGGCTGAAGGAGGCCTCCGGCCTGACCTGGGACGGGTTCGCCACCGCCATCGGCGTGGACATCCGCCAGGTGCTGCGCTGGCGCAAGAAGGGCTGCGAACCCGCAGGCGGAGCCATGCTGGCCCTGGTGGACTTCGCCATCCAGGTGCCGGGAGGTCTGGCCATTATCACGGGCCGGGACGTGGTGGTCGTGTTGCGGGGCAGGGAGTAGCGCCGTGGGACGCCAGAGGTGGGTCTACCGCGTGGAGCCGTGCCACTTCCCCGAGGACTTTCCCCAGAGGCTGGTGCGGTTCAAGGAGGCCGCCGGGTATTCCTGGCGGGGGCTGGCGCGGGAACTGCGCATAGACATTCGACTTATCAAGCGCTGGCGCAACGGCGTCAGGCCCGATTCTGCCCACCTGGTTGCCCTGCTCGGCCTGGCCGCTCGGCTGGGCCTGCTCCACCTATTGCTACCTGAGGCGGGGTCCATTTAACTGACAAAAAATAAGTTTCCGGCAACGTTGCGGTGGCTGCATCCGTTAAAATCCCGCCCACTTGGACTACACCTTCGACCAATGCTTCAGTAGCGGATGCCCAGTAGTCCACCCTCTTCTGTCTCATCCGTAAAGCGAATTCTAACGAACTGATTCAGATCAAATCCTGAAGAAAAGTCGTCGTATGGAAGCGTGTCCGAATTTAGGGCACACACGTACTGAAATCCCCAACGGTCGGCCTCTCTTTGAGCCAACTCAAGGGCTAGAGCCACTTGGCGCTCATCCACGCCGTCGAAGACAGTGCTGTCATGGACGAGCAGACCAGGAGACGGTTCTTCGTTCGCCCATAGCTGGGCAAGCATTTGGTCGTAGCAGAAGATTTTCATGTTGTTGATGCCTTGGCTGCCCGAGCGCATTATTTCGACATCGAAACGAAAGCCCGCATCAGTGACATCGACCACTAGGTTGCCAGGGGCGTTATAAAGCTCCTCTGACTTTAAGTTGAAGATGTTAATGGCCCTTTCCCTTACTTCTCGCCTTTCCTCGAACTCCCTCCGTGCCGTTTGAAGAAGCAACTCCTTATTCACCCTGACTTCGCTTCTGCCTTGCTCGAACCGCCTTAGATTACTTATCCGATTGTCTAGGTCGTTGCGGGTAGAGATGAGATCCAAATGCAGTTCTTGGAGGCGTGTGTACTCTAGCAATGCGCCGTGGGTCTTTAAGACCTCCAATAGCTGAGCCCGCCGCTCGACCCCTGATTGAATCTGAAGTTCGCGTTGATTTCTATTTGCTTCGATTCTCTGTATTTCAGACTCCAAATAAGCTCTACGGTTAGCGATAATCTGCCGATGAAAATCCTCTACTTCGTCGAGGCGGCGGCGAACCAATTCCGGCATGGTGACGCCCACAGCATCATAGACTGCAAGCACGTCGTCGGCGTCAGGGGCTTGATCGTCCTGGAGTGAACTGCGATAAAGATCAACTAGCCTGCCATCAGCCAGATTGGCATTGGAAAGCTGCTGAATAGTGGAGGTGAGGTCGTTTGCCTCTTGCTCGATCTCTTCGTATTGGGGATGCACGCGAAAACTGTCCAAGCCCTCCGACCGACTCCGAACATCTGAGTCCACGCGGGCTCTTTCAGCTTCCAGGTTGCCGAGGGTGCCAATCATGCCTTCCATTAATCCTTCTCGAGCCGCCCGCCGAAGGCTGTTTAGCAAGTTCTCCTGATCCTTCAACTCTTGTAGTTGCCCTGCGTGTTCCCACTCCAGACCCAGAAGGAAAGCGTTGTTGACCTGTTTGTCCCATTCTTGCTGAGTCCTGTAATGGAGAAATGGAGATGCGAAAGCGTCTCTGCCGCGACGGACCACGTAGGAAAAAAGGCTGCGGAAGGTAGGGTGGTACTTGGAGATAGGGGCTCGTTCAAGACCAAAGGCCAGTTCCCCCAGCAAGGAATTCCATTCGCTGGTCCGAATGGCGAGCGTCCCATCCAAGCGTTTACTCGAAGCGGTAAGGTCTCTTACGTCTCCGTAGACGTTGACCCAACTCGGCGTTTCTGTACTTCTGGTGACCGATAGCTCTCGGCCGTTTACTCTCATTTCAAGTGAGAAAGTCCACCCTTTCAGGGGAGTAACCATCAGCCCCTGGTTCCGTCGGGTTTGCCCTCCAAGACAGAAGTGAATGATTTCGATGAGGGTCGTTTTTCCAAGGCCATTCCTAGAGTCTCTCCTAGTGGACTCCTTGGTTCGATCCGCCAACACAACATTGAAGCCGGGCCGGAACTCGACCTCTCTGAATGTTGGCATGTTGGCTCTGACCGCGAGGATCACTATTGAGTCCTTCTCAAGAAACCGCGCTCGAAGTCAACGGCTCCAATTGCGTACAGATAGTTGAGGGCAAGGACGAAATTGCGGAAACTGCCTACTTCAGGGTTAGTCCTGACGCGTTCCCAAAGTCCGCTAACGGTGGATGGTGCCTCTAACCGGCCAAGGATTAAGGCCCCTATCCCCACCAACGAGCGGTTCGTTGGAATGTGTTTGTTTGGTAACAGCGTCACTGTTCGAACACCTCGCACCGTTCAAAGAGGTATACCAAGACTGCCAACCCGGCGCTCTGAAATCTCATGTCTGCTCTTCCCTGAGATGAAAACAGCCGCAATGCTTCAAACAATGAATCTCCTTGCAACCCTTCTTGGATGTTCCGCTGGTACTCAGTTATGAAACCAGACGTTAGTCTAGTTACAAAAGTCCTGTCCACTCCGCCCACTGTTTCGACGTATTGCTGAACCTGCTTTGACTGAACAAGTCCAATGTTGATCAGTGTACCGCTCAGTGTGCTCAGGCCGTTTCGGTCCATTTTGGCCTGCGGTGGAATCAAAGTCATCGAATCGGACCGCGTGGTACCGTTGTTTACTAGCGCGAGGGTAACAGCCTCCAGTTCAACGAAGGTGATGTTCTGAATTTCCCGTGCCAGAAACTCTCGAACTTTGGCCTCCCGGTCTGCCTTCCAGCCACGCAGCATTTCGACGGTATACGTGCTTTCCCTGGCATCGACAAGTTCATGGTGGTTGGGGCATAGCAGGATCAAGTTGGGGTACGAGTCGCGCTGACGGTCAGACAAGTTAGGATTAGCTCTTGGCCCCGAATCGCTTTTCGCCTCTATGTGGGCGATTACCCCGACTATCGCTGAAGGGTCTCCATTTGTAGCCTCCTCGACGCACATGACCTCACATTCAGGAAAGCAGCACAATCCTGCGGAACGCGACCAAAGAAGAGCTCTATCCGCAACCGTGTAATATCTTCTCCTTTGTCCAGACACTAATGTAAGCAACCCCTTTGAAATTCAATATACAAGCCCTTCATTCCCCCTGTTGCTTGCCATCCTAATCAGCCAAAAGGGGTATGGCAAGCAAAATCAAGGCTTGTAGCTCAAAGTGGGTACGAACTGCTTGTATGGTCCAAGCTGTGTAGTGACCTCCAACTATCGGGCGTCTGCCAAGCCAGGGCAACCGGCTTCAACATTTCTAATGCGGCCCTGTGGGACACCCCAGGAACTCCCGCACCTCGAGCCGCGGCGTTTCCCTGCAGGCCACTGGCTTGAATTACCCTGCTCCATCTGCTGTTGGTGGAGACGGAGGACGGACGGAGCAGGACCGACAAAAGGGGTTGGCAGGAATCGGCAGTTAGAAAAACAGGGAAGGCCGGGCGGTTCATTCCGTCCGGCCTTCTCGTCTTCCGCTCCTGCCGCACTACGTCACCTCCGGACCACCCCTTGAGGGTCGTGCCTGGCCGCCCGGCGGTTCAGCGTGCGGTCAAGGGCGCCGAAGGCCCCGGCCAGACCGTCGGAGTTCCCGCCGGCATCGGGCGGCTCCTCCTGCCACAGGAGGGCGTGTGTTACGAGGCCGGCCACCTGGAGCAGGCAGTCGCCGTCGGGGTCCCGGAAAGCAGGGTCGCCGATGATCCTGTCAATCGGAAGGTTGCGGGTGTGCCAGCCGTCGTCGCAGGTCCCGTGGCGCGTGGGCACCGGGTTGTAGCTCCTGAGCCGGTGGTAGAGGCCGGTGATCATCTCCTCGGGTTCCTGGCCGAAGATGACGAAGGCGCGGCCGCTCGCCTGGGCTTCGGTGGCGTTGATCCGGTTGAACAGCCGGTCCAGGCTGACACGCCGGAATGCCGGTATGTCGTCCTTGTCCAGGCAGACGTTGGTCACGCAGACGCCGCCGGACTCGACGGCAAAGTCCTCGATGAGGCGCAGCACCCCGGCAATCACCCCAACTCCCTGGTCGGGCTTCGGTTGCGGGAGGCAGCCGCAGGCGCAGGACTGTGGGACGGAAACGAGCTCGCCGGGGCGGATTCCAAGGTCGGCGGGGATGCCATGGCGGGATTCCAGTTGCTGACGCCATTCGCGGACCCGCCGGTTGAGCCGGTTCCAGGCCCGGGCGTGCACCCCCAGGGCGGACCGGACGTGGTGCCGGAGACCCTCTGCTTCCATTGCGTAGTAGATTCTCATGTCGTTCACTTCCTCTCGTCGGGTTGGTTTCGGACGGGTCAAAAGGCGCATTCGGGCTGGAAGAAACCGGGCCTCAGCCAGGCCGCGCCCAGCGGCCCCAACCTCTCCAGGGCGGCCCGGTGGGAGACCCACAACGGCACCTTCACCCCGGCCTTCCGTATCTCCCGGGCTGCCACTCGCAGAAAGTGGCTGGCGGCCAGGTCGTCGTCGAAGACCACGAGAACCCTGGGAATCACGCCGTGGTCGTCCAGGGGACGGCTGCCGGCGTAGTAGCGCAGGTAGGGGGCGATGCGGGCAGCCATGGTGCCTGGCCGCACCGCCCTTCGCTCCCATTCCAGGAAGAAGGGCAGTTCCATTCCCTCGCGTTGCAGCACGCCGAAGGCGTCGGGGCGCACCGAATGCAGCCTGCCGTCTCGGCGGAAGAACCGGGTTGCCCGGCGGGGCGGGGCGATCTGCGCCAGTTCGCAGCCACGGGAACGTGATTGATCGGACAACGCGCCCAGGAACCAGTGGACCGCCTGGGTGTGGTCCAGGTTGCGCAGCAACTGGCGGCTGCGGGAACCGTGGACGTTGCGCCAGTCCAGGGGGGCGCCGGGATCCACCGGAGCGGCGCTCCACCGCTGGCGGGCTGCGCCCACGGCGGAGCGGTCCCGGCGGGCCAGCACCCCAAGCCCCCGGTCCGACAGGGCCAGGCAGCGCGTCCCCTCCGCCTTCACCGGCGCGACCAGGCCCAGGGACTTCAGCCGCGCCGTTACCTGGCAGACCCTGGTGGGGTTCACCCCCAGGAACTGCTCCAGGTGGGCCGTGGTCAGCCAGGGCCAGTCGTGGAGCAGGTCCAGGACCCGTTTCTCGGAACGCTTGAGCAGCACGGGCAGCAGGTGAGGTGGGACGCTCTCATCATCCGAAAGGTCCAGCCGCAGGTCGGCTGGTACAGCTTCCTGTCGGGCCGGACCCGTTTCGGGCAACTCGCCGCCGTAGGGAACCTGTTCCAGCACCTCCTGGAGGTCCAGGGGCACGGGGCTGGCGGGAGCGCGCCAGATGCGGGACTCGCCGCCGGCGGCCTGGGCAGTGGCGTCGCACTCCAGGGCCAGAAAGCCCAGCAGGGGCAGGCTGTCCAGCATCCGGCTCACTTGGCGCAGCCGGACCTCGTCCGGAGCCAGCAGCAGCACCGCGTCGGGGCGGGCCTCCTGGGATAACCGCCACAGCCTCTTGGCGAAAGCGGTGCGGTCGGCGGCGTTGCCCATTCGCACCACCGCCAGGGCGCGGCCGCCGGGCAGGATGATTCCGGCGTCAATGGCGCCGGACCGGTACCACCGGAATTCCAGGCCGCGCTGGGCGTGGGGCAGGGCGGCGGCGACCCGGTGGATGACGGCCACGGCGTCTAGCCGTTCCAGCAGCGCCCGCCGCCAGCGGGCCGAGACGGGACGGGTGGCCAGCAGTTCCTCCGGCGTGACCCGCTCCAGATCCGCCAGGCGTTCCAGCCCGGCGCCGGTGAGGCAGTAGCGGCGGGTGGGGGAGTTCAACTCCGAGGCGTGGGGGATGGCCTGGACCATCCCCCGTTCGACCAGCCGTTCCATGCTGCCGTAGACGGCGCTGCGGGACCGGCGGCAGAGGGTGACCAACTCCAGCCGGTCCAGGAAGGGCATTTCCGCCAGGCGGCGGAGTATATCCAGCTCGCAACCTGCCGGTATCATTACTCCACCTCCCCTTCATCGTCCTGCATGGCCGCCAGCAGCCGGCGGTACTCCCTGACCTCTTCGGACTCCCCGTGGCCGGCGGGGGGGGGCGGGGGGGCCCGGCCGCACGGGGGCAGGTTACCGAAACGCCGCACCCAGGGGAGCTGAGCCCCCCG
>VXOI01000140.1 GCA_009840175.1 Chloroflexota bacterium | reverse complement strand
GGTCTGGAGCCTGCTGCTATTCAAGGTCATCGAAGCGCCAGCATCCTATTTGATGCTGCTCTGGGTATTTAACAACCTCCCCCGCCCCTTCGTCTCACCGATAGCCGGCTACATCGCCGACCGTTTTTCGCGCCAACGGGTCATGCTGTTGACCCAAGCCGCCAATGTGGCCACCACCGCGGGTCTTCTGGCGCTGCTGCTATACAGCCTGGACTCCGTCCAGCCCTGGCACATCTTCGTGGTGGCATTCATTCAGGGGACAACGAAGGCCATCGAAGACCCATCTCGGCGAACGGGAATTTTCGACATCGTGGGACGGGACCGGATAGTCAACGCCATGTCTCTGGACGTAATCGCCCAGAACGTGGGAAAGATGATCGGCCCGGTGGTCGGCGGGCTTCTCATCGAGTTTTCAGGATACCCGGCCGCCTACATTTTCCTGCTGTTCGTTCACCTGGACAACCTCTGGCTCATATCCCGCCTGCGAATCCCCGAGGCGGGCGTTCGTGCGGTCATGCCACCAATCTGGCGCGGCACTGGCAACGCCTTCGGTTTCGCCTGGAAGAGCGGCATACTGGTGGGGATGCTGTCCATCACCATAGTGATGAACGCCTGGGCCTTCCCTCTTCAGCAGTTCATTCCCGCTGTCGGCACCGAACTGCTGACCGTTGGCGAAACCCTTGTCGGAGTCCTCGTCGCCGCCGACGGCTTCGGGCATCTGGCTGGCGCCGCCATCATGGCCTCAAGAAGGGGAATCCAGTTCCACGGACGCTACTTCGCCTTCGGCTCCATCATAGTGCTGCTGGCTTCCGCCGCTTACGTCTGGTCGCCCTGGTATGCCCTGGCCTTCGTGCTGCTTTTGATCAGCGGCCTCGGGCAAGCGGGGTTCTCCACAATGCAGAGCAGCATTATGATGCTGGTATCCCCGCCGGCAATGCGGGGGCAGATGATGGGACTGCTCAGCTTCTGCATTGGCATTGCCAACCTGGCCGGGGCGGGGGAGCTCTATTTCCTGGTATCCGTGCTCACATTGCAGCAGACCATCTCCCTGCACGCCCTGGCCGCGCTGGCATTGTTGGTCCCTGCCATCGTGTTCACCCCGCTGGTGCGGCGGCCCCTGACGCCGCCTGAAACGCAGCCGGGTTCATGATGAGCCGGTTGCCCCTCGGCAGCCGAGGGGGTATATTCACTCCGTCTCACGCCCGGTACAGGCGGGCGCGGCGGAGTGGTTGATGGCGCAAGTGATAGACTGGCCCGGACGAATGCAGGAGCTTGCCGATTTCGTGGGCCTGGACCAGGATGGCCTGGAGCTGATTCAGGCAACCCGCGAGGTGGTGCTGGCCCACGGCGAGGAACTCACCGCATCGGTTTATGACAACTTCCTGGAGTTCCCTGAGTCGCGCCGCTTCTTCACCGACGAACACGGCGATGTCAACGAAGACAGGCTGACTCGGCGCAAGCACAGCCTCATGCGCTGGCTGCGCGGCTCCATCGACTTCCAGATGGACGAAGACTACCCCATCCGCGTGCTGGCCATGGGCATCGTCCACAGCCACCCTCCCTTGCACCGCTCCCACCTCGGGTCGGTGCCAGCCCGCTTCATGATCGGCACCATCTCATACATCCAGTCCGCCGTGGCCGATCTGCTGCGCCGCGAGATGGACGACCCCGATCTGGCGATGCGGGCGGCGGCGGCGTGGAACAAGATGCTGATGCTTCAACTGGACATCATGCTGGCCGGTTATGTTAACGAAGTACCCAACGAACCCGTTGCCGGCGGCCCGCAATACACCGGGCCGGGCGCTGAATAGAGGCATTGACATTAAGCCGTACATCCTTCGACAAGCTCAGGACGAACGGCTGGGCCGAGACGTTTACAGTCAATAAGGAGGGAAGAGATGAGCAAGGTTCTGGTGATTCAGGGCGCGGGAATGAATATGAGAGGCAAGTCGCAGGTGGAGATCTTCGGCTCTGCCACGCTGGACGAGATTGACGAGCAGATACGGGGCTATGCCGAGGGCTTGGGCATTGATGTGGAGATGTTCCATTCAAACATCGAGGGGGAGGTGGTCAATGCGCTGTATGACGCCCACGAGCGCGACTTCGACGCTGCGCTGATCAACCCGGCGGGCTATACCACCGTGGCCGGGCCACTGCGCAGTGCTATCACCCAGGTCAAGTTCCCGGTGTACGAGGTGCATGTCTCCAACCCGACGGCCCGGGGCACCGTCTCGCAGGTGCTGCCGGTGTGCAAGGGCGCGGTCTACGGCTGCGGCGTCTACGGCTACCGGCTGGCCTTGGAGGCCGTCCAGCAGTTGGGATAGCCAATCCCTCTGAGTCTCCCTCCCTCTTGAGGGGGGAGGGTCGGGGTGGTGTGAAATCCTGCGGCCAAGATGTTCCAGGAAAAGGGCAGGTTTCAACACCACCCTTTATCTAACCACCTACTCGCAGCGAAGGCAGCGCGGTTCCGAGAATACCGTGGCGTGGATGTCGGGGCTGGTAATGAGGTAGTCCAGCACCACCCGCATCGCCTTGTCCTCGCTGGAGAGGTTGAATTTTTCCTTGGCCTGCCGGATGAAGGCCATCTGATCGGGATTAAGTTCGATGGTGTAGGCTTCCTTGGGCCCTGCCATAGCAAATACTCCTTGTTGCAACCGGATTAGGCGGCATATCGCCCGTAGCGCTTTCAGGATAGTGCAACGGACAGGGCCGCGCAATGATTGCTGTTCACTTGACGCCGGTTCGCCAACCAGTCGGATCGAGCGTTGAGGGCCACATCGTTCCTGCTGGCCATTCTGGCTGCGCTGGCCGTCGTGGCGGCCTGTGGCGGCGAATCGTCGCCCGCTTCCACAGCAACCATCGTTCCAGCGACTTCCCAGCCCACGCCAACGGCAATCCCATCCACGCCCATACCAACCAATACACC
>VXOI01000112.1 GCA_009840175.1 Chloroflexota bacterium | reverse complement strand
TCTTCTTGCTCTTATGGTATTTTTTTTAAACCCCACTCCCCCCCCGCCGGGCGCGGCCGCGGGCGGCGGCGCCGAAGGGGTTGGAAACGCCAAGGCGCAGGAGGAGGCGGCGTGAAGCGCAAGAAATTCCCCTTCCGCGCCCGCCTGGACCCGGACAAGGCCTGGGAGCGGCTCAACGTGCTCAACATGAGCCAGAACGACCTCGCCCGGCTCATTGGGCGGTCCCCCGGCTTCGTCTCCGACCTGTTCAACGGCCGGCGCTACGCCTCCGGCGAGACCCGCCGCCGCCTGATGGAAGTCTTGGGCGTCACCCAATTCGAGGACCTGTTCATTCTGGAGGAAACCGATGAGTAGAGATCAGGATTGCTCCGGCTGCCGGCTGTTCCCGCCTGGTTTCGCCCTGATGCCCGAGGACTTTCCCCGGAAGCTGGCGGCTCTCAAGGAACTGACCGGCCTCACCTGGGAGGGAATGGCCGACGCCCTGGGAGTGGACCCCCGCCAACTGTTCCGCTGGCGCAAGGAGGACGGCGAACCCAATGCCGGGGCCATGCTGTCACTGGTGCGCCTCGCGGTCCGGGTGCCGGGCGGCCTGGCCCTGCTCATAGACGAAGACGTGACCGTAATCTACCGACCGAGGAGGTAACCGGATGACATTGGCAGAGCGAAACCTGTTGGAGGACTTCCGCATTCCGCCCTGGCCCGAGGACTTCGGGCGGCGGCTGGAGGGCCTGAAGGCGCTGTCCGGACTGAAATGGCAGGAGATAGCGCAGTTGCTGGGGGTGAGCGGGCGGGCCATCCTGCTGTGGCGGAAGGGTGAGCGCAAGCCCTCCGGGGCCAACATCCTGGCCATCACCGAGTTCGCCCGTAGCATCCCCGGCGGCATCGAACTCCTGTGCCAGGGCGACGCTGGCGCCTTGACTCTATGGGCCGGTGTTGGCGACGCCGGGGTTGATGGCGGTGAGTAGCGCCCTGAACGGCGCGGAGCGGGGTCGCTACCTGCGGTTTCCCGCTCCGTCCCTGCCCCAGGATTTCCCGGTACGGTTGGGCCGGCTGGAAGACCGGTCGGGGACCTCCCTGGAAGAGATGGCCCTGGCCGCCGGCCTGCCCGCCCGACGGGGGCGGCTGTGGCGCATCGGGCGGCCTCCCAATGACGACGAGCTGCGGGCCATCGTGGAGTTCGCCTGCGCGGTGCCCGGCGGTATCGCCGTGCTGCTGCTGGACGCATCCCAGCCCTGGCCGGTGCGGGAGTAGGCATTCCCATGAGCCGCCGCCAGCAGTGGGTCTATCACATCGAGCCGGAAGAATTCCCGCCGGACTTCCCGGAGCGGCTGGACGCCTTCCGGCAGGCCGCCGGTTTCAGTTGGCGGGGCCTGGCCCGGCGGCTGAAGGTCAGCGCCCGCCTCGTCTTTCGCTGGAAGGCGGGGGCTGCCCCGGGCTCCGGGCACCTGGTTTCCCTCTTCACCCTGGCCTCGGGGTTGGGGCTGCTCCACCTGCTGCTGCCTGAGTCGGGGGAACCGGAGGATGGCGGTGTCTCGCCAGGGTAATTGACGCGGACTATCGAGCAGCCACCCCCTGCATAAGGCCGAACGGAAAGGAACCGTCCGGGCTTTCCATTATATTTACGGGCCTCACCAACTCGCTGGTTTGGACACAGTTCCTTGGGAATCCGATAGGGTGTCGGGAAACAGGCTAGCGCTCAGGGGACCTTGCCGCAGGGGTCGGTACCATGAGGCCGCGCCGTGAAGCTCGAAGCTACGTCGGCGGCTGGGGTCGAAGACGCCCACCTGTTTCCCCAGCCTTTCCTTGACCATCCTGATGGGCAGCATTAGGTCGGAGTCGTTTGAGACCACCACGGCCAACTCGTACTCGTCTTCAAAGCCGTCCAGCAGCAGATAGGAGGCGAGATTGACGTCGGAACCCTTTTCCTCTGTATCCAGTATTTCCACGGTGCGCGGGCCGGACTCGGGCAACCGGGCTAGCGGCCTACGCTTGGTCTTGGCCATCAGGTGACCGTAGTGGATGGTCAAGTCGGGAACGGTCGCCAAAGCGCGGAGGTAAGCCTGCTGACGCTGCGCCTGGGTGGGGTCATCGGGCCGGTTGGCGACCAGGGCGGTGAAGTAGCGTATCCGGCCAATACGATGCTCGGGCAGGAGAAGCCGCGCCAGCCGCCTCGGATCCAGCCAGCGGTGAGGCGTTCCTCGCAGGGCGCGATAGTACAGGTTGAGGCCGTCGATGTAGATGTTGGCGCGAATGAGGGGGCTTACCCAAAAAGCTGAGGCTGCCAGTAGGCAGCCTCGCGCCCTGTCGCCGAAGCGGGCAGGGGGTGTACTAATACAAAGTACCCGGTTTCCTCGGCGGGTGTCAAGGGTGGGAGGGAGCGGTTTGCTCTCGACACGGGGGCCGGTATAGCGAACGGACTGTGGCGGGGTTAGGCTAGGACGCCCGGATTGATGGGGTCAAACGCCCACTGGGGTGCACTGGTAAAATGAAAGAAACGGCTGGCTAACGCCTGCGATGACCAATGCATCGGCTCGTCGCCGCTAATGAGGAAGCAACCAATGTCATTCAACGGTTTCGTGTTCAATTTCATCAACGATCTGAGGTTGGTAATCAATATCGGTGGTGGCCGAGAAGAGCAGCCATCGTTCCGCAGCTTCGTGGCCGCGGGACTGGCGTTGTGCCTGGGGCTGATCGTGATAGGATTGATGATCGCCGGTGCCACCTCGGCAATTGAAAATCTGCCTGAGATAATCGAAACGGTGTACGTCGGGTTCATCGGCGCTGGGCTTCTCCCCGGCATCGCCCTGTTCCTCGTGTACAACGCCATGGGCGGCGGAGACCGCCAATCTTGAAAACGGACTGCCAGACCGATGTTCATTCCCTGACCGGATCATCAAATGGGGGGGTAACATGAGGGGTTTCATGG
>VXOI01000020.1 GCA_009840175.1 Chloroflexota bacterium | reverse complement strand
AACACACTTTTCCCACCCCCGCGCCCACAAATGCGGCGCGGTCCAAACCCCCCCCACCCCCTGGCATGTGTGCCCCGGCCCGCCGCGCCCCCCCAACGCCCACGAGTTCATCCATCACCTCCCGCAGGGCTACGAAACCGTGGTTGGCGAGCGGGCCGTGCGCCTTTCCGGGGGCCAGAAGCAGCGCATCGCCATCGCCCGCGCGCTGCTGAAGGATGCCCCTATCCTGATACTGGACGAAGCCCTCTCCAGTGTGGATGCCGAAAACGAAGCCGTAATAGTGCAGGCCCTGGACCGCCTGATCGAGGGTCGCACCACCCTGAGGATAGCCCACCGGCTGTCCAGCATAGTCAATGCCGACCGAATCCTTGTGCTGGAGGAAGGAAGGCTGGTGGAATCCGGCAGACACGCGGAGCTTGTAGCCGCCGGCGGTCTCTACGCGGAACTGATGGCCCAGCAGCAGGAGCGGCTGGACTTCGGCCCCGATACCGCCCGCGAGAGCCAGCACGGCGCACAAGGGCCGGTTCCAGCGGTTGACGTCGGCGCTTTCATGCCCAGTCCGGCTCATGAGGGCCACGGGCATCACCATCACGCGCCTTCGCAGCCCCACCGCCGCGATGGTGAACATGACCAGGTGCACGAACACCCACAGCCGAACCATGACCACGAAGGACACGCACACCACCAGCCAGCGCAAGCCAGCCAACGTAACCGTGAGCATGGACACGAACATCATGCCCCCGTTCAGGCTCACCACAGCGATGACGAACACAACCACGACCGCCAGCAGCACAACCCGGCGCAGACGCGCCATGATCACGGGGCACAGGGCCACTCCTCGCAGCCGGATGCCTCAGCCTTTACACCCCGGCCCGGCCACGACGGTCACGGCCATCACCACCATGACGCCCCCGCGGTGAGGCGCGACCATGATGACCACCTCCATGGAAAGCGGGATGCGCCGCTGGGCATCATCACGGTATGGGCGCGGCTCCTGGGGCTGGTCAGGCCGTGGGGCACGGAACTGGTGCTGACATTCCTGCTGGGCGTGGCGCACCACGGCACAGCCATCGGTGTGGGCGTGGTCAGCGCGTTGCTGGTGGGGCAGGTAATCACCGGCGGCGACCTCACGCTGTTGCTGATTTTGCTGGCTGTACTCACTCCGCTGGCCGCCTTCTTCGTCTGGACGGAGTCATGGGTGGCCCACGATCTGGCCTACCGTCTACTGGCGGAAATGCGGGTGGACGTGTACCGCAAGCTGGACCCCCTGGCCCCGGCCTACATGACGCGGCGGCGCTCCGGTGACCTGGTGAGCGTGGTCGGCGGGGATGTGGAGACGGTGGAGTTCTTCTTCGCCCATACCATCACCCCGGCCTTCACCGCCGTGGTCGTTCCCGGCGTGGTGGTGGCGGTGCTGGCCGTCATCGCCTGGCCGATGGCCGTTGCCCTTGCGCCTTTCCTGTTTGCGGTGGCCCTAAGTCCCTTCTTTGCCCAGAAGCGCTCCGAGCGCTTGGGAGAGGAACTGCGGCATCAGTTGGGCGACGTGCACGCTCATATGGTGGACAGCATTCAGGGGATGCGGGAAATCTCCGCCTTCGGACGCGGCCCGGCCCGGACTGCGGAGATGGTGGACAATAGTTGGAGATTCGCCCACTTCCAGTTGCGCTTTCTCAAGGAACGAGCCTTCCAGATTGGCTTCATCGAAGGCATGACTGCTCTCGGCGGACTGGTGGTGCTGACCATCGGAGTCTGGCTGCTGACCAACGGCAACATCTCCAGGCCGGAGTTGATCCTGGCTGTGGTGCTGTCGGTCGCCGCCTTCGCGCCGGTCTCCGACATCGCCCGCACCGTGAAGCAGCTGATGGAAACGCTGGCCGCATCCCGGCGGCTGTTTGCCATTCACGATGAGCCGGTCCCGGTCACCGACGGCCCCGGAGTTCAGTCAAACGGCCACCCGGACGCACACCCCGATGGGGCACCGTCTCTGGACTTCGACGAGGTGGGCTTCGACTATGGCCCCGGCGAGCCACAGGCATTAAGCGGCGTCAGCTTCAAGGTGGAGCCGGGGCATACCGTTGCTCTGGTGGGCCGTTCCGGCGCGGGCAAGACCACCTGCGCCAACCTTATGATGCGGTTCTGGGACCCCTCCAGCGGCTCGGTGCGCTTGGACGGACACGACATACGCGACTTCAAGCTGGACGATTTGCGCCGCCGGGTGGCCCTGGTGTCGCAGGACACCTACCTGTTCAACGCCAGCATCCGGGAAAACATTATGCTGGGCCGCCCCGACGCTTCCGAGACAGAGATGGAAGAGGCGGCAAGGCAGGCCAACTGCCATGACTTCATTACCGCCTTCCCCGACGGGTACGACACCATCGTCGGCGAGCGGGGAATGCAGCTATCGGGCGGACAGCGACAGCGTATCGCCATTGCCCGCGCCCTGTTGAAGAACGCGCCGGTGCTGGTACTGGACGAAGCCACATCCCACCTGGACGCTGTGAGCGAGAGCCAGTTGCGGCAGGCCCTGGAACACCTGATGCAAGGGCGCACGACCTTGGTCATCGCCCATCGGCTGTCTACTATTCGGGATGCTGACCGCATTGTGGTGCTTGACCACGGCCAGGCCATCGAGCAGGGCAGTCACCAGGAGTTGCTGGAAAGCCAGGGCCTGTACGCGCAACTGGTTGCCACCCAGTTGGTGGGCGCGACCAACGGCGAGGAACCTCACCCGGCATCGGTACAAGCACGGGAGGACGGCCACGACCATTCGGTTCCGCTGCCCGCTGAATGGACCGAAGCGCACGGAGGACATCACCATCATTAGGAGTTTCGCCGCTTGTACCGATGCTGGCCCACATCCTGTCCATCCTATTTATCCATGTGAGTAACCACCGATGCTACATCCCCTCCCTCACCGGCACCATACCGGAGCTCCCTTGGTGGAGATCAACGGCCTCTCCTGTGGCTACGAAAAACAGAAAGTGCTCAACAAGGTTGACCTGCAAATAATGCGAGGCGACTTCGTTGGTCTGCTCGGCCCCAGCGGTTCCGGCAAGACCACACTGCTCCGGGCCATGCTGGGCGCGGTGGACGTATACGAAGGCGAGGTACTGGTCGAGGGCGCAAGAGCGGCTGAGAAACGGCCGCGCATCGGATACGTTCCGCAGTTGGAGACTATAGACTGGAACTTTCCCGTGACCGTCCGTGAAGTGGTGATGATGGGCCGAACGATGGAAAACCGGCTATTTCCCTGGTTCCGCAAGGAAGAGAAGGAACTGGCCGACCGGATGATGAAGCAGTTGGGAATCCTGCATCTGGCCGGACGCCATATCCGCCAGTTGTCCGGCGGGCAGCAGCAGAGGGCCTTCCTGGCCCGGGCCCTGGTCAGCAGCCCTTCCCTGCTTCTGCTGGATGAACCTACTTCGGGCGTGGACGTCAAGACCCGCGACGACGTTATGCACCTCCTCCACGACCTCAACCATGAGGGCGTTACCATCGTAATCACCACCCACGAAATCAACGCCGTTGCTGTCCATCTGCCGCGCCTGGCCGTACTCCATTCATATAACGGGGCAGGCCGGGTGTTGGCCGAGGGCACGCCCTACGATGTCATAACATCCGAGGTGCTTTACCAGACCTACGGCGCGGAAATGCCGGTAATACACTACGAAGGAATGCCCATAGTAGCCGAGAGTCCCCATCGTTATGGCCGCAATGGCGGGGCGGAAGAAGACCATTCGGTATCAGGGCACAGTCACAGCCATGCTTGATCTTCTGGCGGAACCCTTTACCTACCCCTTTATGCTTCGCGGGATGCTGGCTGCAATCCTGGCCGGCGCGCTGTGTGGGGGAATCGGCGTCTACATCATCCTGAAGCGAATGGCCTACATTGGCCACGGTCTGGCCCATGCCGTCCTGGGCGGCGCAGTCGTGTCCTTTGTGCTGTCGTTCAACTTCCTGATTGGATCAACGGTCTGGGGGTTCCTGTGCGCCCAGGTCATCACCCTTACCACGAAGAAGCGAAAGATTGCCTACGACGCCGCCATTGGCGTTGTCACCACCGCCAGCTTCGCCGTGGGAATCGTACTCATAAGCCGGTACAAGAGCTTCACCAGGGACTTTGAGACCGCGCTTTTCGGCAATATCACGGGGGTTACTGCCGGAGACCTGGTGGCCCTGGCAGTGGTCACCGGAGCAGTGGCGCTGGTGCTTTTCGTTGCCTACAAGCACTTCCTCTTCACCACCTTCGACGGCGACGTCGCCCAGTTTTACGGAGTTCCGACAGGGTGGGTGGAGGCCATGTTCTCGCTGGTGCTGGCGGGGACAATCGTGGTCTCGCTCCAGGTACTGGGCGTGCTTCTCATCGCCGGGGCCACGGTCATCCCGCCCGTATCGGCGCGGATGCTGACCGACAGCTTCCCCCGGATGCTCCTGCTTTCCGCAGCAATCGGAGCGGCTTGCGGCTTTCTGGGCATATACCTGAGCTACTTCGTAGACGTCTCGTCCGGGGCTACCATAGTCCTGGTCGAAGCCATGGTGTTTGCCGGTGTGATGGTCTACGCCAATCTGCGCTCCCGCCTGGCAGCGATACGCCAGCGGGAGACCCATACCACACCAGCCCCTGATCCCGCCGATTCAGGCATGGCGCGTCCCCCCGAGCCAATCAAAACCGAGGGGGACTGAATCGGAAAGTCCAGGGAAAGCGAATATGGTCCAGAAGAACAGCCCCGGCAGGAATGCCGGGGCTGTCAAGTATTCCGCGATTGCAGAGAAGGGCGACCGGTTTACGCCTCGGTCTGTTCCGTCTGGCTGCCCTTGACGGTAATGGTGATGTGAGCCATCGCGGTATCGTCGGGCGCTCCGTGCCAGTGGTTCTCGCCAGCGGGGATGACGACGACGTCGCCTTCGCTGACTTCCAGTACCTCGTCGTCAGTGGCAACCTTGCCCTTTCCCTCGGTGATGACCAGAATCTGGTCGCCGGAATGTATGTGGAACTTGTTGCGGGAACCGGCGTCGAAGGCCACGATTGCAAAATTGAAGTTGCTGGAGTCATCCGGGTTCAGAATGGCCTGCCGCCAGACCTGGGTTCCGGTCATCAGGCCGCCGCTGCCCAGCGGAGCCATGTCTGCCTGTGTCCTGGGGATGTCGCTCATGGTCACTTTCTTCATTTACAACTCTCCTGAAGCGAGTTGCCCATCGTCTCCCATATAGAGGCGATTCGGGCTGATATTGCCGCAAACAATCATACCTTTGCCCGCCGGAGTAGTCCAGCAGTCCCTTCGACACCAACAGGACGACAGGGTGGGGGAACATTCTGTGAGCAAGCGGATTGCGCGGCGCTGGCTTTACCCGCTGCGGCCCATCTCTTGCAGGGACTCGGCTATGGCGCGGGCGAGTGCGCCGGGGCGTTCGGCGAACTCCGGCGTTGGATACCACTCGTAATCGAAGCTGTGCAGCGTGTTGCCCTCGATGCTGCAACGCAGGTCGGACACCACCACCTGGAAGCCCAGCCTTTGGGTCGCCTTCTCCGCCAGCATATCCAGCACCAAGTCCGGGCAGCCGAAGACCACCAGGAAGCCGCCCTGCTTCCCTCCGCTGGAGGCGTCGGAAACGCGGGCGCGGAAGACTGGCCCGTAGAGGTCAAACTCAACGATGGTGTAGGGACGTTCCGGCACATTGTAGTCCGGCCAGCCTATGTTGATGCTGCCGCCGACTTCCCAGTGGTGCATAGCGCTTTACTCTTGATTCGTGGAAATTCAGCCCATGGCGATGGCGGGCCTGGCCGACTTTACTTCTTTGCCCTGCTTGAACACCGCCCGCACCTGCCGCAGCGCGTTGATGTCCGCCGTGGGGTCGCCGTCCACCAGCAGCAGGTCGGCTGCCTTGCCGGGTTCGATGCTGCCGGTCTGAGACAGTACCCCCAGCGCAGCGGCGGGGTTGCGGGTGCCAGCCTGAATGGCCTGCATCGGCGTCAGTCCGGCGTCGTGCATCGCTATTATCTCGCCCTGGAAGTCGCCGAAGGGGTAGCTGCCCCAGCCGCAGTCGGAGCCGCCGGCCATTCTGACACCCGCGCGAATCAGCCGCCCGAATTGGTCCATCACCGTGCTGCCCATGCGCTGGGAGCGCTCCCAGCGTTCCTGCTCCACCGGAGTCAGAGGACGCTGCGCCATTGTCAGTTGCAGGTAGGCCCGCGATACTCGCCCCAGGTGCATCGTCGGATTCAGCCATACGCCGGTCTCCGCCAGCCGGTCGGCGGTGGGTTCGTCGTAACGGTACGAGCCGTCGGAGTCGGTGAAGAAGCAATGCAGGATGGCGTCAACACCAGCGTCGAGAGCGAAGTTGATGGACTCGGTGCAGCGACAGTGGGCCAGCACCGGGCGATTGCGGTTATGAGCCTCGTCTACGATGACCTTCAGTTCTTCAAGGGAGAAGGACGCGCGGTAGGGGTCGCTGGTCAGCGTGCTGCCGCCGGAGGCCGCTACCTTTATGAAGTCTGCGCCGTCCTTGACCCGCTGCCTGACGGCCTCCCGGATGCTGTCTGCGCCGTCCACCTCGCCGCCCATGAACCAGAGATGCCCGCCCGTAATAGTAAGGGGAGGGCCTGCGACCAGGGTTCGAGGGCCTTGCGCAAGGCCCAGGTCCAGCCCTTCCTTCAGCGAAAAGGCGGTCCGGTTCCACGAACCGCAGTCGCACAGGGTGGTCACTCCGGTAGCCAGGTGATCGCCCACATTACGGGCCGACCGGAGCAGTCGAACGTCGTCCGAATCGTCGCGGTCCACCTCCTCGCCGGAGCGCCCGTCACCGGGCATATTCGTGTGGGTATGGAGGTCGAACAGGCCGGGCAAAAGGGTGGAATCCTGGTATTCCCGCACGTCCATAGGAGCGTCATTTGGGGCATTCTCCAGGTCGCCCCGTCGCCCAACCCAAGCGATTCCGCCTTCGGTGAAGGCTACAGCCATGCCCTCTTGCGCCGTGTTCTGGACGCCATCAACGAGCTTGCCTGGCAATATGACCGTCAATGGACTGCGAGAAGAGTCAGCCAATTTCGCAACTCCTGACCACCCGATGAGGATGCGGGGCATTTCGGGCAATTATAGCCGCGATGGTCACTGGCTGCCATTTGCGGGACCTGCAATTCCTAGCGTCTCTCCTGCAACATAAGCAGCGCCAGCGGAACCCCCGACAGGAAGATGAGCAGCAATGACGGCATCGCGGCCCGGGCGAAAAATGCTTCGGAGGTGAAGGACCACACCGAGGTTGCCAATGTGGTGAAACCTGTGGGACTGAGAATCAAGGTGGCTGGCAGTTCCTTCATGGTCAGGAGGAAAACCAGGGATGCCCCGGCGATGATGCCCGGACGGGCGGCAGGCAGGGTGACCGAGGCAAACGCCCCCAGCGGTGACCTCCCCAGCCCTCGGGCCGCTTCCTCCACTCGGGGGTTCATTTGCAGCAGTGTCGCCCTGACCGCCCCGAGTGCAGGCGAAAGGAACAAGGCCACGTATCCCAGTAGCAATAGCCCTATGGTCTGGTACAGGAATCCGGCATAGTTGGCCCCGAAGAACACCAGCGCCAGGGCGATGGCGATTCCCGGCAGGGCAAAGCTGATGTAGCCGAGGCGTTCCAGCATTCCGCTCAGCAGCCCCGGATGCCTTACCGAAAGCAAACCCACCGGCAGAGCGGCCAGGATGGCCGCCAAGGCTGCCAGCGCGGATATGTACAGCGAATTGCGAGCCGCCTCCCACAGCGGGTCCAGCGATTCGCCGGCTGCCACGCCCCGGACAACCCAGTAGACGAGTATGCCGACGGGAAGTCCGAGTCCCAGCCCGGTCACCGAAGCACAAAGCGCAACCGAGGGCCAGCGCCATTTTCCCAATCGCACCGTCTGGGCGGGCCGGGTGGTGCCCGAAGAGGTGGAGTAGTAGCGGCTGCGCCCGCGACTGACGAACTCCAACGCCACCCAGGCCAGGGCAAGCGCCACGAGGGCCAGCGAAAGCCCAGCGCCCAGGGTGCGGTCGAGGGAGGACTCGTACTGCGAGAATATGGCCCAGGTGAAAGTCTCGTAACGCAGCAGCGAAACCGCCCCGAAGTCGCTGAGCGTATACAGTCCCACCAGCAGTGCTCCTGCTCCGAGAGCCGGACGTAGCAGCGGCGCAACCACCCGAAAGAACGTGGCTGCCGGGCCCAGCCCCAAGCCCCGCGCCGACTCCTCCAGTGCCGGATCGATGCGTTGCAGTGCCGCCCGGACGGTGAGCAGGACGTAGGGATAGCTGAGGAAGGTCAGGGTCAGCATGGCTCCGGCGAAGCCATAGATGCTGGGCAACCGCTCCACGCCGAAAGGGCCTTCCAGGGCTCCCTGCAACATTCCGCGCGGTCCCAAAGCCACCACCACCACGAATCCGGCCACGTAGCTGGGAATAACCAGGGGAAGCGAGACCAAGACGGCCCACATTCTTCTCAGAGGCAGATCGGTACGGGCCGTAAGCCAGGCCAGCGGCAACGCAAGCGCCACCGACCCGGCGGTTACCGCCACCACCAGCAGCATAGTCCGCCCCAGGATGGCCGCCACTTTCGCCCGGAAGAGCAGATCCCACAGCTCGCCGCCCCCGCCCAATGACCGCACCAGGAGGTATACAGGCGGCAACAACAGCGCGGCCCCCACGATGAGAGCGGGAACCAATATCCCCGGGGGAGCATTGCCAACCAGCCTGAGTTTGTCGAAAGCCGGACGGATGCGGCCTGCCCCAGCCACAGGATTTCTCACAATGCCGCGCTATTGAAAACAGCTAACGGTGAGGCCGTCTTTTGCATTAACTGTCGCATGAAGTAAGTATACACGAAGCATCGTTGCCCAGTAGAATTGTTCTGGTTGCGTGGTGCTGATACGGGTTATCGCTTCGGCCCACGCTTATGGAACAGGATGATTGACAGGATGTATTCTAATGTCTACACTATGCCCCGCTCGCATTCACTGATACAAAAGATAATAGTCCGCATCATTTGGCCTTCGTATTTCGCAAGAGCCTGAAAAGCACAGCATTGACAGAATGGTAAATGCACCGGCGATAGGCAAAATTGACCAAACATCCGGTACAGCTAACGCTCCCGCTGTGCCTGCGTTACAGTGTGCGGGGGTGGTGAAGCGCTTCGGCGAAGTGGCGGCGGTGGCTGGGCTGAACCTGGCGGTTGAATCCGGCAAGATACTGGCGTTGCTGGGGCCCAGCGGCTGCGGCAAGACCACCGCCCTTCGCCTGATAGCCGGATTCGAGCAGCCGGACGAAGGGGAAATCATCGTGGGCGGCCGCGTCATCAGTTCGTCGGCAGCCTCTCTTCCTCCGGAGAAACGCCGCATCGGCATGGTATTTCAGGAAGGCGCATTGTTTCCTCACCTGACCGTGGAGCAGAACATAGGCTACGGGCTGAGGAAGGACGATGACCGCGCTGGGCGCGTTGCGGAAGCGATGGAACTGGTGGGCCTTTCCGGGATGCGCCGCCGTATGCCCCACGAACTGTCCGGGGGACAACAGCAGCGGGTTGCCTTGGGCCGCGCCTTGGCCCCAAGGCCGGATATATTGTTGCTGGATGAACCCTTCTCCAACCTTGACGCCAAGTTGAGGGACCAATTGCAGCGGGATGTTGTAGGCATCCTTCATTCTAGCCGGGTGACTGCGGTGTTCGTCACCCACGACCAGCAGTCCGCCCTCAGCGTGGGCGATGAAGTGGCTGTGATGGAGCAGGGTCGCCTGGAGCAATCCGGTTCGCCTGCCACTGTTTTTCACTCCCCCGAGTCTAAATTCGTCGCTCAGTTCATCGGATCGGTAGACTTTGTTCCGGTGTCCTTCAGTGAAGGACGCTTGACCAGTGACCTGGGGTCGCTGTACTGGGATGGCAACGGCAGTGGATATGACGCCTGCGGGGCGCAGGATATTTCTTATCCCGAAGTTGTTGCCTATGAAACCGATGGTGGTCAAATGGAATTGATGGTGCGCCCCGACTGCCTCGACTGCTACCTCGATGATGATGGACAGGGAGTCATAGTCGAACGCGAGTTTCTAGGTGCTTTCTACCTTTATAGAGTGCGTCTGTCCTCCGGCCTGGAAGTGCGCTCCCTCCTTTCCCACATCGCCGAATATCCGCTGGGCGCTCGGGTGTCTCTCCGGCTGCGTGAGGGCCATCGGGCCCGGCTGTTTGTCAACGGGAAGCTGGCAGGCTCCGCGCCAAAGTTCGCCTGATTCCAGCCACCACCATGTTCCGCCCTTGCCGTGTGTCTCTGGTATAATTTTTCGCAACAAAAGTCAGCGAAAAATTAAGTATCCAGAGAGGCACAATGCCACGCCCCAGAAGAGCCGCCGCACAAAATGATTCCACTGAAGGCAACGGTCTCGACCGGCTGTCGCCTGGCACCGAGAACTATCTGCTGTGTCTCTATCGGTTGTGGGAAGACGATGAAAGCCCGACCATCACACAACTGACCGACGCTCTGCGTCGCCTGCCGTCTACCGAAGGGTTGGGAACCTCGGTGCCGTCAGTGGCGGGGATGATACGTCGCATGGCTCGCCAGCATCTGGTGGAAGTCGGGTCGGACAAACGTATCCGCCTGACCAAGCAGGGCATGGAAGGCGGGGAGGACATAGCGAGGCGGCACCGGCTGGCTGAGTGGATGGTGGTCAGCTTGCTGGGCATGGAACTGCATCAGGCCCACAACGAGGCGCACCGCCTGGAGCACGGGATGTCGGCTCAGCTTATGGAGAAGCTGGTGGAGAAGCTGGGCAACCCGCGGCGTTCGCCCTTTGGAAGGCCGATTCCGGGAACCGGCGAACCTAAAATCCCGCCGCATTCCGTTACGCTGGACGCCGCGCAACCCGGCCGCTCCTATGTGGTTGACCGGGTGCCGGAGGAGGACCCGCAGTTGTTGAAGTTTCTGGCGGAATCGGAGATAGTCCCGGAGCAGACTGTAACCGTCGCCGACGCCACGCCCTTCCTGGGGGTAATGGAAGTCGCTACGGATCAAGGGCAGGTCTCCATGGGTTACACGGTCGCCTGCCAGATTGTGGTCCGCCCGGCCTAGGATTGGTTTCTCCGGGCGTTATCCTCACTCCTGCCCGGCCAGCTTCTCCCGCACCTGCGCCCAACCCTCGGCCATCCTGCGCGCCGGAAAGGCAGGTGTTTCGTCTTCCCGGTACACGCTGACCAGCACGAATACCGGGCCCTCTTGTGCCATAGCCTCTTCAAGGCCGATTAGCAGCTCTTCCAGCCGGTCGAAGTGGTAAGCCCTGGCGTACCCGGATGAGACGGCCATCTGTAGCAGGTCCAGATGGTCCAGTTCCTTGATGGGGACTCCGTCCGTAGACGGTCGCGTAGCGTCGTCGAAAACGAAGTGAACGAAGTTTGAGGGACGAGATTCGCCGATGGTGGCGAGTCCGCCGAGATTGGTGCGCAAGGTTGAATCGCAGTCCAGAGTCATCACCTTGCGCTCAGGCCGGGCCAAAGCGAGGCCCAACCCCACTGCCGGCGCCCGGTCCATACAGTCCGTCAGGTCAAGGTCCAAGTCCCGCTGCTCCGACACCTGGCTCCACTCCCGCAGGGCAGAGGAAGTGGAGACGACCAGGGCATCGCCCCTGTGATAGTTCACCGCCCGCGCGGCTTCGCCGTAGGGTATGCCGGGGGATGGCTGAAGACCGCCAGCAGCGCCGGACGCATCATTAGCCGGTCCGGTCACGAGCTCTTGCCGTCCTGTGCGCCGTTCCCAGCATCATCGTTAGGGTCTTTGGGCCGGAATGCGGGAGCACGCCGGAAACCCACCATTGCCCACATGGCCACCAGGATAGCGACTCCGCCGCCTATCCCGATGACGATATTGGACCGTTCAAAGGCCTGAAACAGCATCCAGAAGCCCCAAACGAAGACTGCATAGGACACTAGCCTCAGCAGCAGGCCCTTGCCGAGATTGCCCAGCATCGGAGGCTAGTCGTTGCCCAGGATGGCTGGCATCTCGCGCATGGCTACCTGCATGGTGCGCGGGGCGCGCTGGCGGAACTGCACCGGGGTGTTCTCGATCTCCGGCTTGATGGCTAGGTGGACAAACACCGGACCTTTGGCGGCCATCACTTCGCCTATGCCGGTCGTCAGGTCTTCCAGGTTGTCGAAGGAGAAAACGGCGGCGTAACCTGCGGCCTTGGCCATGCCTTCCCAGTCGGCCCTGCCGGAGCCAGGTACGGGCTGTCCGCCGGTAACGGCGTAGACGCCGTTGTCGAACAGCACGTGGCACAGGTTCTCAGGCGTCTTGTTGGCCATCGTAACCATGGCGCCCAGGTTCATCAGCAGGCTGCCATCGCCGTCCAGGCACATCACCTTGCGGCCCGGCTTCGCCAGGGCCAGACCCAGGGCTACGTTGGAGGCCTTGCCCATTGCGCCCGACAGAGGCATATCCAGATTTTGGTTGGTGGTAACGGATGGCAGGCCAAACCGGACGTTGTTGGCGTTCATGGTGGCGACGATAACCGCCTCGCCCCGGTTGGCGTCAATCAGCTTCACTGCTTCCTGATTGTCAATCATAAGGCTGCGTCCTCACAGTCCTCTCCCTCTGGGAAAGGAGCAGGATGGGGTTCTTCTCCCGGTTCTACACGCCGAACTCTGTGCCTACCAAGACTGCTACCGGTTTTTGCGTCCGGTCTGCCTCGGCGATGGCGACACTGATGCGGTCTGCGTCCTCGTCGGTCTCTATCAGGTAGTAGTTGATGCCCCAGGTGTGGAGGATGTGCTCGATGAACACTGCTGCTGAATCATTGGTGATGCCGCGGCGTGTCCAGCCGCGATAGCCCACCAGCATCACCAGCGGCTGGTTGATGTCCAGTCCCAACCCTCGAATGGAATCTCCTGACTCGAAGATGCCGGTGTTCTGAATCAGCACGATGGGACGCGCTCCGCCAACCCACAGGCCGGCGGCTATGGCCATCGTCTCTCCTTCACGGCAGACCGGGACCAAGTCAATCGAAGGCTCACTGGTGAGCAGTTGGTACATAAAGTTGGTCTCGCTGTCGGGCAGCCAGACCACATGGCTGATGTTGTTCTTCTTCAGTTCCTCGACCACGGAGGTGGGATGCAGTACGACCTCGTAAGTAGTCATTGCGCTCCTTCCGGTCCCGCCGTAATGGTGCTCTCCAGCCATGCCGGGAACCTGCGGGACGCCCGTAATTATATTCAGTGGCCTTGATTAGCGTCAAATAAGGATGGAAGGGTCAGGGGCTTTCAACTTTTATCTTAATTGCCATTCATGGAAATAAAAGAAGACACGGCTCAGACAATCGCGCTCAGAACCAAACAACCCTGGCAATCGTGCGAGGGCTATCGCATTAGGGTAACCCAGTGACATCTGCTCCTTGCCAAGCCCGGTGACGTATCCCTAACATAATCCCAAGATGCCCTGTCACACCCAACCCGGCGTCCCCTGCCATCCGTCGGAACCCGGGCCGCCCTGAGCTTGTCGAAGGACGGAGTGGCAGAACTTGGCAGAATTTGGCAGAGAAAGCAGGTTTTTTAGTCCCCTGCCCGGGCAAAATCAGGAATAAAGGCGCTTGGGATCCCAAATGCGATTACCCTGGCAATCGTGCCCTGTTCGTTGGCAAAGAAGGCGGAATACCCTAAAATAATTGTCAAGGAGAGATGGCTGAGTGGACGAAAGCGCCGGTCTCGAAAACCGGAGTACGGGCAACTGTACCGTGGGTTCGAATCCCACTCTCTCCGCCAATTTACCTTCCCACGCCTTTCAGTAAGGCCTCATTTAGCCCAAACTCGTATTTAGGTCAATGACATTTGCCCAGTGTGCCTTCCTATGGGGCGTCGTAAAATGCCAGCAAGCCCCACACATCATGTGGGGGAATATGTGGGAAGGGGTGGATATGGGCAAGTTCTCCGTACTCTGGTCAAAGGTGCTCCGCGAGCCCGGCCGGTACGGCGATGGTTTCTACCTGCACACATTGCCCCCTCGGGACCCAAGTCTTGCGTCCAACGATGTGGCTGCGGAAGCGCCACAGGAGGCTGAGGTCCTGCAAGCCGCAGACTAATGCGGGAAACAACGATGACGCACTCTCTCACCTATTGACGGGACATTACTGAGAGGCAATTCCGCGCTCAGACCTCGTAGCAGGCTACCAGATGCCCGGGGGCCTTTTCTTCTGTGGGTGGATGCGGATGGTTGAGGCAGTGCGCCGTGGCTACAGGGCACCTGTCATAGAACCGGCAGCGGGAAGGCGGGTCTATCGGCGTAGCGAGGTCGCCTCGTATGTCCGGCGGCGCACGGCGGTTTCTGGGGTCGGGCAGCGGTACCGCCGACAGAAGCGCCTTGGTGTACGGATGCAGTGGATTGCGGAGCAGTTCCTCGGTCTCCGCCAGTTCCACCACCTTGCCCAGGTACATTACCGCGATGCGGTGGCACATATAGCGGGCCACCGCCAGATCGTGAGTGACGTACAGATAGGCCACCCCCAGCTCCCGGGCCAGGTCCTGCATCAGTGTCATCACGCCTGTTCTGCTGGAAACGTCGAGCATGGAAGTCGGCTCGTCGGCCAC
Organism: Chloroflexota bacterium; assembly: GCA_009840175.1. GTDB lineage: Bacteria > Chloroflexota > Dehalococcoidia > Lucifugimonadales > UBA3495 > VXOI01. Next base: position 11,953 of record VXOI01000020.1, on the reverse strand, counting down.
CACGAAGGAAGGGCGGATTACCAGGGCGCGGGCGATGGCTACGCGCTGCCGCTGCCCGCCTGAAAGCTCGTGCGGGTGCCGGAACAGGAACGCCCCTGCCGGGGTCAGCCCTACCAGCGTCAGGATTTCCACCACGCGGCCCACCCGGTCCTGCACGTCGCCAATGCCCTGCACCGACAGCGGCTCGGAGATGATGTCGTAAATGGTTCGCCGGGGGTTCATGGACTCGTAGGGGTCCTGGAAAATCATCTGCGCCTGTCGGCGAAAGGCGCGCAGTTGCCGTCCCCTGAGAGTGGACGCATCAACCGTGGCTTCGGAGTCATCCGAATCCGTTCCGTCGGCGAAGCGAAACAATATGTTGCCGTCCGTAGGTTCCAGTAGCTTGACCAGCAGCTTACCCACCGTGGTCTTGCCGCAGCCCGACTCTCCCACCAGCCCGAGGCTTTCCCCGTGCGCCAGTCGGAAAGTGACATCGTCAACGGCGTGAATGAAACCGGTGGGCTTGCGAAACAGGTTGCCGCCCACCGGGAACAGCTTGGTCAAGCCCTGCACCGCCACCAGCGGCTTGCCTCCTGAAGCGTCCGAGCCATTGGCCTGGGAGGTCAGCGTCTCGAAAGTGGTGCTTTCGCGTTCCATACCGTCAGCCTGCCGGGGTCAGCGTCGTGTCCAGCGGATGCCAGCAGGCGGCCCAGTGACCGCCCGCATTGACCTGGGGCGGGTACTCGCTCCGGCATACCTCGGTGGCAAAAGCGCACCGGGGATGAAAGGGGCAGCCCGGGGGCGGGTCAGAGAGATTCGGAGGCTCGCCGGGAAGGCTGGCCAGCGGTCGCCTCTCACCGCTGACGCTGGGGAAAGAAGACATCAGCGCCGCCGTGTAGGGGTGAGCGGGAGCGTGGAACACGTCGGCAGTCTCCCCCATCTCCACCAGCCGACCGGCGTACATCACCCCCACCAGGTCCGTCACCTCCGCCACTACCGCAATGTCGTGGCTGATATAGATTACGCTCATCCCCAGTTCCCGCTGGATGTCCTTCAGTTCACGGAGTATCCGGTCCTGCACTATCACATCCAGGGCGGTGGTCGGCTCGTCGGCTATTATCAGGTCGGGGTCGCACGACAGGGCCATGGCGATGACCGCCCGCTGGCGCATACCGCCGCTGAATTCGTGGGGGTAACGCTCCATCAACTGTGGGTCAAGCCCAACCATCCGGAACAGGCGCGCCACTCGTTCCCTGGCGCCGGAGTCAGTAGACTCGACACCGTGGGCCTCGATGGCCTCGACAATCTGCTGGCCCACCCGGTACACCGGGTTCAGTACATTCATTGCGGCCTGGAAAACTATGGAGATGCGGCGCCACCGCTGCAACCGCATCTCTTCCTCGGACATAAGCAGGATGTCCTGACCGTCCAGCAGCACCCGGCCCGCCGACAATTGGGCGTTATCGGGCAACAGGCGCATCAAGCATCTGGCGACAGAGGTTTTGCCGCAGCCGGACTCTCCAACCAGCCCCAGCGCGCGGCCCCGGGCCAGTTCGAAGCTGACCTCACGCACGGCCTGTATCTCCCCATGCCTGGTCAGATAGCTCAGGCTCAGGCCGTCCACCTCCAGCAAGAGGCCTGGCTGGTCAGTCATCGCGCCCCCTCAACCGGGGGTTCACCACCTCGTCCAGGGCCCGCCCCGCTAGGTAGAAGGCGCTGCACAGGAAGGTGATGGAGGCCCCCGCGGGTACTATCAGCCACCAGTACCGGGTGCCGCCCAGCAGGTAGCCGCCGGTGTTGGCGGTGTGGATCATGATTCCCCAGCTCATCCGCAGGTCCAGCAGGCCGAGAAACGACAGCACGGCCTCGGCAAAGATGGCGCTGGTGACCGTGAACATCATGTACAGCAGCGACAGGGGCAGCAGGTGAGGTACGAGATGCGCGAATATGATATGGAAGTTGCCGCCGCCAGCCACTCGCGCCGCCTCTATGAAGGGCTTGACCCTGATGCTCAGCGCCTGCGACTTCAGGATGATGGCGGTTCCCCCGAAGCCGCCCAACACGCCGATTATCAGGGCCAGGTAGAACAGGTTCAGATGGAAGAGGGCGCTCAGCACTATCAGCAGCGATATGGCCGGCAGGGCGATAATCAGGTCCGCCAGCCGCATGAAGAAGGCATCAATCAGACCGCCGTAGTACGCGGCCACCGCCCCCACGAAGGTGGCAATGCCCACGGTCACCATCGCAGCGGTTATACCGAGGACGAACTCGGAGCGAGTGCTGTACAGCAGTTGGCTCAGCACGTCCCGTCCCAATGGGTCGGTGCCCAGGGGATGCTTCCAACTGGGCGGCGCGGGCTGCTCCACCTGGTCGAAGGAATACCCGGTCACTGGGTCGTAGGTGGCGGGATCCCAGACCGTCGCCATCAGTATGGGATGAGCGGCCGCCATCATGGCGAAGAGGATGATGGTGAACAGCGACAGCATGCCCACCCGGCTCTCCATGAAAATGCCCCAGCCGTTCCTGAACGACCGCCATGTCATCCGCAGTCGCGTCAGCGCGAAGCGCACCCTGCCGCGGCCGATTTCGACCGCAAGCTCCGCGGCGGATAGTGGGCCGGCCGGTTCTGGAGTATTCACTGGTAGCGAATCCTGGGATCCAGGTAGACGTAGAGAACATCAACGATGACGTGGGCTAGCAGGGAGAGGAGTCCGATGAACAGCATCGCGCCCATCACCAGCGGCAGGTCTTCGCTTCGTACCGCCTGGAGCAGGGTCAAGCCAGTGCCGGGCCACGAGAAGACGCTCTCTATAATCACGCTGCCGTCGATGGCGAATATCAGGCTGTAGACAAGGCTGGTCACCACCGGCAACATGGCGTTCCGGGCGGCGTGGCGGTCGCGCACCTGCTTCTCCGGCAGGCCCTTGGCCCTCGCCGCCATCACGTAGTCCTCGCGGATGGTCTCCAGCATACTGTTGCGGGTCAGCAGCATAGTCCCGGCGAAGGATATGAGTGTCAAGGTCGCCACTGGAAGCACCAAGTGCTTCAACATATCCAGCGCCAGCTCCCCGATGCCGGAAAACGCCCATGCCAGCGCCATGACTGCCACGCCTCCCAGCAACACCGGCAAGGCCGCAAGCGACGGCACCCGCCGTCCGAACCTCTTGAGCAGCAGCATAACCAGCAGCGCAAAGGCGAAGAAGGCAGCGGCGCTGAGCAGCATACTGCCGAACACATAGTTGGCAGTGACATCTGTGCCGCGCCAGACTAGGGGGTCCAGGAACTTGCCCACAGGAAACCAGCCCAGCTTGAAGGCGAACACCCAGATCATCATCAGGGCGAAGGCGGGCGTGAAGGCGGTGAACAGCGTTGCCCCCGAGATGGTGGCGGCGTATTCAAACAGCCCGCCCCGGCGCCAGGCGATGGCCTTCCCCAGGAAAAAGCCGATGTAGAAGGAGATTGCCGTGGCAGTCAGGAACAGAACGATGGTGCGGGGTAGCCGCTCCGCCAGAACGTCCATCACGGGCCGGGGGAAATGCCCGAAGGACACGCCGAAGTTTCCCGTAAAGGTGTTCTTGAGATGGATAAAATACTGCTGCCAGACCGGCTTGTCCAGCCCGAAAGCCTCACGCATCCGGTCCTTAACATCGGGCGGCAGGTCGGGATTGAGGACGTAGAAGGAAGCATAGTCGCCTGGGTGCGCCTGCACCAGGAAGAAGGTCAGCGTGATGATGAGGAAAAGAGTCAGGGCCATCTGCCCGACTCGCCTGATGAGATAGCTGGTCATCAGGTTTGTCTCCTCAGTATGATAATCAGGTGCTCCCTCCCACTCTCAGCGTCCGGGCTTGTCTTACAGGGCGGCACAGTCAGGCTGACAAGGTTACCTGAAGTTCACCAGACCGGGCAAACCGGCGGAACTCTGGAGGCCGCCCCAGGTTTCGGTGTAGGGAAACTCGATTCGCTCGCTCCGGTAAGTCTCCACGATGGGAGTGTCGAACAGCACCACGTAGGGGAGGTCTTCGGCGAGAAACGCCTGCATCTTGAACACCTGTTGCCGTGCCGCCTCCAGATCGGTCTCTGCCAGCAATTCGTCGGCGAGACGGTCGAACTCCGGGTTGTTGTACCCGCCTGGATTATGCCCCTCTAGACCAGAATGTCGACTGTGGAAGAAGTTCTCGAGGTAGTCCGGAAAGGCACTGAGTCCCCAGCCCAGGATCCACATATCGAAGTCCTGCTGGTTGAACACCTTATCAACGATCACGTTGAAGCCAGTGAGATTGGCCCGCAGGGGAATTCCCACTTCGGTCAGCCACCGCTCGATCCAGATGGCGAAGGTGGAGCGCAGCGGGTCGTATCCTGGGCTGGGAGCCATCACCTCCATGGCTGGCACCGGCTCGCCGTTGGGCATCTTCAGTCCTTCGCCCTGTTGTTCCACGAAATTGCCGTCTTCGCTGACCCGGGGCTCCGTCTCCCATGTAAACCCGGCTTCCTTCAGCAGTTCCACGGCCTTGGCGATGCGCTCCTGGCGGGTCATGCCTTTCCCGAAGAGGGGCACGTCCGGGTTGTACCAGGCTCCGTTGCCCTCCGGCACCATCGTATATATCGGGATGGCCACCCCCTGCAACACCGTGTCCACGAGGAATTCCTTGTCAATCAGCGTCGCCACTGCCTGCCGGAAGGCCGTGCTGTCCATGGGCTCCTTGCGGAAGTTGAACCCCAGATAGCGGAGACCGTTCGAGGCGTTTTCGATGGTGGTGAGTCCATCCTCCCCGGTCAACTGGTCCTGGAGGCCCTTCGATAACCCGAGAGGGTTCAACATGAAATCAATGTCGCCCTTCTTGAGCGCCAGCACTGCGGCGTCCTGGCTGCCGTAGATGGAGTAGATAGTGCTTTCCGAGTAAGGGCCTTCCGTGTATTCAAGGACAGTCTCGCCGACTGGTTCGCCGTAGGCGCTGAAGTCCCGGACTCCGGCGGTGGAAGCCGTGTACGCGCCGTTGGCGTATTGAGTTACCTCCGTCCCGCTGAAGGAGTAGTCAGGATTCATGGTCTTCTCCGCGAAAGCGCCCCGCTCCCACTGGTCGAAGATGAACCCGCCGGCGCTGGGCTCCCCATCGGGGACGTGGGCGTAGAGTGCCTTCTGCTGTTCTGTAGTGTCACCCGCCTGTTTGGCCTCCGCGACCACCGGCTGCCAGTAAGACTTGGAGAAGATGGGCATGAACGCCAGACCGAACTGCCAGCGCGCCAAACCGGGCTTCTGCTTGAAGTAGACCTTCAGACTATATGGACCGTTGGCTTCGGCGTGGTCGAAGTATTCCGGGTCAACGATCGTAGGCCAGTCTCCGGTGAGCTGCAGTTCGGTGGCGGTGTGCGCGGTGAACACGAAGTCCTCGGCGGTGACTTCACTGCCGTCACTCCACTTCACGCCCTCAACCAACTCCAGCTCGGTGGTCCAGAATATCTGGCCGTCCACCGTCTCTTCCTTCAATGGGGAGGGAAAGTCGGCAGCCAGCGAAGGTATCCAGTCGAACCTCTGGGCCGAATACCCGTAGAGCACCGGCTTGCTGCCGCCCAGCACGTAGCCGTTCCAGACGGTGCCATCCGGCCCCACGTATGCCCAGTGGTTGGTGGTGGTCAGGTCCTCAGCGATGCCGATCCGGTAGACCTTCCCTGTCTCAGCTCCAGAGGACCCTGCCGTTGTTGCGGCTGGTCTTTCGTTCTCCGTCTCCGATTCGGATGTGACGGTCGATGTTTCCACAGGTGCTGCGGTGGCCTCAGTTTGCGAGGTGGCCGTGGGTCCCGCGACAGGAGTAACAATAACCTCCTTGACCACCTCCCTGGTGCAGCCCAGCAGTAGGGACAACGCCAGCATCAGTCCGAAGAAAGCAAGCCATCCGGTGGGGCGCATCGCTGGTTTCACCTCACGATTTACACGATGTGAAAGTAGCATGAAAGACAAGAGTCGTTCAACAAAAGGGAATTGCGGATACGTACTCTTTTGAATCGAATGAATTTTCGGATAGTGTATCAGTTCGATTGATAATTGACTTGAAAAAGAGCCAAACTGACACACTACCCGGCAGCCTTTCGCCACCGTAGCTGGAAACCCTTGGAGACGTTCACCCTAATGGGCCTGGTCCCACAACAACTGAAAGACCCTCTTTTAGTCCCGGGTCGCCGTGGCGATGCGGCTTGCGGCGGGGTACAATTCAGGCTACTCCCATGTCACAGAAGGGGGATGTCATGACTATGGATTCCGGCCTGTTGCTGGACATGTATCGCAAGATGGTCACCATCCGAACTTTTGACGCCAGGGCGGTCGAGGAGTTCCATGAAGGCAACATCCCCGGCGTGGTCCACGCCTACATCGGCGAGGAGGCCGTCGCCGTGGGCGTGTGCTCCGCTCTCCGCACCACCGACCGCATCGCCAGCACTCACCGGGGCCACGGCCACACTATCGCCAAGGGCGCCGACATCAATCTGATGATGGCCGAACTGTTCGGCCGCAGCAACGGCTACTGCCACGGCAAGGGCGGCTCGATGCACATCGCTGACTTCAGCGTGGGGATGTTGGGCGCCAACGGCATCGTGGGTGCCGGAATGCCCATCGCCACTGGGGCGGCCCTGGCCGCCAAGCTGGAAGGTGGCGACGGTGTGGCGGTGGCCTTCTTCGGCGACGGCGCATCAAACGAGGGGGCATTCCACGGCTCGCTGAACCTGGCATCCATCTGGAACCTGCCGGTCATCTACGTCTGCGAAAACAACCGCTGGGCCTCGGGCAACTCGGCGGCGGCCACGCTTTCTGTGGAGGACGTCTCGGTGCGGGCCGTGGGCTACAACATACCCGGCGTGACGGTGGATGGCACCGACGTTTTGGCCGTATACGAGGCGGCGCAGGCGGCCGTGCAGCGGGCCAGAGAAGGTGGCGGTCCCACCCTGCTGGAATGCAAGACTTTCCGCTGGCGCACACACTCCGAGTCCCGGGGCAACCCGCCTGACCCGCGACCGGCCAGCGAGATCGAGTTGAGCCAGTCCCACGATCCGGTCCCTGGATTCATCGACCGCCTCGTTGAGCAGGGCGTGGCGACCAGGGAGCAGCTCCAGCAGGCCGACGAGGAGATCGCCGCTGCCGTCGAGTCGGCCATCGCCTTCGCCAAGTCCAGCCCCCTGCCCAACCCTGAAGACGCTCTGACGGAGGTTTTCGCCCCGTAACCGTTCTCCAAAGGTAATCGCCAGGGACATTTCCAAGTCTCCTCTCCTCCTGGGAGAGGGTAAGAGTGGGAGAAAACCATGCGGGAGATAACCTACGCCGAGGCGATAATGGAAGCGTTCCGCGAGGAAATGCGCCGGGACGACAGGGTGTTTCACATCACCGGCAACTTAGGGCCGCTTGCCGCGCTGGTATCCGAGTTCGGCATTGAGCGGCTGAGGGCCTCGCCCATCTCAGAGGAAGCCTACGTCGGCGCCGGCATCGGTGCGGCGGGCAGCGGCTTCCGGCCTATCATCAGCCCGGGCATGATGACCTTTGCCTTCACCGCCATGGACCAGATAGTGAACCAGATGGCCAAGATCCACTATATGTTTGGCGGGCAAGCGCCCTTTCCGCTGGTTTTCCGCGCCTCAACAGGCGGCGGACGCTCGGCGGCGGCGCAGCACTCTCAGAGCCCGCACCCCATGTTCATGAACCTGGCCGGGCTGAAGCTGGTCATGCCTTCCAATCCCTACGACGCCAAGGGCCTGATGAAGAGTGCCATCCGCGACAACAACCCCGTGGTGTTCTTCGAAGACCAGATTCTGGCAGCCCTCCCCGACCGGCACCCGGTGCCAGAGGGGGAGTACATCGTCCCCATCGGAGAGGCCGACGTGAAGCGGGAGGGTTCCGATGTAACTGTGGTCGCTATCTCGAAAATGGTCCCAGAGGCGTTGCAGGCAGCGGAGGAACTGGAGGCGGAAGGAATCTCCCTGGAGGTCGTGGACCCGCGCACGCTGGTTCCGATGGACACTCCAGCCATCCGCCGCTCGGTGCAGAAGACCGGCCGCGTGGTCATAGTGGACGAAGCCTGCATCACAGGCAGCGCCGCCGCTGAAATCAGCGCCCAGATAACCGAAGACCCGGAGACCTTCCGGGCACTGAAATCGCCGCCGGTCCGCGTCTGCGCCCCCGACGTGCCCATCCCCTACAGCCCCGTCATGGAGCAATACTGCCTCCCCGACAAGGATAACGTCATCGCCGGGGTGCGGAGGTCATTGCAGTAAAGACGAACACAGCGAAGTCCGCCGGAGCTGCGTTGACGGAGAGACGCCAGTTAAGAGTTTCCCATTCTCTATGATGCGAACCGGTCTCGCGCTTCTACTATCGCGCTGAGCTTGGCTTCGGCAACCGCAGCCGATGCCACCGGATTGTCGGCAAATGTGGCAAATCCGCAATCGGGAGTGAGCAAGACTCGCTCCCTCCCGAACAAATCCACGGCTGCGCTTATCCGGCGACCTACTTCTTCAACTGACTCGACCTCGTCCAGCTTCTGGTTTACAACACCCACGCCTATGCGTTTGTCGCTGGGAATTGCTCGCAAGACTTCCGCTTCTCCTGCGCGTTCGGTGCATAGTTCCAGGAACAAACTCCCGACCTGAGCCTCCTGAAGGATGCCAATCAGGGGACGGTAGTCGCCCGCAAGTGCAGCAGATTCATCGCGGGTCCAGTTTCCGCGACAGATGTGGAGTCCCAACCGTTCTTGCGGCAGGCCGCGAACAACCTCGTTCAATAGCTCTAAAGCGAAGTCCAACTCTATCTCGGGTTCGAGCTTCTCACTCAGGGCGCCACACATAAAGCTGCGCTTTTGCGAGGCCGATCCGAAAACGACCTCCGTGAGCACTGGTTCGTCGAACTGGATCAGGGATGCCCTCGCGGCGAGCAGGTAGTGCAACTCCTCTCTCAGCACCCTGACTACGTCCTGAGCCAGGTCTTCACGGGTGTCGTAGGGGCGGTCCGTGAGACAGTCCAGCCACATTGTTCGAGTAAGCAGGTAGGGTCCCGGCAATGCCACTTTGATCGCCTTGTCGGTGCTCAACTTGGCGAATTGGAGTTCCTGCAACGCCAACGGGTTACTTCGACCGAGCTTGCCGTACACCACAGGATGGCGCACCTCGGCCGCCGGAACGTCAAGAGCCCGCAATTCCATTTCGAACTCTTCAGGATCGTCCACCATTGCCGTCAGGTCACTCAAAGGAATTAACTGGCAGTTGTCCAGTAGCCGTCCGACGAAGCTGGCGTAGCTGTCGCGCCGCTGTTCACCGTCCGTCAGGACATCGGCGCCCGCTCGCCCCTGCGCAAGCATACACAGGCGCACGGCGTCATCCGCGGTGGCTTGGAACTCGGTTTCTCCGAGTCTGCCCTCAAGACGGTCGTGGACCGCTTGCAGCATCCAGCGAGGACGGGGCCAACTCCCGATACCCATAACGGAAAGGGGCGCGACTTGAGGAGCGGGCGAGGGAGCAGGCAGGTCTTGGGGGATCACGACGGGAACTTGCAGATGCTGTCCGATGGTGGCGGTAGCTTTGACGACTGGGGAGGATACCGGGCGGACAAAAGGCCCCTTGCTGACCAGGTAACTCCTCTGGCGTCCCGATTTAGTCCAGGAAATCAGCTCGTTCTTCGTTAACCGGCACCAAGCGGGAAGCTCGACTTCGACCGTCGAGTCAGTGGATAGGATCTCCAGCAGGCCGCCGGGTTCCAGAGGATCTATATGCCGCCGGATGAGAAGCAGGAGTCCGCCCCCGCAGTCCAGGTCTCCACCATCGAAACTGACATGAGGCTGGTATTCGTGGTTTTCGATTGGCTCCATAAGCAGCCCTCACCGGCGCGGGAAACTTTCCAAATCAATATGAAACGCAGGGAGTGCCGTCTGAGAGCAACTCCACAAGTACAGCGCCTCCGACGATACGAGCGCCATCAACTAGATTGTCTTCGTCAAGGCCTCGTTTCCTGAAGCATGGCGCGCAGACCAGGATAGAACCCCCGGCTTCGGCGAAATTATCCATCAGCTCTTTCAGAGGCAGGAAACCCTCTTCATGTATGTCGTCTGAGTATCCCTTCTGGGACAACTGGACGCCTTCCGTACTGAGGAATACGGTGGTGTCCTTTTCTGAGCCAAGGGCGGCGTTTGCGATTACGAACGCCACTGTTGACTTGTCTGTGTCGTTCTTGGCGCAGGTCAGCATTACGCAGAATTTGTCGGACATCGCGGTTTCTATGCCTCCGATTCCTGTTGTGGTTTGCCTGTCATGGCTTGATTGTTGTCTTCAGACGCCCTTTTGTTCGATCCAATAGCTGGGATGCTGGGCACTAACCAGACGCCGGCCCGTCATTCGACACCAAGCGGGAAGGTCCTCGTGGGCGCCCAGATCGTATGAGATTAGTTTGAATATCTCCCCCGGCTGGAGCTTTTGCATTTTTTTGCGGAGGAGAATGATTACTTCGCCGCAACCCATGTAGCCCGCGTCCCACTCGGCTGCTACTGAGAGTCTTGCTGAGTCAGCAGACCAATCTCCGGAGGTGTTGTCGGGCACAGGAAATCCTCTGGTGCATACTTGTTGGGTAAAGCCTGCAGGTTTCTCAAAACAGGCCCGGGAGTCACTCCACCGCTTCCGTTGCGAGGGTTACTTCAGGCGCATGGCAGAGTATACCTGACTGGTCGGGGTTAGCCAACCGTCTGATCCCCATCTCCATTGTCTTTCGATTATTGATGAGAAACAGAGGAAGAGTTCTCTTGAGGATAATGATGGGGGAGTAGTACGGCGCATCTGGGTTTCGGATGAACTGGCGGACTACAGCGACTGGCCCCACTTGGCACAGATGCGCCGTGTGGAACGTATCGTCCACCTCAAGGGCGGTACCCGCCGCGAATGGGCCTGTGGCGTAACCACCCTTGAGCACCAGGCGGGCGGTCTCGCGCCAATGCGTTTCATTTCATATGCCCCCGCCACACCTTTCGGGCTGAAGAACTCGGACGCTGGAGCGATTAAGCACTCCCCAAGGGCCTAGTATCGGATCGCCTCATAAAACGCAATGAAGGCCAGAAGCACAGCCACTCCGGCAACCGCTAAGGCTATGATGGCCAACAATCCGCCTCCTGCCGGTCCGGCAGGCCCTGTAGCGCCCCGCTCTCCCGGGAGGCCAGCTTCTCCCTTCTCGCCCTGTGGACCCGGAGGGCCTTCCTGTCCGTCTGAGCCAGCAGGCCCTTGAGCGCCGGTTGCTCCTGGAGGGCCTTGCGGACCTGCCGGCCCCCCTGGTCCTTCTGGCCCCTCCTGCCCTGCCGCCCCCGTCGGCCCCGCTGGTCCTATAGCCCCTTCCGGGCCAACGGGGCCTCTCTGCCCTGCTGGGCCGGCGACGCCGGGCGGCCCCGGAGGCCCTTGAGTGAGCCCCTGCGCCGGAACCTCAGTCGAGGCGACATTGAGATCGAAGGGAAAAGTGATCGAGTCCTCTTTCCAGACTGCTTGCTGTTCGGCGTGAGAGCCAGCAACACGGAACGTCAAATTTGCCCCTCGGGGTGGCCTCTCCACGTACAGGGAATAGTTGATTTTGTCGGAACGAGACCTCACGATAGTCGCCGAGACCGTGTTGCCGCTAGACAATGCCTCGACCAGTGTGCCGTTCGGCGCCAGTTCTCCATCGATATATGCGTTGCCCACAAAGCGGGCGGCAGACGATTGCCCCAGCACTACACCTGGAATCCCAGCCAGTAGCGCAATCATCGCCGCAACTAGCAAAACCCTTGTTAAACCGTGTCGCTGGTGCCGGGTCATAAAGCCTCCTCCGCTTCGATACCGGGGGACAAGCATCCGGTATTCCGAAAGCGCTGGCAAGACGGTAGGCCCGCTTTTTTCGGCAAACTGTCCATGCTGCCTGTGGAGGTTATTTGGGGATTTCCGGCTGGTTGTGGGACCATTGCAGCGATTAGCGCAAATTATACAAGAATCC
>VXOI01000082.1 GCA_009840175.1 Chloroflexota bacterium | reverse complement strand
GGCATTCACCACTCCTTGCGGGTCGTACACGGGTTTTCTGGGACAGGCTCAAAAGTGAGTCCTCTCTCTCCGGGAGAGAGTTAGGGTGAGGGCGTCTACCGGCTGCCCGCGGACCTCCCTCCATCCACCATATACATACCGCCGGTGCTGAAGCTGCTGTCATCACTGGCGAGGAACAGCATCATGTGAGCCACTTCCCGTGGGTCGCCGTAGCGTTGCAGCGGTATTCGATCAGCGAAGGACTGCTTCGCCACCTCTACTGTCACCGCCGAGTCGTCCATGGCAGCCACACGCATTTCCTCGATAGAACGCATCATGCGGGTCTCGATGGGAGCAGGGTGAACGGTGTTGACGCGGATGCCCAGTGGGGCGCCCTCGATTGCGGCGGTACGCATAATCCCGATGACCGCGTGCTTGCTGGTGGTATATGCCGACATCTCGGGGGTGCCGCCGATTCCAGCAGTGGAAGATGTGATGACAATGCTGCCGCCTCCCCTACCTTCCATCACCGGAACCACGTACTTGATGCCCAGCCATACACCCCGCACGTTGACCGCCATCACCCGGTCGAACATATCCACGGGGTATTCCGGTATAGAGGCCAACGTGCCCTCGATCCCCGCGTTAGCCAGGAGCACATCAATGCCGCCCCAGCGGTTTACCGCGGCGTCAATATACGCCTGCGTCTGGTCCGGCTGAGTGACATCGGCCACCGTGTAGCTGGCCTTGTCCTCTCCGATGGACTGCGCGACTTCCTGGAGGGCGGCCTCATCCAGATCAACCAGCGCAACCTTCGCTCCTTCGTCGGCAAACAGTTTCGACGCAGCCCGACCGATTCCTCCGGTCGCCCCGGTAATCACGGCCACCTTTCCATCCAAGCGGGCCATGTCCAACCTCCTTTCAGCTAAACGACTTCGTGTACTCCCTTTCGATGTTTCAATCCACCAGCCCCATGCTCGCCAGCATGAAGGCGTACTCCTCCGCCACCTCATAAAGCCGGTCGTACCTGCCCGACCGTCCGCCGTGGCCTGCGCCCATATTGGTCTTCAGCAGCAGCGGGTTGCTGTCAGTCTTCAGCGTCCGCAGCTTCGCCACGTACTTGGCTGGCTCCCAGTAAGTCACCCTCGGATCGTTCAGACCTGCGGTAACCAGGATTGGTGGATAATCACGCGGCTTTAGCTGGTCATAGGGGGAGTAGGAACGGATGCAGTCAAAGGCATCCTTATCCTCTATGGGATTGCCCCACTCCGGCCACTCGATGGGAGTGAGAGGCAAGGTGTCATCCAGCATCGTGTTCAGCGCGTCCACGAAGGGAACGTGAGCGGCCACCGCGCCCCACAGCTCCGGCGCCTGGTTGACCACCGCCCCCATGAGCTGACCGCCCGCGCTGCCTCCGGCGATAGCGATGCGCCCTTCCACTCCGTATCCCGACTCCGTCAGGTGGCGCGCCACGTCCACGAAGTCGTTGAATGTGTTGGCTCGCCTGTCCAGCTTCCCCGCCTCGTACCAGTGATACCCTAGGTCGTCCCCCCCGCGAATGTGGGCGATAGCGAAGATAAAACCCCGGTCCAGCAACGACAACCGCGTTGTGGAAAAGGACGGCGGCATGGACAATCCATACGCGCCATAGCCATACAGGTACAGCGGAGCCGAGCCGTCGAGCTGAGTTTCCCTGCGGCGGACGACGGACACCGGGACCTGCTCGCCGTCGCGGGCTGTTGCCAACATCCGGTCCGTCACGTATTCCGTCGCATCGTACCCGCTAGGCAACTGCTGGACTTTCCGCACCTCCAGTTCATCCGAGGAGACGTGATAGTCGAATACCGTCGTCGGGGTCACCATTGACGAATACTCAAGCCGCAGGGTATCCGTCTGGAATTCCGGGTTGGTATCCAAATGGACTGTATAAGCCGATTCGGGGAAGGGCACGTAAGAAGATTCCCCCGCGAGATCAATCAGGCGCACATGGTCTAACCCATCTATCCGTACCTCTACGGCAATGAAGTCCTGGAACGACTTGAAAGCCCGGATGTAGTGCGAATCAGTGGCGTCAATCAGTGACGTCCATGACCCTTCGCCCGGATCATTGTCGGGTGCAGTAACAAGGCGAGCGTTCTTGTGGGTGTCGTTGGTGCGGATGACGAAGCGGCCGCTCTGGTGGTCCACCGAGTATTCGTGGCCGGTGCGTCGCGGAGACACTAGAATCGCTGGGGAATCCGGGTGCGTTGCGGGTATCAACCTGATCTCGGAGGTTACGTGGTCGCCGCTGCCAATGATGATGTATTCCCTCGACGTAGTGACCGACAGCCCGACAAAGAAGCCGGAATCCGTTTCCTCGTACACCACGGAGTCGTTATCCACCGTCTCGCCGAGCACATGGAGGCGCACCTGCCACGGGCGCCAGTTCTCGTCCACCAGCGTATAGAAGAACGAAGCATCGTCAGCCGCCCATACCGCGCTACCTATCGTTCCCTCAATTTCCTCCCCCAGAATTTCCCCGGTGTCCAGGTCCTTGACCACCATCCTGAACCGCTCAGAGCCGTCCGTATCCGCGCTGTAGGCCAGCAACGCCCCGCCGTTGCTCACCGAAAAAGAGCCGAGACGAAAGTATTCCAGTCCTTCAGCCAACTCCGGCTCGTCGAGTATTGTTGAGGCATCATCGGTCGGGGCCGCCCGCGCGTCGGGACTATCCGTTGGCCATCGTTGCCACACGCGGTACTGGCTTCCTTCCCGGTAACTCCACTGGTAGTACCAGTCGCCGCGCTTCCATGGAACGCTGGACAGGTCGGGCTGTTGTCGCCCCTTGATCTCCTCGAAGATAGTCTCAACCAGATCCTTGTGGGGCAGCATGGCGGCTTCAAAGTACTCGTTCTCAGCCGTCAGGTACGCCAGCACCTCGGCGTCTTCCACCGTCGGGTACTTCGGATCGCGCAGCCAGTGCCACGGGTCTTCGACGGTCACCCCGTGCCGGGTGAAACTGTGCGGCTTCTGCCCAGCCACAGGGGGAGAAGGCAGATAGCCGACACCGGACGAAATCACGGGTTCCGGGGTCTCATTGCCTTCCGAAGATGGAGTGGCCTGGGAAGTCATGCGCGGCACCTCAGTACGAATGCGTATCTGTTTGCGTATGTGTTATGGAAACTGTCCTGCCATTCTACCGGAAATTGCTGGTTCAGGAATCCGATTTACCCCCACGGTGATCGGCCACGATTCGGCCTTCCTTGACTACCATCTGGAGGTCTGCCAGGCTTTCTATATCGTCCAGCGGGTTCCCGCCCACCACGATCAGGTCGGCGATTTTCCCGACTTCCACCGTTCCCAGGTCGGAACCCCTGCCGCAAAGGTCCGCGCCATCCCTGGTGGCGGCCAACAGCGTTTGCCAGGTTGTTGCGCCATCCTTAACCCACAAGCCCATCTCCAGCAGCGCCGAGTCGCGCAGCGGGTATACGTCGGAGCCCAGGGCCATCTTCACCCCCGAACGCAGGGCCTGCTGGAACCAGTTGCGATGCGTGTCCACCGCCGCTTCGGCCCGCGCCACCAGGTCAGGCGCTAGGTTCTTCTGCTTGACCCAGCGCTTCTCTCGCTCAGTAGTAGCTTGCGATGGCGTAAGGTGGGTGATGCCGAGGGTGGGCACGTACCAGGCATCGCTTTCCATGAAGAGCTGCATGCACTCTTCGTCCATGATATAGCCGTGCTCCACGGTGTGGGCGCCCATGGTGAGAGCCGCTCGCACCGCCTCCGGGTTGGTGGCGTGAGCCATCACCTTGTAGCCGCGCTGGCGGCAGAGGGCAAAGACCGCCGCCAGTTCCTCCTCCAGCAGAAAAGAATGAACGTGCCGGTCCCAGAAAGGCCCCATAACGCCGCCCGACAGGTTGAGCTTGATGTGGTCAACGCCGTTCTTGATCTGATCTCGTACCGCATTGACGAAGCCGTAGGGGCCGTCGCATTCCCTCGCGTGCCCCGAGGTCAGGAAGTGACCGCCTGTGGTGGTGAGGAAGTTCCCGCAGGCAAAGACTCGTGGCCCGTTCAACTCACCCGAAGCGAAGGTGTTGCGCCAAGCCACGTCCATGAAGTGACCAGCTCCCCCGCACCGGACGCCGACCACACCGGCCTCGGCCATGCCGCGCATAAGGTTCTGCCCGAACCGCGCCGTCTGCTGGGCCACGGTAATGTTGGGATCAGTGGCATAGTCGGGATGAATGTGCACATCCCACAGACCGGGAAGCAGGTACGCCCCGTCCAGGTCAACCACCTCCGCGTCATGTGTGCTGGGAGAGCGGCTGCCGCCGGTTATCTCAACGATGCGGCCATCCTCGACAACCACGCTTGCCTCGGCAACCGGCGTAGGATCAACGCAGTCGATCAACGTAGCATTAGTAAGCACAAGTCGCATATCAGCCTCTCAAACCCATGTGATGAAGGGATTTTGCTTCTCAGCCCCGACTGCCACTGGTCAGCCCAGCATCGTTACGCACCGAGCAGGATCGCACTCCGCCAGCGACGGAGGCCGGTGCCCCGTGTGTACGTAATCGGCAATCAGCTTGCCAGCCATCGGCCCTCTTCCGAAGCCGGAAGAAGCCAGACCACTGACAATATATAACTCATCCATCTGAGGAATCTTGCCGATGATAGGTCTGCCGTCCAGGGAAAAGGGCATCAACCCTGCCCATGTTCGGCTTATGGATAGCCCGCTCAGTAGCGGCAGAATCTCCGTAGTATGCCCAAAGTTCACTTCGATGCCCGACTCGTCAACCCTGGTGTCATACCCGGCCATCTCCCGGTCGCCGCCGAAGATTATCTCTCCGTCCCTCGTCTGTCTCCCGTACAGGTGCCTGGTGACCCGGCGTCCTCTTATGTGAGTCAACTCAGGCGGTGTATCTGCATCGTTGCCTGGCGACGCGCTCCAATGCAGAGGTGACTCGGCCGCGGAAATCGAATGAAACACTCGCGGCGGCAGTGGTTCCGTCGCCCACATCTGCCCCCGCACCGGAATCACCGGTATCCGCAGCCCCAGCATCTTCCCCAGCGGCCCGCACCACGCGCCGGCCGCCAGCACCAGTTTGCTTGCCGTATACGCTTCGTCGGAGCAAGCGACCCGGTAAGTTCCATCGCCCAGACGGGTAATTCCGGTAACTTCCCGCCCGGTAAGCACCTGGGCGCCGCGGTCCGCTGCGGCAGAAGCGAAGGCGCGCGTTGCCTTCCGTGGATCGGCCTGCCCTCGAAGCGGAAAATGCACCGCACCCAGCAACTCCGGGTTCAGCTCCGGCTCAATGCCTCGAGCCTCGTTCACCGTCAGCAGTTCCGCAGTATACCCGTGTGATTTCAGGGAGAGCACATTGTCGCGGGAGTATTCGTACTGTCTCGCAGTCTGGATTGCCTGAAGCGCGCCGGAGGCTCTGAACTCGATGTCATAGCCAAGTTCGATTTGCAGGCTTCTGAATATCTGAAGGCTGCCCATGGTCAGGTAGGATTCCAGGTTGGGAACGTGGCCCCAACCCAGTGCCCCGATGCCACCGGCATTGACCCCCGACGCTTCGGACGCAATTTCGCCCCGCTCCAGCAGCGTAACACCGCGTCCGTGTTCCGCCAGGTGATATGCCGTAGACGCTCCGGCAATACCGCCGCCTATAACGATGACTTCAGAATCAGTCATATCTGCCGCCCCCAAACACTCACGCTAATATAATCTGGCAGGAAGTAGTGTTCAACGCCGCGAGCGGGAACAGAACTTCTCTATGTGCCTGTGAGACGAAGGTGTCATTGCTGGCGCGGCAATTGCCGCAAACGCCTATGTCTGCTGCGGGCGCGTATCTGTCCGATGGGGTAAACTTTCCAAGTTCCAATTCCAAAAATATCAGGACTGACAATGCTGATTGGTAAGCGCCTGTTCTTCACATTCATCTTGGCCCTGACCACCCTGCTGCTGCTCGCTGTTGCCTGCGGCGGAGCAGCAACCGCCGTCCCGCCGCCCACTGCTACCTTCGTTCCTCAGCCCACCGCCACCCCGGGCATCGAGGTCATCGCCCAGGAAGACCTGGTCGGCCGGTTGCAAAGAAACTCTGCGAGGTTCAACTACGCCATCGGCAACTACGGCGGCAGGATCACCTACGCCACCATCTCTGAGCCGCTCACATTCAACCTGGCTCTCGCCAACGACGCTGGCTCCAGCGGTTACCTGAGCTATGTGTTCGACGGCCTCACCGAAACTTCCTGGCTGACCGACGAGGTGGAGCCATCCCTCGCCGAGTCGTGGGAGCACTCCGAAGACGGTCTCACCTGGACATTCCGCCTGAGGCAGGATGTGCAATGGCACGACGGAACCCCTTTCACCGCCCGCGATGTTGATTTCACCTTCAACCGCATTCTCTACAACGACGACATCCCCACAACCGATCGCGGGGCCTTTATATTTCGCTATCTCGACGCCAACGGCGAATGGCAGGAAGATCGGATGACCGTCACGGCAGTTGACGACTACACCGTTGAGTGCGTTCTACCTTCGCCCTTCGCCCCTTTCCTGCGCTCCATGGGAACGGCCATCTATCCCAGCCACATACTGGCTCCGGTGGTGGATGTGGGCGAGTTCGAGTCGTTCTGGGACATCAACACTGACCCCTCCGAGGTAATTGGCACCGGCCCCTTCACCATCACCGAGTATGTGCCGCTGGAGCGCGTGACGCTGCAACGCAATCCGAACTACTGGTTACAGGACGCCGAGGGAAACAGCCTGCCCTACCTGGATGAAGTGGTCTATCACATTGTCCCGGACTTCGCCGCCGAGTTGTCCGCCTTCGAAGCTGGCGAGACCGACTACCACGGCGTGCTGGGCGAGGAGTACGAGGCCCTCAAGACCCAGGAAGAGACCGGCAACTTCACCATCCACCGGCGCGGCCCGGCCTTTGGAACCACCTTCCTCACCTTCAACCAGAATCCCGGCCTCAACCCGGAAACCGGCCAGCCCTTGCTTTCACCGGAAAAACTGGCCTGGTTCCAGAACGTCGAGTTCCGTCGGGCGGTGGCTCACAGTGTGGACAAGGCAACTATCGTGGAAGAAATCTATGAAGGGCTGGCATATCCCCAATGGGCGCCCGTCAGCCCGGCTGCCGGGGACTTCCACAACCCTCGCCTTCCTCGTTACGAGTACGACCCGGCCAGGGCCAACGCCATCCTCGACGACCTCGGCTGGACGGACACCGACGGCGACGGCATCCGCGAGGATGCAGACGGCAACCCCATTGAGTTCGAGTTGATTACCAACACCGGCAACAGCGTGCGCGGGCGTGTGGGCGGCATCATCACGGATGGTCTGGCCGACATCGGCATTAGGGCCAATTACGAACTGATTGATTTCGGCGAATTGGTGGAACGTATAACCGCGTCATACGCATGGGACGCCCTGATAGTCGGCTTCACCGGCGGCACCGACCCTCACGGGGGCATCGTCTTCTGGCACAGCGAGGAAGATTTCCACCTGTGGTACCCCAACCAGCCGGAGCCAGCCACGGAGTGGGAAGCGGAAATTGACGAAATGTACGTCAAGGGCAGCCAGGAGCTGGACCGGGAGAAGCGCATCGAATACTACCATCGCGCCCAGGAACTTGCCGCCGAAAACCTGCCCGTAATCTACACCACCCTGTCCGAGCGGCTTGGCGCTGTCCGCAACGTCTTCGGCAATACCGCCCCAACGCTGTACGGCCTCTGGGATATTCGCTACCTGTATCGCACCGACCGGTAGATAGGGAGGAGCACCGTCAGGCGGCGGAAGGTTATTCCTCACCGCCGCCATCCTGCCACAGTTGCAGACCCGCTGATAGGGATACGGCAACCAACATGACATTGACGGATATCCACAAGCCGCCCCCCGCGTCGTCGGCGAACAGGTCGTCAAACCAGGCGTGCATAAACCAGAGCAACAGAATCAGGGACGCATAAAAGCGCATATTCGCCTGCAACCAGGCTTTCACGCTCCGGTTCTCGTTCTCACTGGAATGAATGTTCGCCTCCGCGCGCCCCTGTTGCCGCCAGTGGCACGCGCTGGCCGTGAAAGCAATCAACACGCCTGCCGCCATCGGCCAGTTGAAGATTGACCAGATGGGAAATCCAGTGCTGCCATCATCGTACAGCACCGTAATGATGTAATTCACCCCCACCGCTGCGGCCATCAGAAGCAGGAACATAGAGAGCAGCCGTAACAGATTTGCCATAAGATTTCACTCCCTTCGGCTTGTGAGATGCCTAGTGTAGCAATACACTTCCGGGCAGCCGTGGCTGTCCCGGCGAACCGTTTGTAGAAAAACCGTAAGGTAGGGCCTTCGCCCTTAGCACAGCCGAAGTGTCAGGATGGGAACGCGCTATGACCAGCGAAACCAGAGAATCTGCCACACCCTTCCAATTGGTGGAAGCCACCATAGACGAACTTCACACCGCCATCCAGGCCGGTGATACCACCTGTGTCGCTGTTGTGGAGGAGTACATATCCCGCGCCCGCGCCTACAACGGCGTTTCCAGCATGCTGGTGACCGAAGACGGCGCGCCTGTAGTCCCGGCTGCTGGAGCAGTCCGCGCTCAGTCCCCAATCGAATTCCCCACCGAAACCGTAAAGGCGTCAGATGTCCTGCCCGACCTCGACAAGTACCAGGGCCCGCCGCTCGAGTTCGGGCGGATGGAGGCCACCGCGTCCGACCCTTCGGTGTCACAGCAGTTCGGCATGATTGTCGGCGTCCCCAATGCCGGACAGCTCAACGCCTTGGCCACGCTGAATATCCGGGGCGAGCGTTCCGTCACCTGCCGGGGAGACTACGACCGGCATCCCTCGCTGGGACCGCTGCCCGCTGGCGCGCCGCCGGTCTGCGAGCATTTCCGGCACTTCCCCGATGCCCTGGAGCGCGCCGCCGAACTCGACGCCGCCTACGGACGCAACCCGGACCTGGAAACCATGCCGATGTACGGCGTGGTTTTCAGCTTCAAAGACCCCTTCGATACCAGGGATATGCGCTCCACCGGCGGCGGTGATGCCGCCTACGACATAGACTTTCCCGCCCGCGACCACATCCTCGTAGAGCAGTTGCGGAACAAAGGGGCCATCATCTACGCCAAGGCGGTCAACACCGAGTACAACGGTCGCGCTGGCGACCCCGGCGGGCGTCACACGCCCGACAAGGTGCTGCCGTCGGTGCTGGGCTACCAGCGCAGCACTTGGGGCGGCAACCCCTCCAACGTCTACGATACTTCCCGCGCCGCCTCCCTCGGTTCCAGCTCCGGCTCGGCGGTGTCGGTCAGCGCCAATCTGGTGATGGCCAGCCTGGGCGAGGAGACCCGCGCCTCAACCCGTGGCCCCTCCAACCACAACTCCGTTGCCCTCATCCTGCCCCACAAGGCGATGATCGGCTTCGATGGCGGCGCAATCGGGGCCGATATCTACTGCGACCGTACCGGCATCCACGCCCGTCGTCTGGGTGACTGCGCCAAAATCCTCGACGCCCTGAAAGACTCGGAAAGCGGCTACTACGACCCCCGCGACCCGTTCACCACCGTTCCCCGTGCATCGGTGTTGAGCACTCCCTACGCCCCCCACGCCCGCGCTTCCCTCGACCCGTCCATCCTGGACTCTTCCTCATCTATCCTGAGCTCGTCGAAGGGGCTGCAAGGCGTCCGCATCGGCGTCATCCGCGAGTCCATGGTGTACTCGCCAGGCTCCAAGTCGGAGGAGCCGATAGTCACCGCCGCAGTGCGCGAAATCAACGAAGTCCTGGCTGGCAAGTTGGGCGCAACCCTTGTCGAATCGTCCGACCCATTGTGGCCGCCCAACCCCGACGTCGAGCGGATGCAGACCGACTTCCGCCGCGCCCTGGCCGTGCTGGTGCCTGTGTTCATGCCTGACCTGCTCTTCCGCCTGAACGCCGACGGCCAGCCCGTGTTCCAGGATTTCGCCGAGGCCATCACCCCCACCGAGTTCGCCCCCGGAAAGGACTTCGGCTCCGGCACGATGGCACCCATTGACTACATGGTGGAACTGGCCGAGGGACGCATCAAACCTCCCTCCAACCTGGACATTCCCACGGTGCAGGAGCAGGAACTGGCGATGTCTTTCCGCTTCCACATCCGCCAGTACCTCAGCCGCCGCGCCGCCGACTGGCAAGCATTGGGCTTCTCGGAAACGCTGACCGATTGGCCTGCCCTCAATGCCCGCTCCAAGTTCTGGGGCGACGACCAGCGCGCCGCCTTCAGGAACTGGGAGGAGGTGGCCGACCCGCGCAATCCTCTCCCCGGTCCTGGAATCCAGGGACGCCAGGGCGTCTCGGAGCGCATCATGCTCCGCGAACTGCTGCGCCGGGTGGATATGATGGTGCTCTACGAAAACCGCCTCGACGCTCTCGTTCGCCTCCACACTCCCTTCCCTCCGGCCAGGATAGGCGGCGCTCACCAGCCCGGAACCAGCCAGAACATCCGCATGGAGTCCTTCAACGGTCCCAACGCCGGCCTGACCGAAGTCCTAGTGCCTGCCGGATACGTCACCGTCGCCTACGACCCCGTCTTTCAGCTAAGCGACGACCGGACGCGGTACATACCTTCCCCATCCGATATACCCACCACCCTGCCGGAACCCGGCCTGCCCTTCTCTCTGGTATTCCGCGCCGATCCGGGGAGGGAAGACACCCTGCTCCGCATAGCCTCGGCCTACGAGGCCGCATCTCAGCGCCGGATACCCCCGCCCGCCTTCGGACCGCTGTAAAGCCAGAGGGCACACTCCCGAGTAGCCATAGCCGTATATCCACCTGATGTCGTATAGTCCCACCTGAATCGTTGGAAGTTCTGGAGGCGGTATGAAATACGACACCATCGTCATCGGCGCTGGATCCGGGGGAGGCGTAGTCGCCACCCGCCTCAGTGAAGACCCCCACCACTCCGTGCTGCTGCTGGAGGCCGGGCCCGACTACCCCGACTTCGAGCACCTGCCCGAGGAGATCAAGTTCGGCTTCGCCTCGGGCGTAGACGTAGTGACCCATCACCACAATTGGGATTTCAGTGGCCGAGGCACCGACACCAGCGGCGAACTTCAGATTGCTAGGGGCAAAGTGACCGGGGGCAGCAGCGCCGTCAACGGACAGGTCTTCCTGCGCGGAGTGCCCGAGGACTTCGATTCCTGGGCCGATGCGGGCAACGACGAATGGAGCTACCAGAACCTGCTCCACTACTTTCGCAAGCTGGAGACCGACACCGAATTCGGCGGCAGTGACTTCCACAACTCCGACGGCCCCATCGTCTGCCGTCGCTTCGCCCGCACCGACTGGCGCACTGACCAATCGGCCTTCTACGCCGCCTGCCGCGGCATAGGCATGGCCGACGTGCCTGATATGAACCACCCCGACGCCACCGGGGTCGGCCCGGTGCCGTTGAACAATCCCAATGGTATCCGCCTCAGCACTGCCCTGGGCTACCTCAGCCTAGCCAGGCATCGGCTGAACCTGACCATCAAGGCCAACTGCAACGTCCACCGCATCCTCTTTGACGGCAAACGGGCCACCGGGGTACAGGTCGAGTCCGGCGGAGAGACTTTCATCGTTGAAGCAGACGAGATTGTCCTCAGCAGCGGCTCCATAGGCTCACCGCATATACTGCTGCTGTCCGGCGTCGGCCCGTCCGACCAACTGTCTGCGGCAGGCATCCCTCAGGTTCACGAGCTGCCGGGCGTAGGTCAGAGCCTGCGGGACCATCCCATCGTCTTCGTCCCGTTCAGAACACGAGAGGAGCATGAGTTGGACGCCCATGCCCCGCGAATGCAGGTGGTCGCCCGCTGGACTTCCACCGGGTCCCCCTACCGGAACGACCTGCAAATTCTCATGAGCTCCATGATCAACCCGGACTTCTACCCCATGTCCGAGGGACGCCCGGTTACCGGATTGGGAATGTACACCTTCATCAACCTGGAGGAGAGCGCCGGAGAACTCAGGATTGTATCTGCCGACCCCAGAGTGAATCCGCTAATAGACTTCAAGTTCTTCGAAAGTGAGTTCGACCTGCAACGATGCCGCGAAGTCATCCGAATCGCCGCCGAATTGGGCCAACATTCGGCCTTCGCGGACATCATCGAAGAGCGCCTCCAGCCATCCGACGAAGAACTGGCATCGGACGACGCTCTGAACGCCTTTATCCTGAGCAACGTGGTCAGCGGCCTGCACCTGACCAGCACGTGCAAGATGGGCCCGTCCTCCGACCCCATGGCCGTCGTAGACCAGCAGGGCCGCGTCCACGGCATCCAGGGCCTGCGCGTGGCAGACGCTTCAGTCATGCCCAACTGCGTCCGCGCCAACACCAACTGCACCACGATGATGATCGGCGAGCGCATCGCCGACTACATCAAGCAGGGGGGTTAGTCCGGCTCCGGGCGGTTAGTCTGGCTCCAAGGAGTATTTGAGTGCAAATGGAAGAGCGCAGGGGCTATCCAATTCCCCTGCGCTCTTGCCTTTTCCTGTGTTTAGTGCCCCTATCCCTCGCTGCGAACGTATTCCGCTATCTTCTCACCGATCATCATGGTGGTGACGTTGGTGTTGGCGCGGATGCAGTCGGGCATGACTGAAGCGTCCACCACTCGCAGACCTTGCATTCCGTGTACCCGTCCGTGCTGGTCCACCACTGCCATCGGGTCGCTGCTTAGTCCCATCTTGCAAGTGCCGGATATGTGGTGCCCCGTGGTGCCGTTGCGTCGGATGAAGGCGTCCAGCGCTTCATCGCTGGCCAAGTCGTCGTCGTCGGGACTCATCCGTTCCTGGATGTGTTCGGCAAGGGCTGGCTGTTCCGACAGGCTCACTATCAGGCGCACGCCTTCCCGCATCCGGCGAATATCGAACTCTTCGGCAAAGTAATTGTAGTCCAGCAAGGGTTGCTGCTCCGGGTCTGGAGACTGCAGGCGCAGCTCTCCGGAGCCGACCGCCAGGTACAGCCCGGACGCAATGCGGAACCCGATTGGATCTACATTCTCGGCGGCAGTGTCCCTCTGCCATTCCTCGGTGGCATAGGACAGCACCACGAAAATCATGTCGTTGCGGAGATGGGAGCCTTCCGCCGTCCAGCTCATCATCATCTGAAGGCGGGGATCGTGCTCGTTGAAAGTGTGTCCGGGTTTCGTCCTGAACGTGACCGGCACGAAGGGATGGTCGCGCAGGTTCTGCCCCACACCCGGAAGCTCATGCACCACTGGTATTCCCTGGGCCTGAATCTGGTCCGCCGGTCCCACGCCGGACAGCATCAGGATATGCGGAGAGCAGACCGGCCCGGCGCTGAGGATAATCTCATCGCCTTCCACCACGAACCGCTCGCCGCCGCTTTCGACCTCAACGCCGGTGGCCCGTTTGCCTTCGAACAGGATGCGTCGCACGAGGGCGTTGGCTCGGATGGTCAGGTTAAGGCGGTGCCTGGCCGGGTCCAGGTAGCCCAGCGCAGTGCTCCAGCGAATGCCGTTGGGGTTGTTCAGGGGCGACGGACCCACGCCGGAGGCCTCCGGGTGGTTCTGGTCGGGGCTGTCGGGAAACCCGGCGGCCAGCGCCGCGTCATAGAACCCCCGCTGTTCCGGCATCAGATCAGTCCTGGAGAATCGCCGCGCGATGATCGGGCCGTCGGAGTTGTGGAAGTCGTCTCCGCCGAACTCGGTATCGCTTTCGATCATGCGCAGGAAGGGAAGCACGCTCTGGAAGTTCCACTCGTCGTTGCCCATTCCGGCCCAGGCGTCGTAGTCCTCGGGAACTCCCCGCAGGAACATCTGCCCGTTGATGGCGCTGGAGCCTCCCGTGACCCTACCGCGGGGGACGCGCATGGGCGGCGCTGTGTCGGTGGCCTTGCCGATGAACTCCCAGTTGTGGTCCTTGGTTATGACGTCGGTGGCCGTTGCGAAGCCGAACTTGACCTCATCCGGCAGTCGTTCGAACTCAGGGTAGTCAGGCCCCGCCTCTACGAGCAGCACGGAAACGCTGGGATCCTCGGAAAGGCGTGACGCCATAATGGAGCCGGCCGAACCGGCGCCCAGGACGATGTAGTCGTATTTCATACATTCTCCGTAAGGAACATCAACTAATGAAGCCGATTCCCGATACTAACCACAGCCTTATAGGCTGTCAAACCGCTACAGTGTCTTTCCAACAATGACAATAATCCGCTGACTTCAACTCTACAATCCAAGTGTTGCCTGCCGGGTGGGATTTGCAAATCAGTCCTCAGCCCCTCGCATTGCCCGCCATACCCGCTCGGGTTTCAGGGGTATGTCCAGGTCGTTTACTCCCATGTGAGAAAGAGCATCCGCGACGGCGTTGGCGATGGCGGGAACGGCGGCGATGGTGGGAGTCTCTCCCATGCCCTTGACGCCCAAAGGATTGAAGGGACTGGGAGTTTCCATGAACTGCAAGGTGAAGTCGGGCAGGTGCTTCGCCAGCGGCATGGCGTAGTCCATGAAGCTGCCGGTGAGAAGCGGGCCGCTGTCGTCATACACCGCCTCTTCCATGAGCGCGGCGCCAATGCCCTGAGCTAACCCGCCATGAACCTGCCCGTGCACCACCATCGGGTTGACCAGCACACCGAAGTCGTTGACTGAATAGAAGTCCATCAGTTGCACCACTCCGTTGTCGGGGTCAACCCGCACCACTGCCACATTGGCGGTATAGGGGAATGTGTAGCTGTCCGGTTCCCAGTACACGCTGGCCTCCAGCCCGCGCTCTGTTCCTTCGGGCATTGGTTGGGGGCCAGCGGACATGGCGGCCACGTCGCGCCAGGTGACGTAGCGGTCGGGGATGTCCTCGGCGAAGAACCCTCCCCTTCGCAGTTCGACGTATTGTGGCTCAGTGCGAAGCAGGGCGGCGGCCATTCTCAGGGCCTTTTCCTTCACCTGACGGCTGGCGGTCACGACCGCCGAGCCGCCAACGACCAGCGACCGGCTAGCCCGGGTGCCGGTGCCCTGGGCTATCAGGGCGGTGTCTCCGTATATGACGCTGACGTCTTCCAGGGGGACGGCCAGCTCATCAGCAGCGATTTGCGCGAAGGTTGTCTCGTGAGCCTGTCCGTGGGGCGACGAGCCGGTATAGACGGTGACGCGCCCGGAAGTGTCCACCTGCACCGTGGATGTTTCGTAACCGGGCCGGACGCTGAGGGCGCCGGATGGCCCGAATCCCGATGCGTCCACGGTTGTTGCTATGCCGATGCCCAGCAACTCCCCTCGTTCTCGAAGCCGGGCCTGCTCCTCCCGGAGTCCGGCGTAGTTCGCAAGGTCCAGCGCCATCTCCAGCCCGCGATGATAGTCGCCGCTGTCGTGCAAGCGACCTGTGGGCGTGCGGTAGGGAAACGCATCGGTGGGAATCAGGTTGCGCCGCCGCACCTCGGCCGGGTCGAGGTCCAACGTCCGCGCAATGCCGTCCATTACCACCTCGGCGGCGTAGGCGGTGGCGTGCTGGCCATACCCGCGATAGGGGCCGACGGTCATCTTGTTGGTGTAGACGCCGTAAACCGTCCATTCCAGGTTCTCGACGGTGTAGGCCCCGGCCGCGCCCGACGGGGTGAGCGTCTCGGCCACGCCGTGGGTGCCGCCGAAGGAGTAGGCCCCCAGGTCGGTGTAATACTGCGTCCGCAGGGCCAGCAGCTTGCCGTCGTTGCGGTAGGCGGCCTCGACGTACTGCACCTCGCCGCGTCCATGGATGGTGGATGTGAACTCCTCCTGTCGCTCCTCCACCCAGCGCACCGGGCGGTTCAGCCGGATCGCCAGGACCGCGGCCATGACTGTTTCGGGATAGGTGTCTATCTTGGCGCCGAAGCCCCCGCCCACGTCGCGGGATAGCACCCGTATGCGGTTCTCTCCCATACCCAGCACACCGGCCACGGCCCGCCGCTCCATGTGCGGGGCCTGCGTGGACAACCACAGGGTCACTTCCCCTGTGCCGCGCTCATAGCTGGCGGTGACCGCTCGCGGCTCCATCGAGTTGGGGACCAGGCGCGGCTCCACCAGCCGTAGCGACAGCACGCCGTCGGCCTCGGCAAAGGCCGCATCCGGGTCGCCAATGCTGCGGGAACTGGTGACGCAGAGGTTGGTGCCCAGCTCTTCATGGATTATGGGCGCGCCGTCTTCCAACGCCTGCTCAGGATTCACCACCGCTGGCAGTGGTTCGTAGTCAACCGCGATAAGCTCCAGAGCGTCGCGGGCGATATAGGCGTCTAACGCCACCACCACGGCCACCGGCTCGCCTTCGTAGTTGGCCTTGTCCGCAGCCATGGGCCACCGGCTGACGACCTTCATGTGCTCGCGTACACCGGCAACGGGAAGCTGGGCGTCGCAAAGGGAGTTGAACTCCGTGCCGGTCATTACCGACAGCACTCCCGGCAGTGCCCGCGCTGCACTGGCGTTGACTTGACGGATTCGGGCGTGAGCATGAGGACTGCGAAGCACCATCATCTCCGCGACATCTCGAGGCTGGATGTCTGCGGCGTAGCGCCCTTCGCCCTGAATCAGCCGGAAGTCCTCTTTTCGCCGTACTGACGCGCCTACCAGTTTGTCGTTGGCGATATTCTCCGAAGGCTCCACTTGGTGTCTCCTGCTCTTCGATTTCTCTGTCTTCAGATTTTGACACATGATAACTTATATCACAAAAGTATGGCAGTACTCCTGCTGCAATTCTATAATGTGACTAAACCCGCCGCGCGATGAACTAAATTCGGCAGAAGAGCGGGACGGGAAAGAGGGGGATGTATGGCAACTTTTGGAGATCTCGAAAGAGCACTGGCAGACCTTTACCCCTATCGTTGGGCCATCGGCGCTGCCGTGCTGGTGCTTATCGCGGCGTTCCTGGCCTTCGCCTGGTGGCGCGGCTGGCACCGTGTCGTCTGGCGATACCGGAAGCCGTTGGGCATCGTGTCCGTACCCTTGCTGGCTGTGACCCTGTGGCTGGGATGGTCGCTGGGGTCGCCGCTGTTCACCAACGTGACGGTAGACGAGGCGTTCCCCTTCGCCGCCACTGCCACGGTGCCGGAGGGTATGGAACGGGAGGAAGTGGAGGAGGTTCTGTCCGGCTTTTCCAAGGTTGACAGCCCAGTGATGGAATCCATGCCCGCGCCGGCCGCCATAGATGTGTCCGCGGTCATGGCAGCGGAAATGATGGGCGAAGAGGATGCGCCAGTGGTGATGACAGCCGCACGTCAAGCTGACCTGGAAGAAGGCATGGCGATGGCGATAAAGGCGGTCGAGGCGGACAGCATGGAGGAAGCTGCGGCGATGACGGAAGAGGGCGTGGCGATGATGGAGGAGGCCATCGAACAGGCGGAGATGATGGCCCAGCCCGCAGCGACCAACCAGGTGGAGGCGGTGGCTATGGGCAGCTTCAAGGATGCCGACGCCTTTCACCGGGGCAGTGGTACCGCCACCATCTACCGCACCCCCGACGGCTCCGAGGTGCTGCGCCTTGAAGACCTCAACGTCACCAACGGCCCGGCGCTGCACGTGGTGCTCTCGACTCACCCTGACCCGGAGCGCTCGGAGCAGGTGAAGCAGGAAGGCTACGTTGACCTCGGCGACCTCAAGGGCAACCGCGGCAACCAGAACTACCCCATACCGGCGGGGGTGGACACCTCGATCCACAAGAGCGTGGTCATCTACTGCTATCCCTTCGCCGTGGTGTTCAGCGTGGCGACATTGGAGCGCTAGAGACACGGCATCCCCTCTCCCTTAAGGGAGAGGGTTAGGGCGTGTTTACAAACTGATGACAGTTGCCCGTTGAGCCGTTAGAACGGCTGTCCTATACTCCAATCGTGCAGAATCAGCCGGTTGGAGTATTGCTTTTGGCCCGAAAGCTGTTGTCAAACCGCCAATGGAAACGCATTTCCCCGCTTCTCCCAAGCCAGCGCGGGCATAGTGGCCGCCCCTACTCCCAAGACCACCGTACCACCATCGAGGGTATTCTCTGGATCGCCCGCACCGGAGCGCCCTGGCGCGATCTTCCCCCGCAGTTCGGCAAGTGGATCACCGTCTACCAGCGCTTCAACCGCTGGGTCAAGAGCGGCGTCTTTGACGCCGTTTTTGCGTCCCTGGACGCCGAGCTTGACCTGGGCGTGGTCATGGTTGACGGCACCTTCGTCAAGGTCCACCAGCACGCCGCAGGCGCCCCAAAAGAGGACGCCCGCCCGATGAATCCCAATCCGCCCAGGGAATCGGGAGAAGTCGAGGCGGGCTGACTACGAAGGTCATAGCGTTAACCGACAGAGCCGGGAGATTCGTCAAGTTCAAGCTAAAACCAGGCAACGCCGCTGAGGTTTCCGAGCTGCCAACTCTACTCAGCGACGCCGCCTACCCCGAAACCAGCGAACTCCTGGCCGACAAAGCCTATGACAGCGATGCAGTCCGTTTGTTACTGGCTTCACTGGAAATTATAGCCACCATCCCATCCAAGTCAAACCGGCGGGAGCCGGTCTATCACGATAAGCAATCTTACAAGGCCCGGCACATGGTAGAGAACGCCTTTGTGGACGCCAAGCAGTTCAGGGGCATCGCCACCCGCTACTGCAAGCTGCTGGCGATGTACGAGGGCCTGCTGTGCCTGGTGGCGTGGTTCACCGGGACGCGCTCCATCCGGCGCGGGCCGTCAAAGTACCGGCGTCAGGCCGAACTCGCCGGAAGCGACGGACAATTGCGGATGGTTCTGGCATCGTGATAGTATCGGAGACAGTCTGAAAAAGCCAAAACCCTCGCCAGCGTAGCACCGCTAGGCGAGGGCCGTAGGCGATTGAATGCCACCAGGGAAAGGGACACTCTGAGATTCCCAACTCAGAGAGACTTTACTCTCAGCAGTAGAGCTTTGTCAAATGTCCCTCTGCCCCGATGGGTGGAGGGACTTTGACTTTCCCGGAGATTGCGGACTGGCTTACAGTCCTGTCCGTCGGATTTCTGGTGGGCAGCGCCGCGTGGCGCAAGCTGGCTGCTGTCTACGCATCATGGCCCGGAGAAAAGCAGGCATTCTTCCAGTTGGCCGGGTTCGGGGTGTTGGTGTTTGTCAATCTTCTGATGGTGGCGTACACATACCTGTTGCCCGTCATTCTCCGCAACCTGTGAGACATCCCAACTCACCGACACACAGCTATTGACCCATTGTTGCGCTTTGGCTAGGATTTGATTGCCAGAGCAGTCTTACGGGACTCCGTAGTTCATCCCAGGTAAAGATTGGGTAGGCGCTTCGCGCCCCCTTGTGGTCTTTATCTGGGTTCGGCTGCTCTGGCAGGTAGTCCTACCTGTCTGCAAGGGGGTCCCCGCCATGTTGATTCTCGCTGCAATTGTGGCACTGCTGGTGGCGGCTGGCAAGAACTGGCTGATAGCGGGTGAGTTCAGCGCATGGCCCGGTTTCAGCCCGTTTTTCTTTATGCTGGACGCATTGGCGCTGTTGCTGGTGTGGTGCGCCTTCTGGTCCGTTGTGGTACGGGCGACAAAGGCCCTGGATAGGTTCGATCCAGGCCAGTAACCAGCCAAAGGAAATCCCCCGGTTCTCACCGGGGGATTCGTTCATATCAGGGTTTGTAAACACGCCCTAGGGTTAGGGTGAGGGTGAAGGCCCTGCAAGAAACTCTTCCCGCTTGCCCGCTGCCGGATGTTGACGCATAATGCGCCAAACAACCACGCAACCCTTCGACAAGCTCAGGATACGGGAGGCGAAGTAGTCATGTCCAAAGTCAACATGATTCACCACGTCAACATCCAGATTACCAACCGGGAACAGACGCGAGAGTGGTACGAGAAGGTGCTGGGAGCCGAGTTCCTGGACCGCGGCCCGGCCCTGAACCGGAGGATGCTGCAACTGCGCATCGGCAACGGAGAGATTCACACCACTGAGGTGGACGAGGTGGTCTACATTCCCCGCGTTCACTTTGCCATCGAAGTAGACGACTGGGATGCCGCGCTGGCGAACCTGGACCGGCTGGGAGTGTCCTACTCGCGCACTGCGGGCGGCTCGTTCATGGGAACGGGCGGCGAGGACCCGGGGCAGGGCCGCCGAGAGGACACCAACGAGCACTACACCTACATTTCCGATCCCGACGGCAACCTGATCGAGCTGGTCTTCCATCCGCTGGGGCTGGAGAGCACCGAAGGCGATGCGATACCGTTGCACCGCGACACCGCCAACCCCAAGTGGACGCAGATTCCCGGCTTCGTGGAAGAAGCGTACCGGGAAGCGGAAGTGATGGTTTCGGATTAGCCAAGGGTTGCCAAGACATTACGAAACGGGGCGGGTCATTTCGAACCCGCCCTATTTTCTTGGTGAAGGTGGGTTTAGCTCGCTGCGCCCCCGTCCTTGAGCGCCTGCCATACCTTCTCTGGCGTCAAGGGCGTGTCTATGTGCTTCACGCCAGCGGAGGACAGCGCGTCCATCACGGCGTTGGCGATGGCTACGGGGGCGGCCAGGGTGGGCAGTTCTCCGATGCCCTTGACGCCGAGGGCGGTGATGGGCGAGGGGGTTTCGTAGGTGCTGTCGAGGTCGAAGTCGGGCAGGTCTATGGACTTGGGCATCACGTAGTCCATCAGGCTGCCGCTGAGGGGCTGCCCGGCGGAATCGTAGACCATGCCCTCCCACAGCGCCTGGCCGATGCCCTGGGCTATTGCGCCGTGTATCTGGCCGTCGTAGAGCATGGGGTTGATGACCTTGCCTGAGTCGTGGACCCCGGTGTAATGCAGTATCTTGATGGCCCCGTTCTCCCGTGAGACCTCCACCACCGCAATATGGGAGCCGAAGGCGTAGGGACTCCTAGTCAACGTGTTGGTGCCGTCGAAGTCCACCCCGGGCTCCTCGCCCGGGGGCAGCAGCTCCTCGTTGTGGGCAGCCTCTGCCACCTGCGCGAAGGGCACGCTGCGGGACGAGTTGTTGCGGTCAACGGCCCGGCCCTCGGACAGGTCTACGTCCCCGGGTGGGCAGTCCAGCAGGTGACCGGCCACGGTTATCAGCTTCTCCCTCGCTTCCTGCACCACGTTGTACAGCACAGTGCCGCCAGCTATGACGCCCCGGCTGGCGGATGTTCCGCCGCCCGCGGGCAGGATGGCAGAATCGCTGTGGCGCACCCGCACGTCGCCGGGCGCGATGCCCAGTTGGTCGGCGACTACCTGGGCGAAGGTAGTTTCGGTGCCCTGGCCGTGGGGCGAGATTCCGGTGTGAACCTCAACGTCGCCGTCCGGGCCGACGATGCAGCGGGCATGTTCTTCCAAGAAGGTCACCTTAGCACCGGAACCTTTCACCACCGTCGCAATGCCCACGCCGACGAGCGCCCCGGTGTCCTCCGACTGCTGGCGGGAGCGTTCCCGCCACTCCCGGTAGCAGGACATTTCGAGGGAGCGCTCGAAGACTGCGGCGTATTCGCCGGAGTCGTAAATGATGCCCGTGGGCGTTTCGTAGGGGAAGGCGTCGGGCGCGATGAAGTTGCGCCGCCGGACATCGGCCGGGTCAAGGCCGAGTTCTTGGGCCACCAGGTCCACCGCCCGCTCCATGCAGAAGGCCGCCTCGGGACCGCCAGCGCCGCGATATGCGCCGGTCACCGACTTGTTGGTGGCAACCCCCACCACTTCCACCGACATAGCTGGAGTGCGGTAGGGGCCGGTCAGCCGGTGGCTGGTGAGTATCGGCACCGTGGGAGTGGACATGAAGAAGTATGCGCCCAGGTCGGCGGTAACTTTCACCCGGATGCCCAACAGGGTTCCGTCGCTCTGAGCCGCCGCTTCCATATCTATGCTGTGGCCGCGTCCGTGGAAGCAGAGCATATTTTCCTGCCGGCTCTCAACCCACTTTATGGGGCGTCCCAGCTTCATTGCCAGGTAGGGAATCGCCAGCTCCTCGGGGAAGAAGCATCCCTTCTCTCCGAAGCCGCCGCCCACGTCGGGGCAGGCCACCCGCACCGACTCCAAGGGCCGGTCCAGCAGGCGGGCCAGGTGCTCGCGGATTTCGTGGGGGTGCTGGGTGGAGTCCCACACCGTCAGCAGGTCTGCTTCGGCGTCGTACTCGGCCAGCAGGCCGCGCGGCTCCATGGGGGCCGGGGCCACCCGTTGCACGTCGAACCGCTGGGTGATCACGCAGTCGGCCCCGGCGAAGGCCCCGTCCAGGTCGCCGCCGGCGTTCACCGTGCGCAGCACGACGTTGCTGCCGAACTGCTCGTGAATCACCGGCGCGCTCTCGCTGGTCGCCTCTCGCGGGTCAATAACGGCCGGGAGAATCTCGTAGTCTATGTTGACCAGTTCAACGGCGTCCTCGGCGGTGTAGATGTTCTCGGCCAGCACGATGGCCACTGGCTGACCGGCATAGCAGGCCTTGTCCACCGCCAGGGCCGGGTGCCGGGGCGGGTTCAGTTCGTCGGCGTCGGCGGACTCGCGGGTGGGCAACACGGCGATGTCCGCGATGTCCTGCGCGGCGATGACTGCCGTCACGCCCGTCAGGGCCAGCGCCGCCGATGCGTCTATGCTGCGGATACGGGCGTGGCCGTGGGGGCTGCGGATGATCAAGGCGTGCAACATCCCGGGCCGCGTCATGTCGTCCACGTAGGAGGATTGCCCGGTGAGCAGGCGGTGGTCCTCGAAGCGCTTGATGGACTGGCCGGTGTAGGTTGTCATCGCTGCCCTCCGCAATTGTCAATCATCTGCTTTTCGACATCTGAAACAAACGGAATCATACCACTACTTTAGTAGAATGCTATGCGATATTTGGGCCTCATGTGAATCTCTCTGTCTGGGGTAGCCTCATGCTGGATACCGGTGTTGGCATAGCGACGATGGTGCTGGTCTGCGCAGGCTTCCTGTACCTGGGCCTGAGCTATGTGGGGCGGACGCGGCAGAGCGTCGAGGACTACACCGTGTCGCGGAATCACGCGCCGGTGAACGTGGGCATCGCCACACTGATAGCCTCAATGTTCGGTACCTGGGTGCTGCTCAGCCCCGGTGAGACCGGTGCCAACTTCGGCATAATTTCGCTGGCTGGATACGCTATCGGAATGGCGGGCATTGCCGTGCTGTTCATGTTCGTCGGACCCCGAATCCGGGAGTTGATGCCTAACGGACACTCTGTCACCGAGTATGTGAAGCACCGTTTCGGGACAATCCCCTTCGCCGCCATCTCGCTGGTAATCATATTCATCATCGGCATATTCATCACCGCCGAGATGACCGCCATCACCACGGCGGTCCATATCCTGACCGGCTCGCCGCGATGGGCCACCGCCATAGCCGTAGGGATCGTCGTCGTGGCGTACACCGCCTATGGCGGCTTGCGGGTCTCCATCTATACCGACCGCATCCAGTTCTGGGTGCTGATACCGGCCATGCTGCTGCTGGTGATCGTGGCGGCGGTCCTGGTCGGCGGCACCGGGGTCTGGAAATCCGCAAATGAAGCAGGACTGCTGTCGGTCAGTTCTTCAGGCAGCTACTTCTTCGGCATCGTGCTGATTATCGGCATCGTGGCCTCCAATTCCTTCCATCCCGGAATGTGGCAGCGGGTCTACACCGTAGAGAGCCAGAAGTCTCTCAACCGAAGCCTGTGGGGAGCGACCGCGTTGGCCATTCCGCTGACCTTCCTGCTGGGTCTGGCCGGGATTGCCGCAGTAGGCAACGGCTCAGTGGCTCCCTTCGCATACCCCGAGGTCTCCGCTGCCCTGTTCGCTCTGGCCTCGGACCTGTTCCCACTGTGGATGCACTTCCTGATGCTGGTGTGCGCCCTGATGCTGGCAATGAGCACCCTGGATACCTTGATGAACGGCCTGGCCAGCGGTCTGGCCGCCGACATGGCTGCTATAGGCGTTTCTCGCAACGCCCTTATGCTCCTGGCGAGAACCGTGACTGCAGTGGTGGTGATTCCGGCCATAATCGTGGCCTCGCAGGGATTCAGCGTGCTGTACGTGTTCCTGGTGGCCGACCTGCTGGGCGCGGCCATAGCCGTTCCGATGCTGACTGGTCTCTATTCCACTCGTCTGCCAGGCTGGGCGGTGCTGCTGGCCAGCGCGGCCGGGGTCATCATCGGCGCGTTGTTCTACCCCAAGTCGGACCTGGTTTCGCCGATGATACTTACCGCCCCCGCTGGCGGGCAAATGCTCTGGTCATTCGGGACGGCCCTTGTGGTTTCGTCGGTCATCACTGCCGGCGTGGTACTGCTTCGCCGTATTACAGACTACGGCGATGAGTACGATTTCGTCAGGCTGCAATCGGAGGTGCGACTGATTGACGAACCGGCAGCGGCAGACGACTAGATTGAGAGCGTCCGGTGGTCGGTTCGACATGTCGCGAAGGCCGGGCGACATATAACGGCAAGTATTGAAGTCCGGGGGCAACAGGAGTAAAACAGGATAGGCAGGCCATGTTGGGCCTCGCTGACTATTTCCTTCCCCAAGATAAGCCGGAACAGGGAAAGGATGCACAGATGGACACTGCCCTCGCCGTCCTGCCCTGGATTCTGCCTCCACTGCTTGGGGCAATCATCGGTTACGTCACTAACCGCATTGCCATCAAGATGCTGTTCCGTCCGCTGAATCCCAAGAGGATTCTGGGCGTGAGAGTGCCGCTGACTCCCGGCGTCATCCCACGCAACCGCTTCGACCTCGCCCGCACCATCGCGCGCATGGTGTCGGAGCAGTTGCTTTCGCCCAAGGCCCTCCGGGAGCAACTGGACAGCCCGGAGTTCCGCGACAACCTGAAGGGGTGGATAGGCGAGCGGCGGCGGGCGCTGATGCAACGGCCCATCAGCCTGCCGGGGGCCAACGGACACGCGGATGCAGCCGGCGTAAGGCAGGATGGGCAGTCCTCCTTTCCAGAGGAATTGGCGGAGGAACTGCTGGCGGCGTTCCTTAAATCCCCCCAGTGCGCCCATATGGTGCAGTCTTTGGCCGAGCAGGTTGCCGAAGATGTGGGCGGCAAGCGGATCTCCGATATTACCAGCGCCGAGCAACTGGCCGACTTCGTTCATGGCAATGTTCTGCCCGCGCTGGGAAACGAGGAATTGGGCAACACCGCATCCGGGTTCGTCAACAACTGGCTGCGGGACCAGTTCAACCAGAACAAGCGGCTGAGAGAATACCTCACGCCGGAAAATATGGAGGCGGTGCAGGGGTTGATCCGCAACAACCTGCCCACGGCCACCTGGCTGATATTCAACTGGCTCCGACAGCCGGACATGTCGGACAAGCTGGCACAGATCGGGCGGGATTGGGTGGAAGACACGGTGCGTCAGCAAGGGCTGATGACCCGCGCTATCCTGAGCATCAGCGGAAAGAAAGATGAAGCCATCAGGGACATGCCCAATATCATCGCCAGGGTGATAGACGACGCCGAGGACGCCCTGAGAACCCCGGAGATGCAGACCCTGATCTCCGATGCCGTGGGCGTGACGCTGGACCGCATATCCGGCAGGCGAATCAAGTGGCTCATCGGCCACAACGAGCAGACCATCTATTGGATGGCGGACCGGGCGACCCGGGGGGCGTTCACGGCACTGGCCGAGACGCCGGAGGCCAGCGTCCGGGAGGCGGCTGGCCGATTCTACGAGCACAATTCCCGGACTACGCTGGGGGAAATGGCGGAGCGCACCCTCGGCCTCAGGACGGCGGCGGTATCGGGTCTGACGGCAAACCTGATGTTGGGATACCTGACCGACCCGGAGACTCCAAGCAACATCCGCAGAGTTGTGTCGGAATCAGGATTTGCAGGATGGAAGGATGGGCAGGATGATGGAGAGCCTGTCACCCTGGAATCGCTGATTCCCCTTTCGGACGAAACCGCCGACCGGTTGGACGAATACCTGGCCGGCCAGACCATCGGGTTCCTGAGCGAGCAGATGCCGGAACTGAGCAGGATTCTGGACGTGGAAACCCTGGTCACCAACCGCATCAACAGTTTCGATGTCAAGGACGTTGAGGACCTGGTGATGTCGATCTCGGGTCGGCACCTCCGCTGGATCAACTGGTTCGGCGCGGGACTGGGGGCCATCATCGGGTTGATACAACTGGCGGTGAACCCGCCGTTGTGACGCGCCAACGCGCTCATACCAAGGGCAAACGCATTTAGGCTGGCATAGTGACATTTTCCCCTTGCCATCTCCGATAGCACATCTCTAACATAATCCTTGAATACCTTGTCGGAGAATACCTTGTCGGACCCAACCCGCCGCCCTTGCCGGTCGCCACTCCACGGGCTGTCAACAGGGAATGGCGGAAAATGGCAGAATTTGGCACGGAAAAATGATTTTTCTTTCTACACCTATGTAGCAAAGACGGAATGGCGGAGCTTGGAATGCATATGCGATAGCCCTGCTCTCGTTACGTCATTCCATTGACAGCAACGCACGTAAATCATAGGATTAGCGCAGAAACTCCAGCGCGGCCGTCCGCGCCCTTACCCTTTTTGTGCCAGACCCAAGTATCAGGAGGGTCTCGATATGCCCGATAAAGAACAGATCGCATTGATGGGCCACCTCATGCGCCGGGCCGGCTTCGGCGCTTCCCATGAAGAGTTGGCAGCCCGCGCCGCCAAGGGATACGAGGCGACGGTGGAGGAACTGCTGCATCCCGAAGAGCAGGAAGCAGTGGACATGGAAATGCTCTATCGCTTCATGCCCGGCTACGAGGGCGCTCTTGGCCCACCCCTGAACCAGGCGGAATGGGTCTACCGGATGATCAACACCCAGCGGCCTCTGGAAGAGAAGATGGCGCTCTTCTGGCACCAGCTTTTCGCCACGGGGAACTCCAAGGTGGACAACCCGCCGGAGTTGACCCAGCAGATCGCCATGTTCCGCGACCACGGCATGGGCAGCTTCCGGGACCTGCTGGTTGAGCTGGCCAAGAATCCGGCCATGATTTTCTGGCTGGACAACAACGGCAACCACATGGGCGCCATCAACGAGA
>VXOI01000171.1 GCA_009840175.1 Chloroflexota bacterium | reverse complement strand
CTCCGGTATGTCCTGGTACCAGTTGGACCCGCAGTGGGAATACTTCTTGAGCCGGTACCCCGCCGACCAACAACTGGACCTTAGACCCGACGAAGTGGGGATTTTTCAGAACCTAGTCCAGAATCTGGTCAATCAAACACGAGAGGGAATGCGTATCCTCTCCTCGGTGCAGCCGGAGGTGTCACTGACTAATGTATCTGTGGTGGTGGACGCTGATGACCTGCCAGGCTTGGCCGAAGCGATAAGCCATGTTCAGCGCACCACGGAGTTGGCGGCGGTCGGCGATGCAATAACCATCGAATCCCTACAACCAGGTTCACTCGAAGTGATCCTGACGGCGGGGAAAGCCTCCCTCTGCGCCCTTCAGTTGGCCATCGTTCTCGCCAAAATCCTCAAAGACCCCAGTATGCGCGAGAAGGCGCGTAGCCTCAAGAGGTTATTGCAACGGGCGCAACCAGACGCCGATGTGGAAGATGAAACCGTTTTCAAGGCCGTTCAAGACGAGGCTATGGAAACCTTCTGGGACAGCGCTTGGGACTCCCTCAAAGAGACGGTAGAGGAAGCCGGGCAGAACCCGAATGAGGCAAAGAACAAGGTCGACAGTGCCGCAAATGAGATTTATCAGAATGCTGACCGGGTTTCCGCGGACTGGAGACTTCCACCAGCGGTCGTTTCAGGCTTGCCCGGTGGCCTCACGGTCACTCTTAACTACGAGGACCCGGAGTTGGTTGGCCGCGTCATACGGGCACTTGCTGCTCCCCAAGAAGACGAAGGAACCACAAGGTGAGGACCCATGTCCTAATATGAGAAGGAAGTCTTGACGCCAAGCCGCAGTTTGTGTCCAGGGCCGCCACAACTATTGATTTCAGCAAGGCTAAGCCACTGGAACAGGTGGTGCCAGATTCAGAAGCTGCTCCGAGGGACACAGCAGCCGCCAGTCCGCTGAGAACCCATATAGGCGCAACATCTCGCCCACTGATACTCCTGCCAGCGGTGGAATCGGCAGTCTGCCAGCCGCAATGCCCGCCGCGGACGTGGACGCCCTGGCCATGTACGACGACAACGGCAACGGCCGGATCAGTTGTGCTGAAGCCCGCGCCCACGGCATTGCTCCAGTACGCCGGGGACACCCGGCCTACGAATACATGAACGACCGCGATGGGGATGGCGTCGTGTGCGAATAGCGGGTCCCTTATACAGAGGATGTTTCCCGGCCAAGATTCAATAAGAGGCTAGGGAGGCGGAGGTGGCTATCGCCTCAGGTGTCGGAGACTGTCCAGCCCGCAGAATTGTCCCGGAACTGTGGGACTAACGTAGGGGTGGTACAACTACAAAGAGCAGGTCATTCAATCATCGGGAGGTGGCAGGTGGCTAGGGGAGTCTCAAAGGAACTGGAAAGCGAGATTCACAGAACTCTGGAGCAATATGTTAACGCCGAACCGGGCACTTTCGCCACCACGCCATTGACTACGGACCGCCTGACGCTCGACGCGGTTCACTACCTGGCAGACATCGGAGCCTTTGAGAGGATTGGTACGGGCAGTTATCGGCTGACCGCACAGGGACGGGAATACTGGGAGCAGCGGACGTCTCCCCGCTGGTACTGGTTCCGGCGCAACTGGTTCCCCGCATCGGTGGCAGCTGGGACCATCCTGTTTTCCGGTGCGGCGGCGGCTGCCAACATCGTCAATTTGGTGCTGTGAGCTGGCGGCCCGGAAGTTCATTTGCTGCCTTGTGAATTTTCCCTCTCTCAACTGAGAGAAGGGGAAAGTGCCCCCACCCTGAACGCGGGCAGAGCCTCGCAGATTGTGGAGGATGTATGAGTTGGGATCCACCCGGCCTATGGGCCAGTCTCATTCTCTCCGTATCGGGCGGCATCGTTGCCGGTGTTATCGTGCTGGCGGGTGAGGTGGTGCTGCGGGGAAGATACGAACGGGTACAGCGGGAGAAGGCCGAGCGGGCCATCTGTATGTTCTTCAGGGGTTGGGAGAAGGGGCTCAACGTCCTTCATAGCGAAAGACTAGATGACTCCGATGAAGATTTTTGGCTTCGCACGATGTTCCTTTATCATCGGGTTTCTCTGTTGGAGGTCCAGAACCTAATCGCCAGATGGTCAAGGTATCTCGCCGCCGAACAGGTGGAGGAATTGGATAATGTTCTGCACTTGCAGGGGATGATCACTGCCGCAAAGGTTAATGCGGGCGGGGTCTGGAGCAAGCGCATGTATGACAACTTCTTCCTCCAAGCCCGCAAAATCGACTGGCTGAATTTCTGACGCGGCCCGATCCCGCGCACTCTGACAGACTTCCCCCGGCCAACCGTTCCTTGCCTCTGGACTCACCCCATAACAGCCCGACGTCACGCTCCGGATGGCCCTAGACCGCCTCGCAGCCGTCCGGGTGGTGTGGACACCCCCCTCGCTCCGAAACAGGCCAGAAACGGGCAGCAGTACCAGGCGGCGGGTCGGCATCACTGTCGGCCCGCCGCTATTTCGCGCCGGAGCCTCTGCGAAGTCGTCTTGCGCAGG
Organism: Chloroflexota bacterium; assembly: GCA_009840175.1. GTDB lineage: Bacteria > Chloroflexota > Dehalococcoidia > Lucifugimonadales > UBA3495 > VXOI01. The sequence goes on along the minus strand of VXOI01000171.1, from coordinate 465 downwards.
ATACTCAGCGGCCCCAGCAGGAGCAACCAGAGGGCCGGCCGCCGACCGGGTGCCCTTGGCTAGGGCTTTCCCATTCTCCGCCGATACCCTTGACCGATTGACTCTGTCACTGTCCGCCCGCGCCGCACACCCGCCCGTTGCTGTTCCCCCGCCAGGACCCCCCGCCCGTAGCCTGTACCGGTAGCTGGCGGGTTGCGGAGCGCAACTGTTGGGAGACTGCCTGGGAGCTGTACCGCTCCGGTACTGGCCGGATATGTCGGGGTCCCGTGGCCGGATATGCCGGGGAACGCTCTCCGTATGCGCCGCTCCGAGTCTGGCCGTATGCCGTGCGCATATATCCGCCGGGGCCGGCATTGTCAGGGTCGGCGGGGAGGGGACTTGTCAGCCGGGCAACTCCACTGGGGAGAGGGGCCGGTCCGTGGCTGGATCGCGCGGGCGGGGGGACTGCCTGGGAGGCAACCGTGC
>VXOI01000118.1 GCA_009840175.1 Chloroflexota bacterium | reverse complement strand
GGCCCAGGCCGACCATCTTGGGCAGGTAGTAGCTGCCGCCGTTCTCGATGATCTGGCCCAGCTGCTGGTAGCCGATGAAGCGGGTGTTCTCGCAGCCCACGCGGATGTCGCAGTGCAGGGCCATGTCCATCCCGGAGCCTACTGCTGGGCCGTTGATCATGGCGACGGTGGGCTTGCGTATCACCGAGATGTCGCGGTGCAGGTGGGTGAATCCGTGGAAGAAGTGCTGGCGGGCAGCGTCCGGACCTTCCTCGGTGCCCCGGTTGCCGGTGAAGTTGTCGCCGGTAAGCGACGGGTCGGTGTCGCGGCGCATATCGGCCCCGGAGCAGAAGCCGCGGCCCACGCCGGTCAGCACTATGACGCGGATGTTGGGATCATCGTCGCCGGCCCGCATATATTCGCCCACCTTGGCTACGGTGCCGTTCTCCTGAGAGTTGCCGATGAGGGCGTTCATCCGCTCCGGGCGGTTGAACTTGATCCAGAGGATGCCGGTATCTTCTGGCTCGTACAGCAGGTAGTCCACCAGCTTCGGGCCTTTGCCCGCGCCGCCCATTTCCAAAGGACCTTCGTTAGCCACGATTTCACCTCTCATTACTGACCGGCATTGTCTGAATCAGGATTTACAGGATGGAAGGATTGACAGGATGAATTGACCCAATCCTGAACATCCTCCAATCCTGACTAGGAGTTGGGCGGTTAAAAGCTCACCCCCACCCTAACCCTCCCCCTGAGGGGGAGGGAATAGGAAGGTTTCGCCCTACGGCTTGAAACCTATCAGGTGCATCCCGGAGTCAATCATTATGGTCTCGCCGGTGACGTGTCCGGCGGCCTCCAGCATCCAGACTATCGTTTCGGCTACGCTTTCGGGCGAAGGGGCTTCCTGCAAGGGAACCTGCGCCTCGAAACTTCGGAAGAGCTGTTGCGCCCCCTCTTCGCCCAGTCCGTCGTCCCACCAACGGGTGGGGATAGGGCCGGGGCAAACGGCGTTGACCCGTATTTCCGGCGCAAGGGAGCGGGCCAGCGATATGGTCATGGTGTTGAGGGCGGACTTGGATGCCGCGTAGGCTATGGAGCTGCCCCCGCCGGTGATGGCCGATATGGACGACACGTTGACGATGGAGCCCTTGCCCTGGGCCTTCAGGTGGGGAACGACGGCGCGTATCATCTGGTAAGCGCCCACCACGTTGACCTTGTATATGTTCAGGAAATCGTCGCCGGACAGCGATTCCAAGTCGGCGGCGCTGGCGAAGACCGACGAACCGGCGTTGTTCACCAGCCCGTCAATGCGGCCCCACTGCTCCAGGGCCATCGCGGCCATCCGGCGGCAGTCAGTGTCCTCGGCGACGTTGCCTTGACATAACACCGCATCTCCGCCAAGGTCGCGGCAGGCTTGGGCCGTTTCCTCGGCTTCCGACTCGCTCTTGGTATAGTTAATCAGCACGCGGGCTCCCTTGGAAGCGGCAATCCGGGCCGTCGCTGCACCCAGACCTACGGAGGAGCCGGTAACTATAATCACTGCGTTTTCAAGTCTCACAGAAACCTCTCGGTTGCAGTAATATCACATACGGAGTAAAACAGCGGCAGTATAGCAAACTTCCCTACAATCTTGAGGGAAAGCGACAGGGAGGACAGCATGGCAATAAGCATCGGCGCGGGGGACTATCGTTACGAGTACTGGGCAGGGTGGGCCAGAACGCCATCAGGCACTGACATAGTGTCGCCCAGCGGGGTAGCCGTTGATTCGCAGGACAGGGTCTATGTATTCCAGCGACAAGGCTCGCCAGTGCTGGTGTTCGACCGCACCGGGCATTTCGTGGAATCGTGGCACCGGCAAAACGGGCTGCCCGCCGATGCCCACCACATACACGTAGGCCCGGACGATATAGTCTACCTGACCGACCGGGACTCCCACATGGTGCTGCTGTACGATACCCAAGGGGAACTGTTGAGGTCACTGGGAACCCGAGACGAGGCCGCGATGCAGGCGCCGTTCAATCACCCGGCGGATGCCTGCGTTGCGCCGTCGGGAGAGATTTACGTAGCGGACGGGTACGGCAACTCCAGCGTGCATCGCTTCAGCGCGGACGGGGAATATATCAGCAGCTTCGGGAGCCCCGGGCGAGGGCCGGGGCAGTTCGTGGTGCCCCACAGCATCCGCGTATCGCAGGACGGCCGGGTCTACGTGGCCGACCGGGAGAATCACCGGGTGCAGGTGTTCACTTCCGATGGAGAGTTCCTGGCAGAGTGGACGGACTTCAAATGCCCCATGGGGGTGCATATTGACGCCGACCAGGTTGTGTACGTCACCGACCAGATTCCCCGCATCAGCCTGTATACCTTGGACGGGGAATTGCTGGCAAGAGGACGAACGTTTGAGGGGATGCACCAGGTCTACACGGACTCGCAGGGAAGCATATACGGCATAGATACGGCCAACGAGCGCGTGCAGAAATTCGTGAAGGTGTAGATGAAAAGGCTTGGGTGAATGTTCCGGGGGGGAAGGCGCCCCTCGCCAAACTCAGGACGGCGGCATCAATAAAGTAGCGGGGAGAAAGTGGCGCGCTTGGCGAGATTCGAACTCACGACCTCTGCCTCCGCAGGGCAGCGCTCTATCCTCTGAGCTACAAGCGCGCGGTTGCTGAATTGGTGCCGAGGGAGGGATTTGAACCCACACATCCGTAAGGACACTGCGCCCTGAACGCAGCGCGTCTGCCGTTCCGCCACCTCGGCCCGCCGGAGTCCGGGCCAAGGCCCAAAGCTCCCAAGTCCCTTCAAGCTGGTGGGCGATGGAGGACTTGAACCTCCGACCTCCTCGGTGTGAACGAGGCGCTCTGACCAACTGAGCTAACCGCCCGCAAAGTCGGGACTCATTCAATTATACGTAGGGGCAACGACAGGCGCAAGCCTTTACAATCCTAGGGGGGTTTGCTATATTTCGAGTGTCGAATCCCGTTGGGCCAGGGGTTCGGCCCTCGTTATGGTGGGGCGTTCGTCTAGCGGCCCAGGACACCGCCCTCTCAAGGCGGAGATCAGGGGTTCGAATCCCCTACGCCCTACCAGTTCTCACCGCAAGCTCTTCTTCACTCAGCCGCTTCGCCATTCGCAGCGTCTCCACCAGTTGCTCCATTGACAGCCGCCCGGTGTTCGTGTTGCGCGGGCTGGGATGATAGCAGGCGGCAAGCATAGGCAACCCCGGCTCGAAGCGGAAGACTTCCCCGTGGCCGAACTTCGCCCGCAGACGACGCCCGGCGATTTCCGTCAAAGCCCGCAACGCAGCCTGGAAGGCTATTTGTCCCAAGGCCAGCACCACGCGAAGGTTGGGCAGCAGTTGCATTTCCCGCACCAAGTAGGGCAGACAGGTGCGCTGCTCTTCAGGAGTCGGGCGGTCTTGCGGGGGCACGCAACGCACTGCCGCACAAACGTAGACTCCGTGGTACTGCAGACCGTCGTCGCGATGTTCTGAAAGGGGTTGATTGGCCAAGCCAGCCTCGTGCATTGCTTTTACTAGAAAGGTGGCCGAGGAATCGCCGGTAAACACCCTTCCGGTCCGATTGCCGCCATGGGCCGCCGGGGCGAGGCCAAGCGCCATCAGCGGGGCCAGCGGGTCACCGTAGCTGGGAACCGGCTTGGCCCAGTAGTCCCAATCAGCGTAGGATTTTCGCTTAACCTCTCCGATGCGCTCCCGGTGTTCCACCAGCCGTGCACAGTTCCGGCAGGTGATTATTTCTCCCGTAAGCTCCCCCAAGGCCGTTGTTGTTTCCTGCCGTATATTGTCCACTTCCAGGCTGCTTGATTTGTCTGTCATCCCCATACTCTCGTGGATTCCCTAGGCTGCCGGGAATGACGGTAAGCATAATGTATAATATGTCGCAACCGGAACCTGCCGGAGGTTGGAAAATGATAGATCAGGAAAGGCTGGTCAACTCCTTCTGCGAGCTAGTGAAGATTGACAGCCCGTCGGACGAAGAAGAGGAAGTTGCCAGATACCTCACCGGGAGATTGGAGGGGCTTGGCTTCACCGTAGAGCGCGACGCCCATGGAAACCTCATAGCTTCCGAAGAAGGGGCTGATCCGCTGATGCTGTCGGCTCACATGGACACGGTGGAGCCGGGCCGGGGCATCAAGCCAGAGGTACAGGGCGACCGGATCGTGTCCGATGGGACCACTATCCTCGGCGGCGACTGCAAGGCGGGCGTGGCCGCCATTCTGGAAGGGCTGGAGAGCATTGCGCTAGACGGGGGCCTCCGGCGCCCGGTACAGGTGGTGCTGACCCGCGGCGAGGAAATCGGGCTGGTGGGCGCGGCCAACCTGGATTACTCCATGATTCGCTGCCGCGACGCCGTGGTGTTCGACGGCAACGGGCCAGTCAATACCATTACCGGGGCCAGCCCGACATACATGAGGTTCGACGTGAACATCATGGGCCGGGGCGCTCACGCCGGGGTGGAGCCGGAGAAGGGACTCTCGGCTATCCGCATTGCGACCGACATCATCAACGAGTTGCCGCAGGGACGCCTGGACGAAGAGACGACCTTCAATGTGGGTCTGATAACCGGCGGGACGGTGCGGAACGCCGTTCCGGTGGAGGCCAGTTTTGGCGGCGAGTTCCGCAGCCACAACACGGAGACCATTGACCTGTTGCGGATGCAGGTGAGAGAGACGATGCGCCGGGCTAGGGAGAAGTACCGGGACGCCACCATCCAGGAAGAACTGGAGATGATGTTCCAGATGTACCTCCTGGACCCCAACGAGGCCATCGTTCAACTGGTTACCAAGCAACTGCGAGACATGGCGCTTCAGCCCAACATCCATCCGTCGGGCGGCGGAACGGACGCCAACGCCATGCGGCTCAACGGCGTTGAATGCGTAGTGGTGGGCATGGCCACCAACGAGATGCACACGGTCAACGAGTACGTCGTCATACCGGACATAATGGCGACGGCCCAATTCTGCCAGAACATCCTGACTATCAACCAGCGGGCGCGGGCTTAGGCAAGATTTTCACCCTCACCCCAGCCCTCTCCCTCAAGGGAGGGGGTATTTTTGGGAGGCGAATATGAACGGCGCAGAACTGAAACAGACACTGAAGGAAGGCGGACGTGTCTTCGGTACGATGATTACCCATGGGCACAGCCCGCGCTGGATTCCGGTGCTGTCGGGCGTGGGGATTGACTATGCGGTAATAGACACGGAGCACAATCCCCGCAGCCGGGCCGAGCTGGGCGATTACCTTACCATGTTCAATACCAGTGGCGTGGTTCCCATCGTCCGCATACCCATTCCCGATGCTCACTACGTGACGATGGCGATGGACGCCGGAGCGCAAGGCGTGCTGGCGCCCTACTGCGAGACGGTGGAGCAGGTGCGGGAGGTGGTGGCCGCCGCCAAGTGGCGTCCACTGAAGGGCGAGGCCGTTGACCGGGTCGTCGAGTCGGGCGAGCACGTCAGCGACGCAACCCGCGCCTACCTGGAAGCGCGCAACCGCAACAGCATCGCCATCATCGGCATCGAGAGCGTGGCGGCGGTCAACAACCTGGAAGCCATCCTGGACGTTCCGGGCATAGACGGCATCTTCGTAGGCCCCAACGACATGAGCATCTCCCTGGGCATCCCGGACGATTACGACAGGCCGGAGTACAAGGAGACCGTGAAGCGCGTCATTGACGCCTCGGAAGCACGGGGCATTGCCACCCTGGTGCATCACCAGACGCCGGAGCTTTCGGCCTATTGGATCGAGCAGGGGGCGCGGTTCGTGCTGCACGGCACCGACAGGCGAGCGCTAGCCCAGGGGTTCCAAGCCGATTTCAGCAAGCTGCGGGCGGCGGGTTAGAAGTTCCCTCTTTCCAGGAGAGGATCAGGGTGAGGGAGTCCCTCGCTCCCAGCGCTCCCGCAATGACTCGACATAAACGCGGTCGTAGTCGCCGTAGTGGGCGTTGTCGGGTATCTCCCCCAACTGTTCGGCCCAGAGGTATTCCACGTCCTGCCATTGTATGGGATACGGGGGCTGGTCGAAGAAGGCGGCCACGGCATCGAAGGGCGTCTCGCCCTGTGGACGGGTGACGTAGCCCATCATCTGGAAGTTGTCGTAGGTATTACCGAAGTCGGACACGAACCTGCCCTTCATCGCGGCCAGTATCACATAGGTAGGCATGGCTCTATGGTACCGCAGCAGTCCGGGCGGGTTTCAAACCCGCCCCTACACTTTCAGGATGTGGACGGTGGTGACGTCTCCTGCGCCGGAGCATTGGGCGACGCCGACACGGGCACGGGTAACCTGGCGAGGACCAGCTTCCTGACGCAATTGCGTCACTGTCTCGTGAATCATGCGAATACCAGAAGCGCCGAAGGGGTGCCCCATGGCGAGCAGGCCGCCGTCGGTGTTGACGGGGATGTCGCCGGTCAGTGCTGTGCGGCCCTCCACAGTGGCCTGCCAGGCTTCGCCGAAGGGCACGAGGTGAAGGGACTCTATCTGTTGCAGTTCTCCGATGCTGGCCGCGTCGTGAACCTGCACCAGGTCCACATCTTCCGGGGCGAGTCCGCTCATTTCGTAAGCCTGGAGGGCTGCTGGTTCAGTGCGGTAAGGGCTGAAGGCCGAATGGTCTGCGCCCCTGCCGTTGTATTCGCCGGAGGTGAGGACCGCTGCGGCGATGGACACGGCGCGGCTTTCATCTATACCGTACTGTGGCAAGGATTCACGGGCACAAAGCACAGCGGCAGCGGCGCCCTCGCTGGTGGGGCAGCACTGGTAGAGTGTAAGTGGGTCGGAGATCATCCGGGATTGCAGCACTTCTTCCAGCGAGTAGATGTCCTTGCGGTGGGCGTAGGGGTTCAGGGAGGCGTTCTGCCGGGCCTTCACCGACACCTGGGCCAGCGCCGTTGCCGGAGCGCCGGTCTCTTCCATATAGCGGCGGGCGCGAAGGGCATACCCGGCCATCATGTGGTCGCCGCCGATGTAGCGCTCTGGTGCGTCCTCAGCAGTGACAGTAACCGGGCCGCGCGGCACTTTCTCCGCACCGAAGGCCAGGGCCATGTCGTATATGCCGGTGGCGATGCCCCAGTAGGCTTGCCAGAAGGCCGTTGAGCCGCTGGAGCAGGCGTTTTCCACGTTGACGATGGGAACGCCGGTCAACCCCAGCTTGGACAGCGTCGTTTCCCCCAACGACATACCGTGATAGTAGACGTGTCCGAAGTATGCGATGGGGATGTCCTTCCACCGTACCCCGGCGTCTTTCAAGGATTCGACCACCGCTTCCAGCGCAAGGTCGCTGAGTTCCTTGTCAGGGAACCGCCCGAAGGGATGCAGTCCTACCCCGGCTACCACTACTTCACGTCCCGGACGAAGCTGTGCCACGTTCCTGACCTCCGTTGGGGTCTACGCTTATGCGGGCCGCCACTTGTAGACCAACTTGTCGTCGCCTCCCTCTTGGGCAGGCACGGCCTGAATCGCCAGCTCTACGGGCATTCCGATGGTCAGGTCGGAATGCTGGCAGTCTATGACTTCTGCAAGCACCTGGGGCCCGGACGGGAGTTCCACCTGCCCGAGTATGTAGGGGACTTCACCCGGCCACCCGGCAGGCGGGATTCGCACGACGGTATAGCTGAACAGGGTGCCTGACCGTCCGAGGTCAACCGGCTCAAGGTCGAAAGAGGTGCATGACTGGCAGAAGGTGGCCGGGCCGAATACCGAAACACCGCACTCCCGGCACCGGAAGCCGATGAGGGTACCTTCTGTTCCGGCGTCGCCAGTAATCTTGAGTCGTCTTGGGTCTACGGATTCAGGCATGATGATTCAGGTTAAACTTGAGTCTATGCAGTGTCAACTCCGGGGACGGCGCCCGGTTCTGCATTCCAGTCTGCTATACTCGAAGCGATTTTCCCGAGCGGGAAATATAGGTATGGTACTCGGTGACTTCTGAAAACTCTGATATGCCTGTGTCATTTGAGGTGGAGTTGGATGCGGCCGTACGCCTTCTTTGTGAAGGCGGCGTGGCCGCCATTCCCACTGATACCCTTTATGGCCTAGCCGCAGACGCTTTAAATTCCGTTGCCATCGAGCGGGTTTTCGCTATCAAGGAACGTCCAGAAGGGATGGCCTTGCCGGTGCTGCTGGCTGACATGGAACAGCTATCCCTAGTGGCCCGGGAAGTGCCTGAAGCGGCGCGAGTGCTGGCGGAGGCGTATTGGCCCGGCCCTCTGACGCTGATAGTGTGGCGGGCTGAGGGCCTGCCGCCGCGTCTGACCGCCGGAAGCGCGACGGTGGCGGTGCGCGTGCCGGACCATACAGTGCCACGGGAGTTAGCGCGGCTACTGGGGAGGCCAATTACGGGGACGAGCGCCAACATCAGCGGCTCGCCTGACCCGCGCACTATGGACGAACTTTGTGCTCAGGTTGGCGAACGAGTGGACCGCGTTTTAACGATTGGACCTGCTCCAGCGGGGGCTGCATCCACTATCGTTGATTTGACGGGTGACTCGCCGGGATTGATACGGGAAGGGGCGATACCATTCACGGAGGTTGCGGCGCGTCTCAAGGCCGACTAAGTTAGGGAAGCCATGATTTCCAGATATGACGAATACCGGCAGGGGGTTGAGGTAGAACTGCGCGCAATTTTCGAGGGGCGCGAGGGATTCCTGTACAACCTTCTGCGCTATCACTTGGGCTGGGTTGACCGGGAGGGCAGGCCGCAGGACGGCGGAACTCCGCTTCACTTCCAGGGCGCGGTGGCGCTGGCGGCCTGCGAGGCGCTGGACGGGGACTTCCACTCGGCGCTTCCTGCCGCCGCCGGGGTCGAACTGGTGCATCACTTTACCCTGGTGCACGGGGAGGTGCAGGCTGGACGGGCCGAGGACGCAGATCGCCCGAGCATCTGGTGGGTCTGGGGGCCGGCGCAGGCAATTAACGCAGGGGACGGACTGCACGCGCTGGGCCGCACCGCGATGATGCGTATGGTAGGAAACGGTACTTCACCGGAGCGCGTCCTGCGGGCCGTGCGGTCGCTGGACACGGCCTGTCTGCGTCTGTGCGAAGGGCAGTACATGGACCTAGAATTCCAGGACCAGATGATAGTGACCAATACCGCGTATCTGGAGATGGTCAACCGCAAGGCCGGGGCCCTGACGGGCTGCGCCGCTGAATCCGGCGCGCTGGCCGCTGGAGCGCCGGATACTCAGTGCGACGCCCTGCAACGCCTGGGCGTGAACCTGGGTGCAGCATGGCAGATTGCCCGCGACATCGGCCAACTTTGGGGCGAGCAGGGAGACGGGGTAACCCCCAGCAACATAATCAGCAAGAAGAAGAGCCTGCCCCTGATTCATGCCCTGGAGCACGGCAGCATCGCCGCCCGCCGGGAGCTGGGGGCAATCTATATGAAACGTGTGCTGGAGCCGGAGGACGCCAACCGGCTAGTGGCTATCCTCGAGGAAACCGGCTCCCGCACCGTCGCGGAGCAACGGGCGCGGCAGCTGCTGGACGAAGGACTCGCCGCCGCGTCCGGCGCGGATGTATCCGCTGACGGGATGGCCCTGCTCCGCGAGCTGGGCGAGTGGGCGTTGGAAGGAAATTAGGGACACGGGAGGCACAGGTGGCAAAGCGCAGTCTGTCTCAACTTGACGTAAGCGGTAGCCGGGTGCTGGTGCGGGTGGACTTCAACGTTCCCATCGAGCAGGGCATCGAGGCCATCGCGGGATACGACCAGCGCCTGCGGGCAACGCTCCCTACTATACGGCACCTGATTGACCAGGGCTGCAAGACGATTCTTTGCTCCCATTTGGGTCGTCCCAGAGGGAAGATTGATGATTCTCTGCGCCTCGCGCCCATAGGCGACCGGCTGGCATTCCTGCTGAACCACCCAGTCAAGAGCTTACCGGACGTCTCGGGGCCGGAAGTTGAGGCGGCAGTAGCCGCTATGTCGCCAGGCGATGTGGCACTGTTGGAGAACCTGCGTTTTGATGCAGGGGAGGAAGCCAACGACCCGGCCTTCGCACAGTCACTGGCGGCACTGGCGGACTATTTCGTCATGGACGCCTTCGCCGTGGCTCACCGCGCCCATGCTTCCACCGTCGGAGTTACCAACTACCTGCCCTCCGCAATGGGGTATCTTGTGGAGAAGGAAGTCAGCTCCATGGGCCGGGCATTGGAATCGCCGGAGAAACCGCTGGCGGCGCTGATGGGCGGGGCCAAGGTAAGCGACAAGATACTGCTGATGGAAAACATAATGGACAAGCTGGACCATTTGTTCATCGGCGGCGGAATGTGCGTGACCTTCCTGAAAGCGCAGGGCCATGGCGTCGGGGCTTCGCAGGTGGAGGAAGACCGGCTCGAGTTCGCCCGCGAGATGCTGGACGCCGCCGACAGGCGGAGCATCCATGTGCATCTGCCGGGCGAGGTGGTAGTGGCCAGCGAGTTCGCGCCGGATCCCGCAGAAGTGCAGGTGGCAGCGTCGGACCATGTGCCGGAGGGAGGCATAATCATGGACATCGCACCTTCGGCGGCGCAGGAGTTTGCCAGAGCGTTGAAGGCGTGCCGGACAGTAATCTGGAACGGGCCGATGGGCGTATTCGAGATGCCGAGGTTCAGCGAAGGCACCCGCGTAGTGGCGCAGGCCATCGCCGGCGCGCCGGGCATTACCAGCGTGGTGGGCGGAGGTTCCACGGCGGAGACGGTGGAGGCGTTGGGGCTAATGGACAGCATGACCCACGTGTCAACCGGCGGCGGGGCGTCGCTGGAATTCCTGGGGGGCATTGAGTTGCCGGGCATCGCGTCGCTGCCGGATGGGGACTGAGAATGTTCTCAACAAGCATGGATTGATAAGTTGAGGATTTCACCCTCACCCTCTCCCCGAGGGAGAGAGGATTGATCTAATAGAGGAGACACTATGATTGACATAGAAGAACTGCGTGATTGCTATATAAACACGCCATCAAAGATTGTGTTGCTGGTGGTGGACGGGTTGGGGGGGCTGGCACACCCGGATACGGGTAAGTCCGAACTGGAGACGGCGAACACCCCCAACCTGGACGCCTTGGCGCAGGTGAGCGCCTGCGGGCTGACCACGCCGGTGCTGCCGGGGGTGGCGCCCGGCAGCGGGCCGGGGCACCTGGCGCTGTTCGGGTATGACCCGCTGAAGCACATTATTGGCCGGGGGGCGCTGGAGGCGCTGGGCATTGACGTGGAACTGAAACCCGGTGATGTGGCCGCAAGGGGCAATTTCTGCACAGTGGATAGCGACGGGCTGCTGGTGGACCGGCGGGCCGGGCGGATACCGACGGAGCTGAGCGCCCCCATCTGCGAGAGGCTGGACCGCATCGAGATTGAGGGCGTACAAGTGGACGTGTTCCCGGTGCAGGACTACCGGTTCGTGCTGCGGCTGCGGGGCGAAAGGCTGTCGGAGTCTGTGACTGAGACTGATCCCCAGCGCGAAGGAGTACCGGCGCTGCCGGTGCGGGCGCTGAACGCCGGGGCGCAGCGGACGGCGGAACTGGTCAACCAGTTCGTGGCTAAAGCAGCGCAACTGATGTCCGAGGAAGAGCGCGCCAATATGCTGCTGCTGCGCGGGTTCGCGCAGATGCCCAGCCTGCCGCCCATGGGCGAGGTGTACCGGATGAACCCGGCCGCCATCGCCGCCTACCCGATGTACCGGGGACTGGCCACTGTGGCCGGGATGAAGGTCATCCCCACCGGGCGGCAATTCTCCGACGAAGTGGAGACCATGCGGCAGAACTACGACGCGCACGATTTCTTCTTCATTCACTACAAGCCCGCCGACGCCGCCGGTGAGGACGGGGATTTCGACGCCAAGGTGCAGTGTCTGGAGGCGCTGGACCCGCTGATTCCGGCCATACGGGAGTTGGAGCCGGACGTTTTCATGGTGGCCGGCGACCACGCGACGCCAGCCATCACCGCCGGGCATAGCTGGCATCCGGTGCCGTTCATGCTGAACTCCTGGATGACTCGCGGCGAGGGCATTCCGTCCTTCGACGAGCGGGCCTGCCGTCAAGGTTCCATCGGCAGCATTCCGGCGACCAACGTGATGCTGCTGGGAATGTCCCATGCCGGGAAGATGGCGAAGTACGGGCCGTAATCGTACTTGGACAGGTTCAACCAGACATAACCTGAATATCTGCCCAACCGTCTATCCTTCGACAAGCTCAGGACGAACGGTTGGGCTTCTGACACCACGCACAATTCTGCATTCAGAGGTATCGCTATGCCGCGCTCCATCGTTGCAGGGAATTGGAAGATGAACACCACACTGGAAACAGCCGCCAGGCTGGCGGCGGGAGTCGCCGCCGGAGCAGGGAGCGTGGGCGGCGTTGAGCTGATTCTGTGTCCGCCCTTCGTGTCGCTGGCAGCCGTGCGGGACGCAGTCTCCGGCTCCCGCGTGGAAGTGGGGGCGCAGAATATGCACCATGAGGGTTCCGGGGCGTTTACCGGGGAAGTGTCGGCGGAGATGCTGGCAGGACTTTGCCAATACGTAATCCTAGGTCATTCGGAGCGGCGGCAGCTATTCGGGGAGACCGACGAGTCTGTCAACCTGAAGGTGAGGGCGGCGTTGCTGGCCGGGCTTCGGCCCATCGTCTGCGTTGGCGAGACGCTAGAGCAGAGGGAAGCGGGAGATGCCGCCGATGTGGTGGAAGGGCAAGTGCTGGCCGGGCTGACCGATGTAACTGACATAAGTGACTTGGTGGTGGCCTACGAACCGGTTTGGGCCATCGGCACCGGGCGGGCGGCTACGCCGGAAATCGCCCAGGAAATCATGGGCGGCGCCATCCTGGACGCCCTGCGCGACCTGTTCGGGGATGCGGGGGAAGAAGTGCCGCTGCTGTACGGGGGAAGTGTGAACGCGGGGAATGCCGGGGCGTTTGCAGAGCAGGCGAACATTCACGGCGGGCTGGTGGGCGGAGCGAGCTTGCAGGCTGACCAGTTCCTGGAGGTTGCGGCGGCAGTGGTAGAGGCGAAGGGGTAGGCTTCCATGCCCATCAGCCGACAGGAATTCGATGACGGACGCCTAGACCTGAGCGTTCCGATTTTGCAGTTCCTGAGCCTGCGAAATGGCGAAGCCTTTACTGCTGATGAGGTATTGGACGAGTTACTGAACTACTATGGGCGCCGGGTCACTGAGGCAGAAGTCGTGGTAGTCCTAGAGGACCTGGTGAAGGCCGACAAACTTGAGTCTAAACAGATCGCCGGGGCTGAAGGGTATATTTACAAGGGAGAATTATATTAAGCGAAGGTGGCCTATGCCTTTACCCAGACGGTTATTCGATCTGGGCGTAAGCCCGGAATGCGAGCGGACGATGCGCCTGTCATACCAATTCTTGGCGGAAAACCGGGAATTTGCGTATTCTCTGGAAGAACTGGAAGGAGAGTTAGGGGAACTGGAGGAACTGGAAGCGGCGCTGTGGGCTTTAGTTCGTATCCAAGCGGCTGAGCGCCAGCATATAGGCGAAACCATCTATTTTGCCCTGCTACAGGAATTCGATACGGGCACTTGGCTATCGAAAAAGCATCTCGCCAACCTGAGCCAGTGATGCCCAACGCGCTCTACTACGGCGACAACTTGGCGGTGCCGCGGGAGCGAGTAGCCGATGAGTCGGTGGATTTGGTGTACCTGGACCCGCCGTTCAACTCCAACGCATCGTACAACGTGCTATTCAGGGAGAAGACCGGGGAGGAGTCGCCGGCGCAGATACGGGCCTTCACCAACACATGGGAGTGGACACAGGAAACGGAGCTGACCTTCGAGTAGGACATCATCGGGAATCAGGCAGTGCCCCCGGCGGTGAAGGACATGGTTTCCGCCTTCCGCCGGTTCATCGGGCGCAACGCCATGATGGCCTACCTAGTGATGATGGCGCACCGGCTGGTGGAGCTGCGACGGGTGCTGAAGCCCACGAGAAGGATTTATTGCTTCAAACCGCGCCGCGGACGTAATTGATGAAAGCACTGCATGTTACGAGCATAAATTTGGCTTCATCAAAAGTTACTTCCCTGCTGCCCTCTGTGAGGGCGTGGCGAATGCCGCTTTCATCAGACGAATACCCGTACAGTCTGCTGAAAGCCTCTTTTAAGGCTGGGTGAATGGGAGAATGCGAATCGAATCTTTTGAGTAGGTCGCCAAGAGTACCCTTGTCGGATCCAAGGGTTGCTCTTACTTGCGCCTCAACAGCTGATATAGATTCTTTGACGGAATTTCGGTAATCGGGGCTCTCACGATCAGACAATAGCTGAAGGGATCTATGCAACTGTTGTGATATGGACTCGCCTCCGCCTTCAATCGCACCCTGAATCTCGCCAATCTCTACTGGGTCAGTAACTCGAACAGTATTTCCGTCCAATATCCTATAGGCCGAGACTTCCCTTTCCAAGTAAAAATTCACCAACCCTTCAAAAGCGGTCCGTCTGCTGCCTGAACCTTTTTGAGCCATGAACTCTATGAAATCATAAACCTCGTGCCAAGGACACGAGAAAAAGTATTTGTGAATTATGTCTTGGGCTGCGCTCCAAGAAACAGGAAGAGAAGTGAGTCGCCATTTGAAGTAATCCGCCCATATAGTTGTGCAGAGCTGTTGGAGAGCACGGTTATGGTGACTGGTTAGTCGGTATCCTGCAGAGAACAGAGGCTTCCAGAAGTGAATTTCCAGGGCGTTCCAAAGCGAGTTTCTGAGGTCGGAATCCATAGTTTCCAACTGAAATACATCTTTAGCAGGCTTGTAACCATACTTTTGGGAAAACCTCATCCCTGATAGACTCCTAGCAGTTAAAATTGGACATACCACATAATATTCATCGATTCAACAGACTCTAAATTTTGCCATATATTGTGGGCTTGATGTCGTCGCTCCAGGTGCGCGACCTAGTGGGAGTGGTGGAGCGGGAGCAGGCCGCGATGGGGCTGTTCATATCGCTGGAGCCGCCGACGCGGGATATGCGGCAGGAAGCGGCCGGCGCGGGGTTCTTCCACTCGGACCTGTGGGCGCGGGAATTTCCGAAGGTGCAGCTTCGCACGGTGGGCGAGATGCTGTCTGGGAACGGGTTTGAGTTGCCGCCGCGTCCAGCGGACTACCAGCCAGCGCAGCGGGTGCGGCGTCCGCAGGGGCGTCAGGCACGGCTGGGGGAGACGGGTTAGGGGCAGTGGAGAAAGTCCCTATTGATGTGAGGCAAGGGGACGCCCTCACCCTAACCCTCTCCCTCTGGGAGAGGGGATTTTTCTCTGATGCGCAATAACGAAGCCTCCGGCCACAACGAACCTCTCGTCTGCGTCGTCGGGCCTACGGCGGTAGGGAAGACGGCACTGGCCGTGGCTCTAGCGCGACGGTTCGGCGGCGAGGTGGTGAACGCCGACAGCAGGCAGGTGTACCGGAGGATGACCATCGGCACGGCGAAACCGACCGAAGCGGAGCGGGCCGCGGTTCCACATCATCTCGTAGACATTATGGACCCGCCGGAGAGTTTCGGACTGGGGTTGTTCCTTGAGTGCGCCGCCGACTCCTTGCGCGGCATCCGCGAGCGGGAGCGGTTGCCCATCGTGTGCGGCGGCACGGGGCAGTACGTGTGGGCGCTGGCGGAAGGGCAGCGTCTTGCCGCAGTGCCACCTGTCCCTGAGTTTCGTGCTGCGCTGGAAGCGGAATCTGAGCGAGTTGGGGCGGAGGCGTTGCACGAGCGGCTGACGGCCATAGACCCGGCTCGCGCCGCCGCTCTGGACGCCCGCAACGTGCGCCGGGTGATACGGGCTCTGGAAATCCACCACGTCACCGGGCGGCTGCCTTCCGAGTTGCAGCCCGTATCCACACAGGCGGGGAACCCTCTGGTGCTGGGACTGACCATGCCCCGGGACGCCCTGTACCGGCGCATAGACAAGCGGGTGGACCTGATGATGGCGTACGGGTTCCTGCGGGAAGTGGAGGATTTGCAGGCGGCTGGATTCCTGATGAACACGGGGCCGCTGAACAGCCCGGGCTATCGGGAGCTGGGACAACACCTTGACGGCGAGCTTTCCCTGGAGGAAGCGGTGGCCAGGACGAAAACGAAAACGCACCGGCTGGCGCGGCGGCAGTATGCATGGTTCAAGCCGGGAGACCCACGCATCCAATGGCTGGACGCGGATGAACCCGGTATGGTGGAAAGCGCGGCCACAGCGGTGTCCGATTTCCTGAATCTACGGCCCCCTGTGATACAATAGGCCGCAATCCAGGGACGGCTAGGCCGTCGGTCAAACCCACGTTGTGCGAGGAATCGCGGCGATGAAATTCACCAAGATGGAAGGCGCAGGCAACGACTACGTATATGTGGACGCCCGTTCCCAAGAACAGGACTGGCCGGAGCTCTCGCGCCGGATGAGCGACCGGCACTTCGGCGTCGGCAGCGACGGGCTGATTCTCATTGCCGATTCCGACGTGGCCGACCTGAAGATGGTGATGTTCAACGCCGACGGCTCTCAGGGTGAGATGTGCGGGAACGGTATCCGCTGCTTTGCCAAGTATGCCATTGAGCGCGACATTGCCGCGCCGTCGGGCGAGGGGTTGACCGTGGAGACTCTGGCAGGCATCCGCACGGTGACTCCCACTTACATCGGCTCTCGCATCGCTGGAGCGCGAGTGGCCATGGGCGCGCCGATACTGACGCCGGCGGAGGTGCCGGTGGCTCTTCCCTCCGGTCACCCTGAGCTTGTCGAAGGGCCAGTGCTGGGGTATCCGTTCTCGATGGACGGCCACGATTTACCTCTCAGCTTCGTGTCCATGGGCAATCCTCACGCAGTCACTTTCATCAAGCAGCCAGTGGCAGATTTCCCGCTGCATACAGTGGGGCCGAAGGTGGAGCATCACCCGATATTCCCGCGGCGAGTGAATTTCGAGATTGTAAACGTGGATGCGCCCGGCAAGCTGACGGCCCGGGTGTGGGAGCGGGGCAGCGGGGAGACGCTGGCCTGCGGCACCGGCGCCTGCGCCATCGCGGTGGCGGCGCGGCTGTCAGGCCACTGCGGCGACGAGGTGGACATAACGCTGCCAGGAGGAACGCTGCGCATCCAGTGGGACGGCAAGGGCGAGGTGATAATGGAAGGCCCGGCCACGGAAGTATTCACCGGGGAGTGGTCCGTCTGATGACCACGGCGAAGACGAAACGGCTGACGTTTGACGAGTGGCGGGCGTTGCCGGAGACGAAGCGTAAATGAAGCTATACAAGCTACCGATAATTCTGTATGAGCCTTCGGATGATACGAACGATATGTTTATGGCAGAGGTGCCGTTGCTGCCTGGATGTCGTGCTTGGGGAGAAACGCCTTCGCTGGCGCTGGAGTACATACAAGGGGTAGCCGAGGCCTTTATTGAATCGTACATCGAGCATGAGCAACCAATCCCTCCAGAGCTGGAGGCCTTGAGATTAGAGACAAGGGGCGCATCTGTTAAGGCAGAGATAGTTATCGCTCCATGACGTATCGGCAGCTTACTAGAAAGCTGAGAGCCTTGGGTTGCAGATTCGACCGCCAAGCAAGAGGTTCGCACGAAATCTGGTTAAATCCAGCGAATCAAGCCAAGACAACGATCCCGTTCTGGGGAAGCGACGACCTTAAGCCGGGCGTCATTGTTGCTATTCTTCGGGATCTGGGAATTTCCCGGAGACACTTTGATCAGGCTTAGGACTTGGACTAAATTGGGAAACTAGCAATAGGGGCCGCAAAGATGCAATTTTCTGAACGTTTGGGCAAACTGGCGCCATATCCCTTTGTGGAGATTTCCCGCATCATTGCGGCCAAGCGGGCCGCCGGGGCCGACGTGGTGACCTTCGGCATCGGCGACCCGGACATTCCCACGCCGCAGCCCATCATTGACCGGCTGCTGACGGCTTCGCAGTATCCGCCGAACCACCGCTACCCGGAGACGGACGGACTGCCGGAGATGCGCCGGGCCATCGCTGAGTGGTACGACAACCGTTTCGGCGTGAAGCTCGACCCGGACACTGAGGTGTTACCGCTGATAGGAGCCAAGGAAGGTATCGGACACGCGGCGTTCTGCTTCCTTGACCCAGGTGACATTGCGCTGGTGCCGGACCCGGCCTATCCGGTGTACGGCGTCGGGACGATGTTCGCGGGGGCCGAGAGTTACATAATGCCGCTGTATGAGCGGAACGGATGGCTGCCGGAACTGGATGCCATCCCCGCCGATGTGGCTCGCGCTGCCAAGGTGATGTGGCTCAATTACCCCAACAACCCCACCAGCGCGGTGGCCACGGAGGAGGACCTTGCATCGGCGATGGCCTTCTGCCGCGAGAACGACATTGCGCTGCTGCATGACGCCGCTTACAGCGAGGTTGGCTACGACGGATACCGGGCCGTCAGCTATATGCAGATGGACGGGGCTAAGGAAATCGGCATCGAGTTTCACTCGCTGTCCAAAACCTACAACATGACCGGCTGGCGCATCGGCATGGCCGTGGGCAACGCGGATATGATCAAGGCCCTATTCCAGATCAAGGCCAACCTGGACTCCGGCGTTCCCCAGGCGGTGCAGGAGATGGCCATGGAGGCCCTGACCGGGCCACAGGACTGTGTGGACGATAACGTGCGGACTTACCAGTGGCGCCGGGACCGGGTGGTGCAGGCGTGCCGAAGCGCCGGGATGGAAGTTGACGTGCCCCGGGCCAGCCTGTACATCTGGGCCAAGGTACCCGGTGGGTTCACGTCTGCCGAGTTCGCGCAGCGTTTGCTGGAGGATCTGGACGTGGTGGTCACCCCCGGCTCCAGCTACGGCCGCTACGGCGAGGGATACATACGCCTGTCCCTTACCACTCCGGACGAGCAGGTAGAAAAAGGTTGCCAGCGCATCGAAGGGTGGTCAATTCCCGCCCCGCAGGGAGGATAGCCCCATCGCCAGGTCCAGGTTTCATAGAGGCCCGGCCAACGGGCACAAGAAGACGGCAAGATCTTCACGACTGGTTGACGTAACGCCGGAGCAGGAACGTGCCATACTGGTGGCGGTGGAGTTGAAGGGCCGCGACCAGCTTTGGACGCTGGAAGACACCCTCGGGGAATTGCGCCACCTCACCGAGTCGGCCGGCGCGGAGGTGGTTGGTGTGGTGCACCAGCGGGCTGACCGCCTCACTCCCACCTACCTCGGCAAGGGCAAGCTGGATGAACTTCGCGAGCTCATTCAAGAGAAATCGGCTAGTGTTGTCATTTTCGACGACGAGCTGACGCCTACGCAGCAGCGCAACCTGGAAGCGGCCATTTCGCCGAGGGCCTTCACTCGCAGCGGAGAACAGAGTGAAGTCAAGATCATTGACCGCACCGCGCTTATCCTAGACGTATTTGGTCGTCACGCCTCCACCTACGAGGGCAAGCTGCAAGTGGAACTGGCCCAGAACGAATATCTGCTGCCCCGGCTGGCTGGCCAGTGGTCGCACCTTGAGCGGCTCGGCGGCGGCATTGGCACCCGCGGCCCCGGCGAGACTCAGATTGAGACCGACCGCCGCCTGGTGCGCCGGCGTTTGCAGAAGATACGCTCGGAACTGGATGGCGTGCGCCGCCGTCGAACCCTGCACATGGACCGGCGCAAGAAATCGGCCATACCGATGGCTACGCTGGTGGGATACACCAACGCTGGGAAAAGCACGCTGTTCAACGCCCTGGTACGCTCAGGATCAGCACCAGACGGCAGCGCGTCTCTCGCCGCAGACCAACTCTTCTCCACCCTGGACCCGGTGACACGCCGCATTCAATTGCCGTCCGGCGCTCCGTTGCTTTTGAGCGATACGGTGGGGTTCATACAGAAACTCTCGCCCAACGTCATCGCGGCATTTCGGGCGACCCTGGACGAACTCGACCGGGCTGACATTCTGCTCCATGTCATTGATGTTTCCCACCCCAAGGCCCCGGAGCAGACCGAAGTTGTCGAGCAGACACTCGAGGAACTTGGCCTCGGCGAGAGGCCACGCCTTCTTGTCATAAACAAAATGGACTTGCTCACCGGCGAAAACGGGCAATCCGCTCCACGCAGCGCTTCTCTGGAAGAGGAGGCTGGGTCTGGAGTCCTGGTATCGGCGGCGAAGGGCTGGAACCTGGACGACCTGCTGCGGGAGATCGAGAACCAGCTTGTCAACCTTGACGGCCCGCTCCTGATGACCGAGGAATACGCCAGCGGCTGGCGGTAGTCCCGGAGACCGTTATGCCCCCTGCGACACCTGCTATACATAAACTGGCGTAAATTTTTCCCGATATGCTGGTTCGCACAAGATACGTTATGTTGTTTACCAAGGGCTTTTCGGGGCTGTTAACATAAACAGCCCATGATTTTTTGGCTCCGACGGAGCGAGAGTGTCGCCATGGAAGTCGGTAAGTTCCCTCCTGAGTTGCTGGAGCGACTACTCAACTCGGCCGGCTCTGATGATCCGCGTGTAGTCCTTGGTCCGCGTGTGGGAGAGGACGCTGCGGCGCTGGACTTCGGTGACCGGCTGCTCATAGCGAAGAGCGACCCGGTGACTTTCGCCACCGAGCGGGCCGGGTGGTATGCGGTGCAAGTCTGCGCCAACGACGTGGCCTGCACTGGCGCAACGCCTCGTTGGTTCCTGGCAACGCTGTTGGTCCCGGACTCGTTCAGCATAGAAGAAGCCAAGAGGCTGTTTGATGATGTTATGGAAAGCTGCAATACCCTCAGCGTAACCCTGATTGGCGGCCACAGCGAAGTAACCCAGGGTATTCAGCGGCCCATCGTCATGGGAACGATGCTGGGCGAGGTGCAACGGGATCGTCTCATCACCACGGCTGGCGCCCAGGAAGGGGACAGCATCGTCGTTACGAAGGGAGTGGCAATAGAGGGTACAGCATTGCTGGCCAGGGATCGGGCAGACGACTTACGACGGGCTGGGGTTGAAGAAAGTGTAATTGCCAGAAGTGCAGAGATGTTAAATACTCTGGGCATAAGTGTAATTCACGACGCTCAAACCAGTGTGCAATTTCCGGTACATTCGATGCACGACATTACTGAAGGAGGACTGTTTACCGCGCTGCACGAGGTTGCGGTGGCATCTGGGCTGGGGCTGGCAGTGGAAGAAGATAGTGTACCAGTACTTCCTGAAACCAATGCGGTTTGTATCGCTCTGGGTCTACACCCAATGGGACTTCTAGCTTCCGGCGCTATGCTGGTAACACTACACCCGCAATATACACCCAGCCTTTTACACTACCTGGATCGCGCAGGTATCAACGCTTGGGAGATCGGACAGATGCTTCCGTCGGAGGAGGGTAGTGTACTGTTTACTCGCGGCGGGGACGAAGTACCTCTCCCGAAGTTTAAGCGGGATGAGCTGGCCAGGTACTTGTCGGAAAAGTAAGAGGAGCGTTACCATTCAACGCTCCTCAAAAGTGTAACAGAAGCTCCGAAGATCTGTTGCACATCTGCGGGCGTGCCAGAGTGTAACGCTGCCCTCTGCATTACATGCCGCAGAAATTACCTGTATTACACTTTACCCGCTGCCGGACAGGTACACTTGCAGCGATTCGGACAGCCTCTCGGCGGTGATGTTGGCCCCACTAACGGTAATGGAAACCTTCTTGCCCCGCAGCCGGCTGGCGTGCCTGACCGCTCCGGCCAGTGCGGTAGCCCCTGCCGGTTCGGCCAGGGTATGCGCTTTCTCCACCAGCAGCCCTATTGCTCGGCGAATATCGTTGTCGTTGACCAACAGAAAATCGTCCAACAGGTCTGCCATGATCCGCTGCGGGAGTTCGTAGCCCGCTTTGGTGGCTATCCCTTCGGCGAAGGTGTCCATAGGAGCCTGGACGACTTCACCCTGTTTCCAGGACAGATAGGCCGCCGGGGCCGCCTCGGACTGAACCGCATAAACTTGAATTGATGGGTCCACGGACTTAGCAACGATGCAGGCTCCCGAAATGCCGGATCCGCCCCCCAGCGGCAGCATCATTATGTCCACTTCCGGCAGGTCTTCAACGATTTCAAGCGCGGCTGTGCCGACTCCGGCTATCAGGAGCGGCTCGTTGACGGCGTGAACGTAGCGATAACCCTCTTCGCGGGCGAGACGCTCACAGTGCTCTCGGGCGTCATCGAAGGTCTCGCCGTGGAACATGAGCTCTGCCCCCAAGGCCCGCATAGCGGCCACCTTGACCGGGTTGGCGTTCTCGGGCAGGCCAATCAGCACTCGCACGCCGAATTCTCGTCCGGCGCTGGCGATGGACTGGCCGTGGTTGCCGGTGGAGGAGGTTATCAGCCCTCTACTCTTTTCATCTTCACTCAGGTTGGACAACAGATTTATGCCGCCCCTGGATTTGAAGGCGCCCAGTGGAAGGTATTCCTCGTGTTTCAGGTACACTTCGGCTTCGAGAAGTTCGCTGAGTCCGAGGGAGTAATGCAAAGGGGTACGCTGAAAATATGGTGCAATTGTCCGCCGTGCTCGGTACACATCGCGTATCGTAGGGGCTTGCATGGCGCGCCTCACGTTATAATGGAATGGGCATCCAGCCTATGAAACAATTCAAGGCATGTCAACTGAACATCTGCCGGTGTTGTTGCCTAATCTGAATGGATTCTCCCTGAGGCGCTGAATTTGACTTCAATCAGAATATGGAGTTCAACTGCCATTGTTAAACGGAAAGTCAGGAGGAGGCCTAAACGATTCTTAAACACGTTTAGGAAATTATTTGTTAAACGCTTGACACACATATATACCCGTGATACCGTGTTGCTACTCAAAAGACAGGCGAAGGTCTGGGCGGGCCAATAGAGGAGAGAAACCGTGGCGCGAAAGACGAAGCTAATGCAGCGGGTAGAAAAGGAACATCAGCGTCCCCTGGAACGGTTGCTCCCGGAGAAGGTCAACGAGCTCGGCTTGTCGGCCACTGCCGAGGAACTGGGGGTCAGCAAGGCAACCCTGGGTTACTGGCTGCTCAAACTAGGTATAAGTGTAAGGCGAATCGCCGTCTCCCCCGACGAAGTCGTGGAAGTCAAGCGAGTTGGCTAAGTCAACCCCAGCCCATTCCTGAGCCTGTCTTGGCACACGAAGAGCCGCCCACTACGATGTGGGCGGCTTCCTTGTCACTTGGCTTTTGACCTTAGTGAAGAGACTACCCTTGGAAGATGTCCTCGGGCAGGAAGGCAGACACCGTCACGTTGGGCAAGTCCACCGCGTTGCTTATCTTGAGGTCAACAGCCACGCTGCAAATGACGTAAGCCTGATCACGGCTCCACCCGCGTTCTTGCAACAGCTCGATCATGTTGATTAGGGCGTTGCGGGCGGCCAGGGTCAGGTCCTCGCCCTCCTGGGTGCCGTCGTCGCGGATGGGCATACCCATGGTGGCTATGAAGTTGCGGGGCGCGGCCCATTCCGGCGGCAGGAAGTAGCCCGGATGGGTATAGCGAGGCCATCGGATGTTATGTCGAGCCGCCTCGCCCTTGTGCAGGTGAAACCGCACGACGGCGGTTGCGCCCATCTCGATGGCGGTGATGCAGCATTCCGAGTCGCCCTGGGCGAAGTGACCGTCGCCGCAGGAATAGAGGGCGCCGGGGACACTGACAGGGATCAGCAGCCTGGAGCCTTTAGTCAACTGCTTGGCGTCGACATTGCCGCAGTTCTCCCGAGGGGGCAGCGTCCTGACGCCTTCGGCGGCAATAGAGCCGCCAGTTGGGACGGCATCTTCCGGTTCCGGCAAAGCAGCCCTGCCGCCCCGGCGCACCAGGTCGGTCTCCCGGCGGGTCCATTCCTCCATCTGCTCGTGGGATGGGGCGATACCAGCAGTTCCCATGAAAGAGCCGTTGGGGATGCGGACGCCGGGCAGTTGCTCTGATGTAGCCCAGCCGTCGGCAATTTGCCAATTGGCAAAGTAAGGTTCCTGGAACAGGTCTCGGAGGAAGCCTGCGCCGGGCCGGTTGCGGGTCCAGCCGTAGGACTGGGGGATGATGTCCACGTATTCGATTTCCAGCAAGTCCCCAGGTTCAGCTCCGGTTACGTAAACCGGGCCTGTGAGCGGATGGGCCACATTGGCATCGAAGGTGTCGAAGTCTTCGACGGTCACGGCCGGGTGCATCTGGCCATCGGAGGCGTCGCGGGTTTCCAGCAGCACCTCTTCGCCTGGGGCGGCCTCCAGGATGGGCGGAATGTCGGGGTGCCAGCGGTTATGGCCCTTTTCCGGCTCTTCCTTCAGCCGCTTGCTGCGGTCGATTTCGACGCTCTTCATTAGCAAGCTCCCCTTTTAACCACAGAGAACACAGAGACCACAGAGAATATATTCATTTTCATCTCCGTAGTTTCTGTGCCCTCTGCGGAGATCTTATCTAGAGTGTCCAGTCCTCGGGGGTTTCGGGGGTGGGCATCGGGCGTATAGTGACCTCGACTAGGGCGGCCTGGCCGTTTTCGGTGGCGGCGATAGCGCGGCGGAAGGCGTCCTGTAGGTCGGCGGGATCTTCGACGCGCTCGGAGTATGCGCCTAGGCCCTGGGCCACCAGCGAGAAGTTGCCGCCGAGTTCAGCCATGGTGGGGGGAGCGGCGTTATCGCGGGACATGGCCATCAGGCCGCCTCCGGTGCCACCGTTGTTGAGCACCACGGTCAACGTTGGCAGGCCCATTCGGACGGCGGTTTCCAGCTCCATGCCCACCATGCCGAAGGAGGCGTCGCCGAGGACATTGAACACCAGGTGGTCGGGGCGGCCCAGCTTGACGCCGATGGCGGCAGCCATGGACCAGCCCATAGCGGCCATGCCGCCCATGCTGATGTAGTTGCGGGGCCTGGTGGCGGGCCAGAAGGGCGAGACGTAGCCGCGGCTTCCTCCGGCGTCGTGCAGGGCGATGGTGCGGTCGAGGTCTACTACCTTAAGCAGTTCCTGGACGACACGGTAGCCGTTGGTGGGGGTAGACGGGTCGTTGAAGGTCTCTTCCCATTCTCCGATCCACTTGGCGCGGGCTTCGCCTATCTCGGCTACGATCTCCTCACGGTTGGCGGCAGAGGGCGGGCCGCCGGGGCCCATGCGGTCGCGGACGGCGTCTATCAGGCTGCGGAGAGCCAGCTTGGCGTCGGCGAGGATGGGAACGTCGGCCTGGTATATCTTGTTGAGGTCGCCGGAGTCGGCGTTTATGTGAATCAGGCTGACACCCTCCGGGATGGGGCGGCCATCGGTGGCGTTGGGCAGGCGGAAGGAGTTGCCGACGGCGAGAACGGCGTCGGCCTTCCGGTTAACAAGGTAGGACGCTCCGGAGGCGTAGCGGCTCTTGGGGTAGACGCCGCCGCCGACGGACAAGGGGTGGTTCTCTGGGAACGCGCCTTTGCCGACCAGGGTGCTGGCGACGGGCATGGCCATCAGCTCGGCCAGTTCCATCACCTCGTCCCACGCCTCGGCGGCCAAGACGCCGCCGCCCACGTTCATTATAGGAAAGCGGGCGTTGAGCAGGATGTCGGCGGCGCGCTCGATGTCTCCGGCGTCGGGGGCGGCGCGGCGGCCGGGGCCGACGGGTTCGTAGTTCAGGATTTCGTCCGGCGCCTCCTGCATCAGAACGTCCTGGGGCATTTCCAGCACGACGGGACCGGGGGAGCCGGAGCGCAGGTTGGTGAAGGCGCGGCGCATGATGGCTGGGATGTCCTCGATGCGGGACATGGTGCCCTTCCACTTGACGAAGCTGTCGAAGATGCTGGAAGGGACTTCCTGCTGGATCTCGCGGCCCATGCTGCCGAGAGGGTGCTGTCCCATCAGGAGAAGCACCGGGATGTTGTCGGCGTAGGCCCCGGCGATGCCGGTCAGGGTGTTGGTGGCGCCCGGCCCGGTGCCGGTGAGCGCGACGCCCACCTGCCCGGTGGCACGGGCGTAGCCGTCGGCGATCTCGACGCCCATGCGCTCGTGGCGGGCGGAGAAGACGGTTATCTGCTGCGACGCCCGCAGGGCTGGCCAAAGGGGGGCTTCGCCGCCGCCGGCGAACCCGGAGATGTATCGGACTCCTTCCTTTTCCAGAGCGTGGACTACTGCGTCGCCGCCTCTCATGGTCGTTCTCCCGCCGTAGCGATTATGTCAGCTATGAATAGGGGGGATGATACGCTTGCGCCTGGCGGGGGTCAAGGCGAGGGTGGTTATTCAGCAGGGCCTTTTACTGATACGTAAGTCATTAGCTAAACATTCCGGCACCAAATACCCGTCATTCCTGCGAAGGCAGGAATCCAGTGCCAAGTTCCGCTGTTCACACTGTACGCAATTGGCCCTCTGGATTCCTGCCTTCGCAGGAATGACGGGAGTGGCGTTCTCCAACTGCGGCCGGGCAAGACATACCGGCCCCCGGCAAAAGCGGAGAGGCGGCTCAGAAGGGTATGGGAGCTTCGAGGGCACGGGGGATGATGCCGCGGCGGGCGGCCCTGGGGAGCAGGGCGCGCAAGAGCTCATTGGCCTGGGGCAGGACGCGAAGGTCGAGGCAACGATCCAGGTAATCGTTGAGGTAGTCGAGGCTCTGGAGTTGGAGGCGGCGTTCCTGCGCCCGCCGGAGGAAGATCCGGGTCCATTCACCGATGGAGCGGGGGCGTCCCGGCTTTTTGCCGGTTACGGCGCGAGCCAGGTCCTCGCAGAACTGCTGGGCGACGGGCATCAGGCGGTAGGCTTCGACTTCGTCGGCGTATTTGTGCATGAGGGAGTCCACCAAGCGCCGGATCTGGGGGATGGTCATGGTATTGGCTCCTTTGTCGTTTATGGGACTCAGGCAGTTGGCTGTCTTGTCACTCTGAGAGGGTGTGTGACAATGGAGTTTTCTCCCTCGCATCAGCCCTTCTACCCACACGAGAAAGTTACTGGATTCCTGCCTTCGCAGGAATGACGGGTTGGGTGTTCAGCGATTGTCACACACCCTCTGAGGGAAGCGCCGCCCATAGGCAGGATTCCTCCCCTTCGGCAAGTTCAGGGTCAGAATGACAGGCGGGGGCAGAGGCACAGGATTTTGATTTTGCGGACATATCCGGTCATTTCGAGTCTTTTGCTGAATCAGGACAGGAGTTGGGCGGTTGGGTAGGACGGCGGACAGGGTGAACACTTTTTGTTTTCTTCTCATTTCCGGTCGTCTGAACTGTCCCTTCGGCTTGGCTCAAGACAGGGATTTGCTTGACTACGAGATTGGCATGATTTTCTTTCGGGCGCCCGACGGTTCGGGCGGGGGTTCTCGGCTGCGAGTGGCCGGGCAGTGATTGCAGTTACTACGTTAGGGAGGTGTCATCGGGGTTGGCAAGGGGCAGGTGTCAGGGGTTTGGGGGGGTGCG
>VXOI01000169.1 GCA_009840175.1 Chloroflexota bacterium | reverse complement strand
GTACCGTGGACTACGCCGAACTGAAGGCGCGCAACCCCCTGGGCGACGCGGTGGAGGCCGCCGGGGTCGTCCTGCGGGGCAGGGGCCGGGTGCGCCAGGGCGTTTGTCCCTTCCATGACGAGTCCGAGGGCAGCTTCACGGTGTACGCCAACACCCAGAAATTCCACTGCTTCGGCTGCGGCGCCCACGGCGACGTGCTGGACTTCGTGGGCCGGGTGGAGGGCCTCACCCTGTCCCAGGCCATCCGGCGGCTGGACGACGGTTCCACGCCTCCGGCGGCGGCGCACCCCCACCGCCCAAATCCAACCCAACGTCCATCGGCTCCGGCCCTTCCGCCCCGGGACCCGGCGCTGCTGACGGCGGCGGTCCGGTTCTACGGCGGGCAACTGCGGCGCAGTCCGCAGGCCAGGGAGTATCTGGCCTCCCGTGGCATCGGGTTGGACGCCGCGATGCGGTTGGGCCTCGGCTACGCCACGGGCCACGGGCTGCGAGAACACCTGCAAGCCGCCGGTTTCACCGGCCAGCGGCTCAGGGACAGCGGCCTGTTCATGGAACGGGGCGCCGAGCGGTTTGCCGGAACCATCACCGTTCCCGACGTGGCATCGGGCCGGGCGCGGTGGCTCACCGGCAGGGCGGTACAACCGGAGGCCAGGCCCCGCTTCCAGGCGCTGCCCGGTTCCAAGCCGCTGCTAGGCATGGCCCGCCTCGGCCCGGCGCCGCCCTGGGTAATTGTCGCCGAGGGAGTGTTCGACTACCTGACGCTGGCGGCCTGGGGTCATCCCGCCGTGGCCGCCCTGGGGACCCAGGGGATGGACAAGGTGTCGACGGCGCTGCGAGGCTGCCCCCGGGTCTTCCTGGCCTTCGACAACGACGACGCGGGCAACACGGCGGCAACCAGCCTCAAGCAACTGCTGGGCAACCGCGCCGCCGTGGTCAACCTGCCCCAGGGGGTCGGCGACGTGGGTGAGCTGGCAACGCTGCCTCGCGGTCAACCCGTCTTCCGCCGACTGCTGGCGCAGGCCGCCCGCAACAACCGCTAGTCCATCCCTTCCCCCATTCCTCTTCTACTGGCCCGCCTTCACCGGCGGGCCTTCGTTTTTCCCTACCAACCAAATCTCAACACAAAGGAGCAACATCATGGGTAACGGCAACAACCAGAACGGCAACGGGCACCACCCCAACGGGACCGTCAACCTCAACGGGCAGAACGGGCGCCACAGCGGCAACGGCGTCGCCGACATCGGCGGCCACGATCTCCTGTGGGACGGCCTGCCTCCCGCCGTGGTGAGCGCCCTGGAGCAGCCCCTGGACCCGGCCCTGGTCTCCCGGCGCGACGGGCGGGGCAACAGGTCCTACGAGTACATCGAGGGCCACACCGTCATCGACCAGGCCAACAAGATTTTCGGCTACGGCGGCTGGGGATACGACCTGGTGGGCGACGTTAGCCTGCGCCGGATCGAGAAGGTGGACGTCAGGACGGGAGAGGTCAAGGTCAACTACGCCTACAGCGCGCCGGTGCGGGTCAGCGTGGTGGGCGCGCCGCCCCGCACCGACATCGGGTTCCACGTCGTAACCGAGGACACCCCCGAGGGCCACGAGACCGCCGCCAAGGGGGCGGTGACCGACGGCCTGAAACGGGCGCTGCGCAGCTTCGGCGACCGGTTCGGCAACGGCCTCTACGGGGACCAGCCTTCGGCCAACGGCAGGGCCGGGGCGCAGTCATCCAACGCCAGGGGCAATGGCAACGTCAACTCCAACTCCGGCCAGGGCAACAACGGGAATGGGCGGCGGGGCGGCGGTTCCTACCTCCAGCAGATGCGGGGGCGGCTCATCGCCCTGGGCGCGGAGCAGGGCTATGACGAGGGCCGGGTGCGGGAGTTGGTGAAGAAGCAGACGCGCAGGGAGTTGGACGACCTGCCCGCCAAGGACCTCAAGCAACTGGTGGAGAACGCCGCCCGCAAGGTCAACGAGGCGAGGAACGCCGAGGGCAGCAACGGCAACGGGTAGTCCCCCTGGGCCAACTCAATTCAACGGGGCCTTCTCCACCAGCGGGACGGCCCCGCTTTCCATTTATCGGACACCAGCGGATAAGGAGGAAGAACTATGACGGCAACCACCATGCACACTCCCTGGGGGTGGCCCCAGGACACCCTGGAACTGGCTGAGGGCGTCTGGCGGGTATCCACCGCCGGACACGGCGGTCTGAAGCTCAGCCGGGAACGGTGGGAGGAACTGCCCGACGTGGTGCGGGACACTTTCCTCAACGCGACCTTCGCCGAAGAGGACTGCGAGGAACCCATCGCCCGGACCCTGCTGGGCCTGGGCGACGAAAGGGAGCGGGAACTGGCCCTCAAGATAGCGGGCTGCTTCGACCGCTACGCTCCGGCGCTGCCCTTCCTCGGCAGCGAAGGGGGATCGTCATGACCGCCACCCGAAGCCGGCCCCGCTGCCTGCCCAGCGTAACGACGAAACTTAGTACCGAGTTGGGCAACCTGTTCGTCACCGTGGGCCTGGACGAAGACGGCCAGCCCTTCGAGGTCTTCGGGTCTCTCGGCAAAGCGGGCAGCCTGCAACACGGGATGACCGAACTGGCCTGCCGGTTGGTCTCCCTGCACCTGCGGCGAGGGACGCCGCTGGACGAAGTGATCGGCCAGATCCAGGGCATTAGTGAGATGCAGCCCTGGCCCAACCGGATGGACGACGGGCGCACGGTCTATGTTCGCGGCCTCGGCGACGCCATCGCCCTGGTGCTGCGGGACTACCTGGCAACGCAGGCCGACGTGGAACCAATGGAACTGCCCGTCGCCGCCGACTGAACGCAATCACCGACCCACCGGGGCGCACGGGGCCGTCTCTCTGCGGAGGGCGGCCCCGCTTCTCATTTACCGGACACTCAACATTACGGAGGAACGACAACCATGACTACGACCATTGACAGGCAGACCGACGTGTACTCGCGGCCCAACGCCCGCTTCAACGGCGACGGCGCCCTGGAGATCCGGGCCTCGGCGGTGGGCAACTGCCGCCGCGCCCTCTGGCTCGAAGCCACCGG
>VXOI01000190.1 GCA_009840175.1 Chloroflexota bacterium | reverse complement strand
TAGAAGCTCGCTCAGTGATGGTCCGTTGCTTGTCACTACCGTTGTACCCATTATCCAGGGATGGACTCGAAGGGAATTATCGGCAGCCGACGGTCGAGGCGCACTTCGCTGGGGGTCACTCGGCAGTTGTAAGCGTAGGCTTCCACTCCCGCAGCGATAGCGCGGCTCAACGCTTCGGCGAGGGCCGGGTCGGCGGGTTCGTTGGCGGCGAAGGAGGTCGCATCGGCTCGCTGCACCACGAACACCACGGCGGCGCGGTGTCCTGCCTGAATCGCTTGGGTTAGGGTGTTCAGGTGCTTGGCTCCGCGCAAGGTTGGCGAATCGGGGAAAAGCCCCACTCCGTTTTCCACCAGAGTCACCGACTTCACTTCCACGTACTGCCTGCCGTTTTCGTGTTCCAGCATCAAGTCGAAGCGGCTTTCTCCAAAGGTGGATTCCCTCACTATGGCTGAAGGCGCGCCGATGCCGTCCAGTGCCCCGGCGTCTGCCGCCTCGGCGACCAGAGCGTTGGGCAGCCTGGCATCGGCAGACACCAGGATGCCAGCGGCTTCAACCAGCGCGAGGTCGTAGGACGTCTTGCGGCCAGGGCGAGCAGCGGGCTTTAACCACAGGGGCGCACCCGGCAGGAACAGTTCCCGAAGGCGTCCGGAGTTGGCGACGTGTACGCCTTCCTCGCAGCCCTCCAACTCCACCATCGCCAGGAAACGGTTAACCCGACGGATAAATCGCGCCTCGACCAGGTCGTCACCCAAAAGCACCGGCACTCCCTCGCGGCGCACTTGCGCCCAGCGATGGTAATGGTAACAATGGACGCGTTGACCGGCAAAGGGTAAAGATGGAACTATGAGCGCATTTACTGAAAGAATTCTGCGAGCTTCCCGCAGCAGCCGCAGCCTGGTCTGCGTAGGGTTGGACCCGGACCCGGCGGTCATGCCAGTGGAGGACGTGTTTCAATTCAACCGGGAGATAGTCAGTGCCACGGCCGATGTGGCCTGTGCCTACAAGCCGAACCTGGCCTTCTACGAGGCGTTGGGCCATGATGGCTTAAAGGCCCTGGACCGGACCATCGCCCACATCCGCGACGCGGCAGAGCACGCGGTCATCATCGGCGACGCCAAGCGGGGAGACATAGGCCCATCGGCCAGGGCATACAGCAAGGCAATGTTCGAGGTTTGGGGGTTCGACGCTATTACGGTCAACGCCTGGGGCGGAGCCGACTCGGTCGTACCGTTTATCGAAAACCCGGACCACGGGGTGTTCGTATGGTGCCGGGGGTCGAATCCTGGATCGGGCGACTTCCAGGACCTGGAAACCATCGGTGGGTCAGCACTTCCGCTGTACCAGCGAATGGCCATTGCCTGCTCGGAATGGAATATACAGGGCAACGTCGGCCTGGTGGTCGGCGCTACCGTGCCGGAACAACTGGCTGCCGTGCGGGAGTTGTGCCCGGAAATGCCGCTGTTGATTCCGGGAGTGGGCGCCCAGGGCGGCGACCTCGAAGGCGCGGTGCGGGCCGGGGTTGACTCTGCCGGTCGGCTGGCTCTGGTCAATTCGTCCCGTGGAATCATTTACGCCTCTCGCGAGGCGGACTTCGCAACAGCGGCGGGAAGGGCTGCGCAACAGTTGCGCGATGCCATCAACGCTAGGCTGGAAGAGGACGGACTGGGTTGGCCTTCGAGTTGAAGACCGGAGATACGGTTCGCCTGAAGAAAGCGCACCCATGCGGCGAATATCTCTGGACGGTCACCAGACTGGGAGCCGACATCGGCCTAGTGTGCCAGAAGTGCGGCCGCTATGTGATGATGCCGCGGTCGCAACTGGCCGGCCGCATCCGGCAGGTCATCCCGGCAGACGGCGGCTAGGCGTCGTCAATGATGGGCAGGGGCGACCTGGATGAGGGTTGCTGGGACATCACCGAATCCAGCACGTCGGCATGATAGCCGCTCATGTGCATCGCCATCAGCTCCATAAAATTGCGGACTCCCTGGCCGGCGAACTTGCCCTTCAGAGTACAGATTCCGATGCACGAGCCGGGCAGGATGTGGCCGATGGGCGCTATGTCCATTCGGTCCTGGTCTCCGGGGTGCAGGGCGAAATCGTTGGCTACGGCCAGACCGATTCCGATTTCGACGTAGCGCTTCATGGACTCGGTATCGTCCAGGGCGAGAATGATGTCAGCCGTAAGTCCCTGGCTCTTGACCAACTGGTCTATCTGACCGCGGAGAAAGCTCTCGGGGCCAGTCAGTATCAGAGGCCACTCCACAATATCTTCCAGCGAAACCTGGGGGCGGTCGGTCAGGGGATGGCCCTTGGGCATCAGCAATATGGGCTGGTAGTCAAACAGCTTCTGAAATTCGAGGGATGGATCGTCTGCAGGAGGGGGTGAAGAGAAGGCGATGTCAATTTCGCCGGAGCTGACCAACTGCATCAGAGGGTTGTAGGCGCGAGCCAGCATACGGATGCGGACCTCAGGGTATTTTTCGCTGAACTCCTTCACTCCCAAGGGCATATGGCTCTTGATCAGGTCGGGATATGCTCCAACCTGGAACGACCCACGCCGCTCGGTGTAGTCCATTTCCGTTTTCAGGGTCTCGATGGAAGTAACCACCGGCGTGACCAGCTCCAGCAGGGTAGATCCCTCTGAGGTCAGTTGGATGGGACGCTTGATGCGGTCGAAAAGAGTAACTCCGAATTCATCCTCCAGCTTGCGCAAGTGAGTGGTCACGGTAGGCTGGCCCAATTCCAGGGTTCGAGCCGCCTTGGAGACGCTTCGCAGACGCGCAACGTGATAGAAACTGACCAGCTCTCGTAATTCCATAAAAGTCGCCCCCGGAGATGCCCACATGGATTCAGATATAATATATCATAAGTTATCCCTTGACAAAATAAGTGGGTAAAATCAAGAATGGTGCAAGTCCCGTCTGGCAGCGGGATGGCGGTTCCCAGTTGGCGGCGTATATCAGAACAGCCCTAGCCATCGGGTTAGCATTATGCCATTTGTGATAACTGAGCCTTGCATCGGAGTGAAGGACGCTACCTGCCTTGAGGTGTGTCCGGTTGACTGCATCAACAGCGACGACGATGAGGAACAGTACTTCATCGACCCGGTGACGTGCATCGAC
>VXOI01000098.1 GCA_009840175.1 Chloroflexota bacterium | reverse complement strand
CCACCAGCAGGCGGGGCCGGGGGTCCTGGGCGGCGGCGGCCCACACCGTCTCGGTACAGACCATCGCCGCCGCCGGCCTGAGTTCGGGTTCCAGGAGATGCAGGTCGAACACCGTGACCAGGGCCTCGCGGGCCAGCAGGTCGTCGCCCTCGTCGGAGAGCAGGTCCCGCAGGCTGCCGGTGGCGAAGGGACGCAGCAGGTGGGCGATTTCCGGCGTTTCCTCTTGCAGGTAGGCGTAGAAATCGCGGAAGCCGGTGCGCTCCCGCCTTTCGGCGTAGTAGGAGGCCAGGGCGTGGTCCAGGGACGACCGCCGCTCGGCGCTCAGCCTCTCACCCACCATCACCTCGATGAGGCGGCGCAGACTGCCGATGCGTTGCAAGAGTTCTTCGGAATCGCCCCGGTCAATGACGAAGGGGTTCATGCCCTGTCCCGGGACGCCGGGGGAAAGCACCCTGCCCCCTGCGGCGCGTGCCATGTCGGTGTACTCCCCCTCCGGGTCGATGATGTAGGCCCGCACTCCCCGGCACAGGCCCCGCAGCACGCCCAGCTTGGTGGCAAAAGATTTTCCAGAGCCGGAACGGGCCAGCACCGCCGTGTTGGCGTTCAGGTGGGTGCCGTCGAAGGGGTCATAGACGATGGGGGCGCAGGCCCGCAGGTCGATGCCGTAGAGGGTGCCGCTGCGGGTGTCCAGGTCCGGCGGCGAGAAGGGGAACAGTCTCGCCAGTGACGATGTGTCCAACGTCCGCCAGGTCGCCACGGCGTTCAGGCCCAGGGGCAGGGTGGAAAGCAGCCCCTCCCGCTGGCGGAAGGCCAGGTTGTCCAGCTTGCCCAAAGTCGCGGCGAAGTGGGCCCGGGCCTTCTGGGTAAGGTCTTTGAGCGTGTCGGAATTGTCGGCGTGCAATGTCACCGACAGGGAGGCGTGGAACAGCCTTTCCCGTCCCCGCTGCACCTCGTCCCTGAGCCGCGACACGTCCTCCAGGGCGATCTCCGCCTCGGGGGACAGGCTGCGGCCCCGCTTGAAGGACAACGATTGGGCCGACTCGAAACGGACCTTCTGCCACTCCAGGGTGCGGGCCGCCTGCTCCGTTGGTATCGCGCCCAGGTGCACCGCCAGGTCCATGGGCGCTCCGGTGGCCATCAGCCCCTGCAGGAAACCGGGGGACAGGCTGCGGGGCCACTTGCCCAGGTGCAGGGAGCGGACCAGGCGGTTGCCGATGCGGATGTCGCGGCGGTTGACCTCCACCTCCGTGTCCCGTTCTTCATCCCTCTCCGCCGGCGAGCCGCCCAGGGCGGCGGACAGCCAGAACAGGAGGAGGGGTTCACCCGCCAGAGGAAAGACCCCCAGCCCGCCCCGGGCCAGCAGCCCGTGGAGCTCGTCCCTGCGGCCGTGCTCGCACACGGCGTAGAAGCGCCGGTCCAGGATGCCTTCTCTCGTTTCCAGCGTGGTCAGCAACCGTCCCAGGCTCTCGGCGGCGTTGCGGGTCTGCTGCGGCAGGTCCTCGGGCTGAGCCTCACTCAACCTTTCCCGCAATCCGTCAAGCACCGGCGGGTGCTGGCGCACCAGCAGTTGCACCGGGAAGTCCAGGGCGTTCAGGGAACCGGCGAAGGCGCCCAGCTTGGGCTCGTCCAGCTCCAGTCCCATCACCTCGCTGACCGCCAGCTTCACCCCGTCCAGTCGCACCGGGCCGTCCTCCTCCAGGTGGGACAGCATGAAGAACAGGTTCAGGTCCGGCGGCGGCTTGGGCAGTTCCGGGTCAACTTCCGCCGCTTCCACGTTGTCCGGGTTGCCGCCGGAGTCGTGGTTCCGGTCTCGCCTGGCGCGGAAGGCCAGGTTCCTGATGTTAGGCAATGTCGCTTTCATTTCCGGTATCTCCTTCTCCTGTCGGATGGAAATCACTACGGACCGGGCATAATGGGGACGATGCCGCTGCTGATGGCGGCGGCAATGCCCTTGGCCAGCAGCACCACCACCAGGCCGACGATTGCCATGACCACGGCGTTCCTGGCCCGGCCCCGGCGGGTCTCGCCCTCGGCACCCTCGGCCATCAGAACGAAACCGGCCCAGACGATGGCGAAGAGGCACAGGCCCGCCCCGGCGTAGGCCATGCCCGTCAGCACCGTGTCGAAGGCGTCCAGCATCCGGTCCCTCTCAGCCTGGGGCGCGACGGCGGCCACAGACGACATGGCCGCCACCGGGGCCAGCAGGATGTTCGACCAGCGCCCTACCATGGCCAGTTCCACCAACCGGAATCGCCCGCCTCCGTCTGCTCGGCCTTCGGCGGGGGCGGCTTGGGCGGCGGCACCGTGAGGTACCGGAACGAGTTGTCGGTCCCCAGGCCCAGGGCGTCTACCAGGGGCAGGGTCTCCGGCCTGGTGCGGGTCACGGGAGCGCGCCGGTTCTCCACCGCCCGCACGTGCGCCGGGTGGTAGACCCGAATGACGACCGTCCGGGACGTGGAGCACTCCCCGCAGGAGAGGCTTACCGTGCGCCGGTAAACGTCGGTGCGGGCCGGGTGGTGGGTGGTCTGCAACATGGGCGGCAGCGGCACGTTCAGAGTCGCCGTCAGCTCCGCCATGACCTCCAGGTCGTGGGTTGCCTTCCGGTCGGGGACGGGCAGGATGAAACTCGTCTGGCCGTCTGGCACGAATGAGGCGACGGTGCGATGACCGCCGGCGGCGACGGCCACCGTACCGGTGATGCTAGTCACCGATGTGTTCAGCAGCGCCGGAACCGACTGGCTGAAGTGGCCGCCGTAGACCGGCAGTTCCACCTCCTGCCTGGTCTCGATGATGCACTCGGAGACGATGACGCCCCTGATGCTGCCCGGCGTCCACTCCAGGGAGGTCATTTCCAGGTCGCACAGCCCGCCGTCGTACCTGGGCAGGGGGTAGGGAATCCGGTCGCTCTTCAGCGACACCGCGCCGGAGAAGCCCAGGGAGTCCGTCCAGGAGAAGGTGAAGGACGGCGAGGGTCCGTCCAGGGTCAGGTTGTAGGTCTTGCCTTCCCCGGAATGGACCACGGCGTTGGCGCCCATCTTCAGGGTCCGGCCCGTCCTGCCGCCGAAGACCCGCACCTTCAGGTCCAGGTCGTGGGCCGCCCGCAGGGTGACGGCGGCGGTGTCGCCGGA
>VXOI01000028.1 GCA_009840175.1 Chloroflexota bacterium | reverse complement strand
TCGGCAGGCTACACCGGGGCCGGGGGTCGCGTGATTGGGCCTCCGTGTTGAGCCGTCGTTTCGCTATCAGAATCATCTCGTTCACTTCGCACCGGTTTGGGTTGATTTGGGCCGCCGGCATCGTCGCCGGCGCTGCTGGTCAGTGTGGGACATCGGGACACCGAAAAAGACCCCTCATAGGGGGCCGCACGGATGCGGCCTCTTTCAGGCTCTCCTTTTTTCACTTCCCGCTTCGCGTTATTGGGGGTGTACAGCAATTTGGTGTTTGTCGTGAGGCCGCAAAACTGCTGGTTTCAAAGCTGAAACAGGAACGAATCGGGCGGAAAAAGGCCCAAACCTGTTAACAGTTTGTTGAAAGGCGCCGGTTCAGCACCGGGACGCAAAACCGGGGTAGGGGGTCTGCAAGAAATCAGGACGCGCCGGGCGGAAATCGTGCAAATCTCCCTCCAGGGGTCGACAAGAAGACGCCTCTGGCAGCGTGGCCGGGGACCGGGCCTGGGTGTCGGTTGCAGCGTCACGTCGTTTGCCTCTCGAAGGTCGCGGCGTTGGATGTTTTCGCCGGCGTCTTCAGCAAGTTTGAACGAACCGGGCGCCCGGCATAACCTCCCATGGGGCCGCTCATATGAGCGACCCTATAGGGTCTGGGGCCGAAGCCAGCGTTCTTGATGTCGCGGGGGTGTACAGGGATTGGACCCCGGTTGCAAAAATGCAAGTCGGGTAATTTCAAAGCTGGAAGAGCCGGAAATCGCCCTCTACAGGAGGTGAACAGTGAACACTTCGACTTGCGGGTACGTTCCAGCCGGGAGTGTCATGTTTCATAGCTGGGAGCGGCATTTTTGCCACCGGCCGGATTGAGGGTCCAGTTGCATCGGCCACGTTCAATAGTTGCATTTTTGCAACTGGCCTGGCAGAAGGCGCCAACTGTGAGCGCCAGATGGTCGGCCCTTGGAGAATGCGGTGGCCTGATCGCCGCAAGGAGCGACGCCGGGGCGCTGCGGGACGAGCAGCAGTGGGGATGAGACGTCGGCACGGCTGCGGCGAGAGTTGACGCTGAGTCTGTGGCAGCGGTAGTCGGCGCCGGACCGAATTGAGTTGGCAGTCAGCTTTTGTTAACTTTTCTGAACTTTACCGAAGATTACTGAACACTTGTCCGGTGGGGTGCTGCAAGGGACTATGCAACGGGCTTGGAGTGTGCGACGATTGAATGGTTATCTGGCTTTACTAGGGTTTCCAGCCATAGAAATCCTGGGGGCACGATTCCCTGTTGCCCGGGTTGACCGTAAGGATGATTCGCTCTCCCCAAAGTCCCCAAGAGGGAATGCTGCCGCTGCGGATTCGACGTAGCTCTCCGCAAGCAGCGCGGACCGGACCAGGCGGATTCGACGCAGCTCTCCGTCCCCGGTCCAGTCCAACGGGTTGGAGTGTTTAAGTCCTTCTCCCGTTGGGCAGTCCGGCGGTTGGGGTGTTCAAGTCCCTCTCCCGCCGGGCGCCGTTCAGCGCCTGGGAGTTGATCCCTCCCTTCGCTGGACACCCGTCCGCTGGCTGGGAACTGATCCTTCCCGCCACCGGGCGTCGGGCACGAGGCGCGGCCAAACGCCTCCGGTCCCGAGCCAAGCCGAGGCCTGGCGGGTATTGCTCGCGGCGCCCCGGCCGGAACCCTACCGAGGCGGTATCCCAACCAGGTATAACATCATCATCGGCAAGGGGGTGGTGAACAGAAACAGCGCGGCGTCCCGGATACCCACATCCATCAGGTAATCACCAGCGGAGCGGCTCACCCGCTTCGCAATCTTCATCCTGCGGCTGGAGTGTGGACAACGCCTCGGCTGCTCTCCTACGGCTGCGGCGTAGCCGCCTGAACAGGCGGCGGGGCCGTGGCTCCAACACGCTCCGGCCTTCCGACAGCAGCGACAGGCCGGACGCTTGATATTGCCACGCAGTTCCCCTCGGGCTGGCCGCTGACGGCGTAGCACCCTGCCGGACTGCGCAGCTCTCCCTTTCCCGCCATTCTCCGGTTTGTTTCCCAGGAACCCTCACCCGGTGCGAACTGCATCCTGTGCCAATTTCCCCGATCGCCATTTCCTGTTGCCTTGTCCGACCCTGGGACCAGTGCGTCCTCCGTTCGGACCGGCTTGCACTGCTGAACCCTACCCTACCCTGGGAGCGGTGCGTCTGGCGCGGGATGGCGTGGGCCGGTACTAACCGAGCCGTCAAAGATCCGAAAATCCCATGGCTATAGCTGGCCGACACGGGCATTGACGGGTCCTAATGAGCAACGGCGGCGTTCCCCAATAGGGCGGTGCGAGTGGCGGGAATCGGGGTCAAACGACAGGTTGTCGCATCAATCACCGGCGCCGTTGCCTCAGTAGGCAACCGGGGTGGCAACGAGGAGCATGTCGGGGACAAGGGCGACTACCACAACTCAGACCACATCGAGGAGGTGATACACAGCAACAACGATTATTGTGAATTCCTCGCCGCCACGGGCCGGTTGGAGCAACCGGTGAACCGGCGGTAACAACCCAAAGCCCGCTGCCCGAAGCGTGGCGCAGCGGCAACCCGGGCGGCTCGGTGGGCCGCTACTGACAATCGAATAGGCGACAAAGAGCGGGGCCGTCTCTCCCAACGAGGGGAGGCGACCCCGCTCTTCGTGTTTCGCCAACGGCGAACACCCCAGCGGCGGAATGGACCGCACCCAACGACCTGCATCTTGAACCGGAGAGCGGGGTCGGTCCATTCGGGCCGCCTCGCTTTCCGCCTTTCGGAGAAAGCGACATGAAGGCGACCACCAGCATCGACCAGACCGGCATCACCCAGAACCTCGCCGCCACCGGCGACACGGGCGGCGACGGCAACCCCGTACAGGACAAGGACGCCCAGACCGGAAAGAACAACGGCAAGGCCGAGAGCGAGCTCCGAGCGGCTGCCCGGCGCTGCGGCCACACCCTCAAGGAACTGGCCGTCCTGATGGGCGTCAACTACAGCCACCTGTGCTCCGTGGCCAACGGGCGGCGGCCCTGGACTCCCGAACTGCGGGAGAAGGCAATGGCCGTGCTGGGCGAGGTGCCCGGCCAGGGCGTCGTCTACCGCCAGGGTGGCCTGGTACAGGGCGAAAGCAGCTTCATCCGGGAGCGAGCGCGGGAGAAGTGACCTGCCCCCTGTAGTTGTACCACCCTCTATGTTAGCCCCACCAGTTCCGGG
>VXOI01000081.1 GCA_009840175.1 Chloroflexota bacterium | reverse complement strand
CCCCCCCCCCCCCCCCCCCCCCCCACCACCCCCCCCCCCGCCCCCCCCCCGCCCGCCCCCCCGTGGATTACTCTTACAGGTTGATGACAATGTTGTCGGGGCCGCGCGAAAGCACCGCCTCGGCTGGCTCGTCGTAAGGGTTGCCTTCAATATGGTCGAAGTGGGCCGGAACGAAGATGAAGTCGCCAGGGCCGGCCTCCACATATTCCTTGAAGTCCTCGCCGTAGTAGACGCGGATGTGGCCCTTCAGCACATAAGCCGCCGTCTCCGCTTCGCCGTGATTGTGGGGCGGCCCCATGGTGTTGGGAACGCATTCCACGTGGCCCAGCCAGATCTTCTCCGCCCCGGCGGTGCTACTGTCAACACCAGGCTTACGGATCATGCCGGGAGTCTGCGCCGTGGATTCGGGAGCGGCAACGCCGTGAAGGACCTTCAACTCCCTGCCCTTGATTTCGGTGCTCATATCTCCTCCGTCGAGATGATTGGCGTGGGTTCCGAGTTTCCGCAATGATAACGCTCCCGCCCGGCGTCGGCAAGGCGACCGATGTTTAACGAGCCTTCCAGAAGGCCCTCTTTTTCCACGCTGCAATCAGGTTATCCACGAAAATCGGGTAAGTTATCCACGAAATAGTACCCTTTTCCTACATCCCCGGCGATTCGCGTCAACCTCATGTTTGCTGATTAAACCGACTGCCCAGAAATTGCCAATTCTTTCAGAGAGTGGTTTACTGGCCGTAAATCTTCCTTCTTAATCAAGGAGCCATTGGCCGGGAGTTGCCATGAATTTGACTGAAAGAATCGCTGAATACATCGCCAACACCGGGCTGGAGGACTTCCCACCCGACGCCATTGACGCGGCCAAGGCCGCTATCACCGACTGCCTCGGCTGCGCTCTGGCTGGCTCGCGCGAACCGCTGGCCGACGTGCTGTGCGACTACATCACTTCTCTGGGTGGAATGCCGCAGGCCACGGTCATCGGCCGGGGCTTCAAGACCACCTCCTTGGAGGCCGCGCTGGTCAACGGCGCGATGTCCCACGCCCTGGACTACGACGATGTTACCTTCATCACCAAGACTCACCCCAGCGCCGCGCTGATACCGGGGGCCCTGCCGCTGGCCGAGGAGGTGGGCGCCACCGGCGGCGAACTGCTCTTGTCCTACCTGCTGGGCTTCGAGGTTGCCTGCGCCGTGGGCGACGCCATCAGCCCGGCCTATTACGACGACCTGGGCTGGCACCCCACCGGGCCGCTGGGCGCGTTGGGCGCGGCGGCCGCCGCCGCTCGGTTGCTGCGGCTCTCCCCGGAGCAGACGGCCATGGCGGTCTCGCTGGCGGCGTCGCAGGCGTCCGGGCTGCGCCAGAACTTCGGCACCATGACCAAGCCCTACCATGCCGGGGCCGCCTGCCGCGCCGGGGTCAACGCCGCCAAGCTGGTGCGGGCAGGCTTCACCGCATCGGACGATGCCCTCGAAGGCCGCTTCGGCTTCATGCGCGCCTTCTCCGGCGGCAACGGTTACGACCCCGACAAGGCCGCTGCCTCCCTGGGCAGCCGTTGCTTCATGGTGGAATCGGGCATCGAAATCAAGAAATATCCCTGCTGCGGCAGCGCCCACCTGGCCCTCGACGCCACGTCTCAACTGCTGCGCCGCGAGTCCTTCTCCGCGGGCGACGTGGACTACATAGACGTGCTGGTGGATTTCGACCCGCCCCGCTCTCTCATCCACTCCCGACCCACGGGAGGGCTGGAAGGCAAGTTCAGTATGCAATACTGCCTGGCTGCCGAAATAATTGACGGGCAAATTGGTCTGGACAGCTTTAGCGACGAACAGGTGATGCGCTCCGAGGCCCAGACGCTTATCCCCCGCATAGAGATGCGTCGCCATCCCGGCTACGAAGGACAACTAAGCTGGACCGAGGCCCACAACCGCGTGGATGTCCACCTGAAAGATGGCCGGGTGCTGACCGAGCGGGCCGACCGCGCCACCACCGGCGCCCTCCGCGGCGTCACCCGCGACGACGTGCGGGTCAAGTTCCTCGACTGCGCCAACGTCGCCCTCAACTCGCAGGACGCAGAAGCCGCGCTGGAAATGCTGGATGGTCTGGAAGAAGTGGGGCCCGTAGGGCCGCTGGCGGACCTGCTGGGGGGTTAAGCAAGATCATGCAAAGCAGCTAACCAGCAAGGCAGCTAACAAGTTGAGGCCGGCCCTCTTTGGAGGGCCGGCCTGTTTTCCAGGCTGAATGGCGTCCTACTGCGCGGTAACCCCACCGTCAATAACCAGCTCGGAGCCGGTCATAAACGACGACTCATCCGACGCAAGGAACAAGGCCCCGTTGGCTATATCCTCCGGCGTGCCTATCCTCTTGAGCACCGTCCGCTCGATGACTTCCTCACGGCTTCCGGCGTTGGGCCATACCTGGTCGCCCATCGGGGTATCTATGGGGCCGGGGTGGATTGAGTTGGCCCGGATGTTCTCAGCGCCATACTGCACTGCCGTGGACTTGGTAAACAGGCGCACAGCGCCCTTGGATGCGCTGTAGGCGCTGCTGGTGAGGCTGCCCACCAAACCGGCGGTGGACGATATGTTGATGATTGAGCCGCCGCCCGCCTTTCGCAATTCGGGTATGGCCAGCTTGGTCCCTAGGAAAACGCCCTTGGCGTTGATGTCAAGAACGGTGTCCCACTGTTCCGAGCTGGTGTCCGCCACGTGCCCGCCGCGCCAGATGGCGGCGTTGTTCACCAGCACGTCCAGCTTGCCATAGGCCGAAACCGTGGCCGCGATGGCCTGCTGCCAGTCATCCTGGCTGGTAACGTCGAGGTGAACATAGGTGGCATCGCCGCCCAGTTCGTTTATCTGCGCGGCCACGGCCATTCCGTCGGCATCCAGCACGTCGGCAATGACCACCTTCGCTCCCTCGCGGGCAAAGAGCCGGGATTCCGCCGCGCCCTGACCGCGGGCTCCGCCGGTAATCAGCGCAACCTTTCCTTCCAGTCGCATAGCTTTCCTCGCTTGCACTTCTAAGTGTTCAGACAGCCCTGTAATCCCCCGGGAAGTGTAGCCGTGGGCATCTGCGCCGGTCAATTGACAGCGGGGCGCGGCAATCCCTACTCTTGGTAGAGTAGGGCCGGACTAGCACCGTGAGAACAATGACACAGACTTCTGTCAGGCAAAACTGCGATCCCAAGGCCGTAGCCGTGGCCGAGGCCGTGTACGACGCCGTGCATCCGGTGGCCGTCATCCTGTTCGGCTCTCGCGCCCGAGGCGACCACCGTGAAGAATCCGACATTGACCTGCTGGTCATTACCGATGACACCGATGAAGAAGTCGACTGGCGGCCCGGATACGTTGACCTCTGCCAGGCCGCTCACCGGAGCGTGGAAGAAGTCTACGGCTTTTTCCTGAACGTGGACGTGGTAACTTTCCCGAAGACTCAATTTCAATACTACCGCCGCGCCAAGAACCACGTAACCGGCCAGGCAATGCGGGACGGAGTTATCGTGACCGGCAACCCCCAGGACTTCCCCGGCGAACTATCGGGTGAACCGTCCAACTGGCCCGACATACGGGTGCGCTTCATAGCCGCCACCAGAAACATACGCTCAATGAGTGACTTGGTGGCCGCCAGCAGCCCGCGGGAAGACATTGGCTTTCACGCTCAGCAGGCCATCGAGAACGCCCTCAAAGCCTGGATTTCCGCGCTGGACGACGAATACCGGAACACCCACGACATAGCCTCGCTGGCCGCCATCATCCGACGTCACCCCGCGGAAATCGACACCCCAGCCGGCGAGAGCCTGTACTGGCTGACCAAGTACGCCGTGGAATACCGCTACGAAGGCGCAAGGGTAAGGCTGCACGACCCGCCGGGGCTGTTGCAAACCATCAGGGAGCTAACGGACGCCATCGCCGCCCGCATCCTGCAACTGACCGGCAGCGAACCGCCCCGCTGGACGCCGCCGCCGGAGGAGTAGAGCGACTCTCCAGAAACGCCCGATAACGTTAAGACGGTGAACGCCATATGACTACCGTAAGCAACAAGCTGATGACCGCCGAGGAATTGCTGAAGCTGCCCAAGGGCGACGGGCGGCGGTTCGAGCTTATCCGGGGAGTGTTGATTGAAAAAATGCCTGGTGGAGACCCGCACAGCGAAGCAGTAGTCAGGACGGGTACTGTCCTGACCGTATTCTCTGACGACTACGACTACGGAGATGTCCGATCAGGGGAACCCGGCTACCGGCTGGACAGAGACCCTGACACTGTGCGCGCCCCCGATGTAGCTTGGTTTGCGCCGGGTCGGCTAATCCGAGGCAGGCCAGGGTTCCCTGAACTCGCCCCCGACCTGGCCGTCGAGGTCAAGTCTCCCGGCAATTCTTGGCCTGAAGTCAGAACCAAAGCCGCTATGTGGCTTAACTATGGTTCGCAACAGGTTTGGGTCGCCGACCCGCCGACTGCCACAATCACCATTTTCCGCCTTAACACCGCCCCGGTAACGCTGGGAGAGGATGACATTCTCGACGGCGGCGACCTGCTCCCCGGCTTTTCCACCCCCGTCTGGCGGCTGTTCCGGCGGCGGCGCTGACCGGCGCACAGTCATTGACAACCCGCAGCCGCCGCGACTAAGATACCGGCAACCCAGCCTGGTGGCTGGCGGTGAGTTGCGCCGTCGCGCATCAGGCTCACGCAAACGAGAAACAACCTAATAGCAGGGAGGGAAACCATGGGCGAC
This sequence comes from Chloroflexota bacterium, assembly GCA_009840175.1. Classification (GTDB taxonomy): domain Bacteria; phylum Chloroflexota; class Dehalococcoidia; order Lucifugimonadales; family UBA3495; genus VXOI01. The sequence continues at coordinate 23,726 of VXOI01000081.1, read as the reverse complement.
CAGGACATCGCATTGATGGCTCACCTGATGCGCCGCGCTGGCTTCGGCGCGACCCGGGCAGAGCTGGAGGCCAGGGTAGCCAAGGGCTACGAGGCCACCGTGGAAGAACTGCTCAATCCCGAAGACCAGCCCGCGCAGGACCGCAACGAAATGATGCGGTATCACCCCTGGACCTGGCGGCCCGGCACTCTGCCCGGCATGGGCGCCGCCGAGTGGCTCCACGACATGATTAACACGAAGCGCCCCCTGGAAGAGAAGATGACTCTCTTCTGGCACGGCATCTTCGCCACCGGCGTCTCCAAGGTTGACCACTACGACGACGTGATGGACATGATCGTCAAGTTCCGCGAGAAGGGCATGGGCGACTTCCGAGAACTGCTGGTGGAAATGGCCAAGGACCCGGCCATGATCTACTGGCTGGACAACTGCGAGAACCACGCCGACGCGGTCAACGAGAACTGGGGCCGCGAGCTGCTGGAACTGTTCAGCATGGGCGTCGGCAACTACACCGAGGTCGACGTTCGCGAGTGCTCTCGCGCCTTCACCGGCTGGACCATCGAGCCCAAGCTGCCGCGCGGGCCCATCGGCCGCCACGACTGGTTCTTCGAGTACCGCGACGACGACCATGACGACACCGAGAAGACCTTCCTGGGACACACCGGCGACTTCAACGGCGAGGACATCGTTCGCATCATCAGCGAGCATCCCTCCTGCGCCCGCTTCATCGCCCGCCACCTGTACAACTTCTTCGTGGCCGACGAAGCGCAGGTTCCCGCCTGGTCGGTGACCCCTCCCAACGACCCGGAGGCCGTTGAGGCCATCGCCAACGCGCTGCGCGAAAACGAATACGACATGAGGGCGGCCCTGCGGCTGATCTTCAACTCCGACTTCTTCAAGAACGCCCGCTTCGCCCGGCTGAAGAACCCCACTGAGGTCGTGGTCGGCACGCTCCGCATGGTCGGCGGCGCAGAGTTCCCGGCCCCCGGCATTGGCGATCTGTCGCGCCAGCCCAGCTACATGGGCCAGGACCTGCTCAACCCGCCCAGCGTGGAAGGCTGGCACACCGGCGCCGAGTGGATCAACAGCGGCTCACTGATGCGGCGCGTCAACTTCACCGCCGACCTGGTGGGCGACGTTTCCCGCCCCGGCATCCGCTACATGGTTGACCGCCTGCAGGCCAGTGGCGTGAGCAGCGCTGCCGAGGCCGTGGACGGCTGCCTCGACCTGATGGGCCCGCTGGAAGTCACCAGCGAGAGCCGCGAGGAGCTCATCGGCTTCGTCGGCGAGGGCGGCGAGTTCGCTTGGGGAACCGAGGGCGAAGTGGCCGACTCCACCCGCCGCGTATCGGAGCTGCTACAGCTCATCGTCTCCCTGCGCGAATACCAGTACGCCTAACCGAGTTGGAATGCACGAGCGCGGAGCATTTTGTTCCGCGCTCACCTGAACCGGTCACGCGATCAAGAGACCGCCCCGTCATTCAGACAAGAGACGGCGGCAGGAGGAAATTCAAGAATGACCAGCACCAAGAAGGACCCGGTCCTGGTAGTATTCCAGCTCACCGGGGGCAACGACTACCTGAACACGGTGATCCCTTACAGCAACCCGCTGTACCGGGACAACCGCCCCGCCGTCGGCATCGCCGAAGAGCGGATCATCCCCATTGACGACAAGATCGGCTTCCACCCCGAGATGGCTCCGCTGAAGCACGTCTACGACCGCGGCGACATGGCCATCGTCCACGGCATCGGCTACGCCAACTCCCCGCGCTCGCACTTCCGCTCCATGGACATCTGGCACACCTGTGAGCCGGACAAGCTGGGAACCGAGGGCTGGCTGGGCCGCGCCACCCGGGACATAGACCCCAACAAGGAAAACGTTCTGACCACCGTCAGCTTCGGCCCGGCGCTCTTCCGCGCCCTGGCCCTGCCCGGCGTGCCGGTGGCGGTTGTTGACGACCTCGACAACTACGGCCTGCTGCCCAACATAGCCGGCGAACAGCGCAACAAGGTCCTGGACCGCTTCGCCCGGATGTACTCCCCGGCCATCGGCTCCGGCGCGGTCATGGACTACATGGGACAGACCGGCCTGGACACCCTTGAGGGCGCAGACATCCTGAAGGAAGCCCCCAGAATTTACTCCTCCGACGTGGAGTACCCGGACACGCCCATCGCCAAGAAGCTGAAGGGCATCGCCCAGGTGCACATGGCCAACTTCGGCACCCGCATCTTCTACGTTGATCACGGCAGCTTCGACAGCCACTCCAACCAGACCGGAATGCACGACAAGCTGTGGTTCGACGTTTCTCACGCCCTGGACGCCTTCCTGGACGACCTCAAGGAACACGACGCCGACCAGGAAGTCGTGGTGCTGATGTTCACTGAGTTCGGCCGCCGCACCCACGACAACGGCTCCGGCACCGACCACGGCGCTGGCGGCGCGGCCTTCATGTTCGGCAGCAATGTCAAGGGCGGCCAGTACAGCGAAATGCCCTCCATGGAAGAGAAGGACCTGGAGCAGGGCGACGTAGTCCCCAACTACGACTACCGCGGCCTGTACACCACCGTCCTCGAAGACTGGATGGGCTTGGACGCCAACCCCTTGGTGGGCGCAACCTACGAAAAGCTGCCCATCCTGGCCTAAGCGGCCCGGCATCACTTCGGAATTTGAGCAGGGGCGGGTTTGAAACCCGCCCTAACGCGGCAACCCTCTACCCACAAACCCCGGGCCTTCCTTCCCCCTGAGGGGGGAGGGTTAGGGTGGGAGTGAACCGTACAATGGAGGAAACGAATGCTAACTGAAACAGTGGCCGGCCGCACCTTCGACTACAGCCACAACGTGGGACGCGGCGCGCAGACCGGCATGGGATTCAACACCCCGGTCGCCCTGACCATCGCTCCCAACGGCGTGGTATACGTCGCCAACCGCGGCAGCGAGTCCATCAGCAACGTCGGCTGGAACCGCACCGGTGTCGGCCAGCGCATTTCCAAGGTCGCCTTGGGCGGAACCTGGGGCGAGGAAGAATACATCGGCGAGTTCAGCCGCTACGGCAACAACGACGGCCAGGTCATCTGGCCTGCCGGCATCGCCTCTGACGGCGATGGCAACCTGTACGTGGCCGACGAATGGCTCAACCGTGTCTCGGTGTTCGACGCTGACGGCGGCTACCAGCGCCACTTCTCCACGGTGCCGGCCGACGACGCCGGTGAGAACGGAAGCTGCGGCATCGCCCTCTCCGCTGACGGCACCCTGTTCGTAACAGACGGGCGCAGCCACCAGGTCCGCAAGTTCACCACCGGCGGCGCGTTCATCGGCTCCTTCGGCAGCAAGGGATCCGGAGAGGGCGAGTTCGACTCCCCATGGGGCATCACCGTAGACCAGGACGGCTATGTCTATGTCGCCGACTCCGGCAACCATCGGGTTCAGAAGCTGACTCAGGACGGCGCCTTCGTGGCCCAGTTCGGCCGCCAAGGCAACAAGCGCGGCGAGATCAACTATCCCTCCGACGTTGCCGTTGACCCCGAGGGCGACGTATACGTCTGCGACTGGAGCGACAACCGCTGGGGCAAGGGTCGGGTCCACATCTTCGACGCCGACGGCAAGTTCCTGACCAGCCTGGTCGGCGATGCCCAGCAGCTTTCCGCCTGGGCGCAGATGACGGTGGACGCCAACGCCGATTACGCCAAGCGCCGCCGCGAGGTGCGCACCACCGAGCCGGAATGGACCTTCGCCCAGCCCACGGCCATCGAATACGACACCGAGAACAACCGGCTGATCGTGGTGGACACCCAGCGCAGCCGCCTGCAGATATACAACAAGCTCAGCCGCTACCTCATCCCGCAGCTAAACCTCTGATTCCTGGTCAGGGCCTAAGCGCAGAAGTAGCAGTCCGCCGGTTGGTTCTTACCCCGGCGGACTTTTGCGTTAAGGTCGTGGCCTGATGTGCTCAGAGAGCCAAGGGTAAAGGTTGTGGAATAGGAACGTTCCATCATCGAACTACTGCACGAAGAAGTAAAAGGCGTCAAATATGTCATCAACCGCAATGAAATAACCGTTTCCTTGCAGAAATATCTCCCCTATTGCCGTGGCGGTGCGCTTGTTGCCATCATAGAAAGGACGGTAATGGAACAGCCCTTCCATGAGAGCGGCGGCTTCGGCCGCAATGCCATCGTAGTCTCCCACCCACGGACGCAACAGTGCGGATTCCAATGCCTCTGCATCCCGAATTCCGGGTACGCCGCCAAATTGGGAAATCAGATCAGCATGAACCTGAATGACTGTCTCAATGCTGGGGAATCGGCGCATTGGCGTCATTCAGTCTTCTGCTCCCTCAACTCCCTCATCTTCTGGAAGCGTCCCATCCGTTCCAGTATGACGTCGAGATACGCGGACATCTCTGGCCCCATTACGTCGTTGGTGCGATATTTTAGGTAACCGCGAACCGCGTCTTCTAACACTTCGTGAAATTCGCGCTCTTCACGGTCTGCGATTTCGCGCAACCTGAAGAGCATCCCTGAGTCAAGCTGACTCGAAAACTGTTCCCGCTCTGCCATTGCCATTTCCAACCTCCGTGTAGCATCATCGTATCATATCGTCCCAGACCAACTTGAAGGCGGACAACACCTTATGGAACCTGACCGCGAACAGCACTTCCTCCGCATGGCGACGGAGGAGCCCGACATCCTCTGCGCCGACGCGCCGGACGAGATTCTCGAAGCCTGCGCCGTCGAGGTGGAGCCGACGGATTTCCTGGAACAGTATTTCGCCGCCGGGCACTCGGCCTGGCTGGCCCACAAACACGGGCGCACCATCAACAAGCCGCAGATACTGGTAAATCAGGCCATCCTCGTCCTCTACCGCCGCGCCTGTCTGCTCAACACCGCCCGGCTCATGGGGCAGACCAGCGAGTACGCCAACCAGCCCTTCTTCTCCGACGAAGACCTTTATTAAACGCCGAGACCGCCAAGAGCGCAGAGATTTCTTATAGATTTACTCGGCGGTCTCGGCGAACTCGGCGTTTATTCCGCATTCCGTAGTACAATCTCCGCAATCGAAGCCTCTGGAGGAACCATGCAGGGAAAAACCGCCATTGCCAACATCCTGAAGCAGGAAGGCGTGGAACTCGCCTTCTGCTTCCCGAACAACACGCTGATTGACGCCATCGCCGCCGCCGGCATCCGCCCGGTCATCGCCCGCATGGAGCGCGGCGCGGTCAACATGGCCGACGCATACAGCCGCATCAACAACGGCCACAAGACCGGCGTCTGCATCGTGCAGGCTGGCCCCGGCATCGAAAACGCCTTCCCCGGTGTCGCCCAAGCATATGCCGACAGCGTGCCCATCCTGATGCTGCCGGGACACGAAGGCTCCAGCCGCACTACCATGACCTCGGACTTCTCGGCCACCCGCAACTATAGCGGCGTCACCAAGTGGGCCGGGATGATCAACTCCCCGGAGCGCGTGCCGCAGATGCTTCGCCGCGCCTTCACCCAGCTTCGAGCGGGCCCGGCAGGCCCGGTGGTGCTGGAAACCCCTACCGACGTCTTGAACGGCGAGATTGACGAGTCCGAATTCTTCTACACTCCCATCACCAAGCGCCGCACCGCCGCCGACCCCGTGGACGCCGCGAGAGTGGCTCGCCGCCTGATGGACGCCGCCCGCCCGGTCATCTACGCCGGGCAGGGCGTCCTTTACGCCGAGGCCACGCCGGAACTGGTGGAGCTATCGGAACTGCTCAACGCGCCGGTAATGACCACCACTCTCGGCAAGAGCGGCTTCCCGGAGAATCACCCGCTGTCGCTGGGCACCGGCGGCAACACCGGCACCCGCGCCGTCGGCGAGTTCCTCCGCAGAGCCGACCTGGTCTTCGGCATCGGCACCAGCTTCAACAAGACCCTGGCGTCGGCCCCCGTGCCGGTGGGCAAGGCCATCATTCAGTCCACCGTGGACGACCGCGACCTCAACGGCGAGTACGGCCTGGAGGATATGCTGCTGGGCGACGCCAGGCTGGTGCTGCAACAGCTTATTGACGAGGTCAAGAACGCGCTCGGTGACAGCGGGCGGCGTCCTTCGGCAGGTTCAGGACAGTCAGATACAGCCGCCGAAATTGCCTCCATCAAGGCCGAATGGCTGTCCGAGTGGATGCCGCGCCTGACTTCCAACGACATCCCAATCAGCCCCTACCGCGTGGTATGGGAGCTGAACAACGGGCTGGACAAGGCCAACAGCATAGTTACCCACGACTCCGGCAATCCCCGCGACCAGATAGTGCCCTTCTACGAAACAACCACGCCGCGCGGCTACATCGGCTGGGGCAACTCCACCCAGTTGGGCGCGGGCCTAGGCTACGCCATGGGAGCAAAGCTGGCCGCCCCGGAAAAGACGGTTGTCAACCTGATGGGCGACACCGCCGTCGGAATGTGCGGCACCGACTTCGAGACTGCCAGCCGCAACAAGATAGGCACCATCACCGTGATAATCAACAACGGCGCAATGGGCGGCTACGAAAAGAACATCCCCATCGCCGTCGAAAAGTACGGCTCAAAGTTCCTCACCGGCGACTACACCAAGATGGCCGACAGCCTCGGCTGCCACGCCGAGACCATCACCCAACCAGCCGACATCGCCCCGGCCCTCGCCCGCGCCCAGGGCATCGCCGCAGGCGGCCAGCCGGTGGTGCTGGAGATCATCACCCGCGAAGAGCCGGTGTTCTCGCGGTATTATTAGGAAGAAGATAAGTCGAGTATGGGCCGCCACCCTCAAAATCCAGCCTACGCTGGAAGTCAATTATGGTTGCAGACAGTGGTGAACGAATGCCCACTTCTGCTTAACCGCAAGATTTGCCGTAGGCTGGAGTCGCCTCCCGGTCAAATTCAATGGCTGTCTCCCCTAGAAAACGATAGCTACTCGGAATACAGAGACGAAGCATTTTTAGACAGACTAGAAATCAGGCTATCGAAGTCAACTCTCAGCAGCTTTTGGCCTAACAGGGGGCCACAGTGGGATGCACTTGGCCGAGCGTATCCAGGAAAACTTCTGCTGGTCGAGGCCAAATCCCATACTAACGAACTGCGCGGCACTGGAACAAGCGCGGGAGATAGTTCTCGCCCATTGATAGAACGCAGCCTGCGAGATACACAGGAATTTCTTCGTGCAGGCCAATCCATTGATTGGGCACAGTCCAGATATTTTCAATATGCCAATCGTTTGGCACACCTGTACCTTTTGCGCGTACTGAACGGTTTACCTGCATACTTGGTAATGCTTTACTTCCTGAACGATGAGGAGATGGGAGGGCCGTCAACGGTCGCGGAATGGGAAAATGCCATCACTGCAGAGACGAAGGCATTGGGAATTCCCCGAAGACATCAATTAGACAGCTATATCGTCCCTGCATTCGTTGACATCAGAGACATACCAGTCAAGTGAACACCAGTCATTCATCGGGAAATAACCATGACCCGCACCATAACCGACCCAGCCGCCGCCAACCGGGGCAGCCGTCGCTGGCTGCAAGTCTTGGTCAACTGCCGCCCTGGGCTGCTGGGCGATGCCATTGCTCAACGGCTGTCCGCGCCGCCTAGCGACATAGACTGGCGTTCTCCGCTGGCCGCCGACCACTATGCGGAATACCGCGACCAGTCCTTCATAGACCGGCTGGCCGGGTCTCAGTATTTCCGCGCTCCTTCACAAACGCAACTCGACTTGGCCGACTTCTGGCCCCGCTTTGGCCCCCAGTGGGACGGCCTCGCCGTCACCGACAAGGGGCAAATTCTCCTGGTCGAAGCGAAGGCCCACATCGCCGAGATGGTGACCGCTCCATCCCAGGCCCGAGGAGAATCAGCGCAGCAGAAGATTCAGGAAAGCCTGCGGACGGTCAAGAACTTCGTAAACTCCAAGTCCCCGGCCGACTGGTCAACCAGCTTTTACCAGTACGCCAACCGCTTGGCCCACCTGTACTGGCTGCGCGAACTCAACGGCCACGACGCCTACCTGGTAAACCTCTTCTTCGTCAACGACCGCGAGATGAACGGCCCCCAATCGGTGGCCGAATGGCAGGCCGCCATTCAGCTCCAGGAAGTGTTCCTGGGAGTCCGCCAGACCAGCTACGCCCTTGACCCGTGGGTCGGGGCCTACGTCCTCGACGTTTTCATAGATGTACAAGACATTCCCGTGCTGTACCCGCCAACCATTTAGCCGCAAAGGAGCCGCTGTCATGCCAGAGAAGTTCAGCTACGAGGGACTGTTCGCCGCCGGAGTGCCGGAAGTGGTGCCCGGCAAGACCCGCCACGCCAGGTACGACTTCGCCGTCGCCTATCCCAACCCCGACACCCTGCCGCTGGACGGGCTGGCTGACGCGGTGCGCAGCGTCCTTGACCGCGAGGGCCGCGACCTGGCCTACTACACCGACCCCGGCGGATACCTGCCCCTTCGGGAACTGGTGGCGGAGCGGCTGCGAGTCAGCCGCAATATGCAGGTTGACCCCGAGGGGATCGTCCTGACCGGCGGCTCCGGCGAGGCCATATCCATGGTCATCCAGGCCCTGACCGACCCCGGCGACACCGTGCTGACCGAGGAGTTCCTTTACCTCGGCACCCTGCGCTCATTGCGCCGCTACAAGGCCAACGTGGTCGGCATCAAGTGCGACGAGGACGGCATCATCCCCGAAGACCTCGACGCCGCTATCCAGCGGCTCAAGGGCGAGGGGCGCAAGGTCAAGTACCTCTACACCATCCCCACCTTCCAGAACCCGCTGGGCTGGACCATGACATTGGAGCGGCGCAAGAAGGTGCTGGAAGTCACCCGGCAACACGGGGTCCCGGTGTTCGAGGACGACTGCTACATTGACCTGCGCTTCGAGGGCGAGGACGTGGCCTCCTTCCACTCGCTGGACGACACCGGCCAGGTGATATACGTCGGTTCCTTCTCCAAGACCATCGCGCCGGGGATGCGTATGGGCTACCTGGTGGCCCCACCGGAGGTGACCAGCCGCGCCTGGGCCTTCAAGATGGGCGGAGCCGTCAACCACTTCGCCGCCCTGACCATCGCCGAGTACATGAACCACGGCGACCTGGAAGGCCACGTGCGCGAGCAGAACGATACGCTGAGGGCCAAGCGCGACGCCATGCTGGCCTCGCTGGGCGAGAACTTCGGCGACGCTGCCGCCTGGACCAAGCCCGAGGGCGGCCTCTACGTCTGGCTGACCCTCCCCGAAGGGACTGACCTGGAGGCCGTGCAGGAGCAAGCGTTCCAGGAAGGCGTCGGCTACTATTCCGGCGTGCTCTTCTCACCCGAGGGCCGCGGCCACAACTCAGCCCGCCTCTGTTTCGGCTACCCCACGCCGGAGGAAAACTACGAAGGCGTCGCCGAGTTAGCCCGAATCCTCGAGCGCCACGGGGTCATCAAGTAACCTGCCGAAGTGACTTATCTTCCAGAAACTTATAGATGGACAAAACGAAAGGGGCCTCAAAAGAGGCCCCCCGTTCAACCAACTCAACCAACTGCCATTAAGATAGCGAAGCCGGTCAATTGTGTCAAACTTCACGGACCACCCTCTGCTAGAATCCTTCATGATCGCTGATCGCTTGGAGCAGCTCCTCATACAGGCTGACACCATCCCTGACCAACAAAACGATGGCATCGTAAGTATGCGGCATTTGGGCTTCAATCAGCCGTTCTTGGATGCGCTTGACAATCGAACTATAAGACTCGCCAAGATATTCGCTCAGGTCGTCGAGGTCGTCCGCCAAATGTGTAGCGTTCATAAGGCAGTTTGCGTGCAGGCGCCGGATGTCTCTGACGACTTCTCTGGGTAAATCTAGTCTTCTTCCGCCAAACCTGAATTCATCGTTCCCGAAGCCGAGTTCTTCAACATAGGTGGCAAATTCCTCGACCACTCTGCGCGAATGAATCACCGTTCTTCGCGCCGAAAACCAAGTGCGGCGAAACCTTCCCTCCCGCTCTTCAGCAGTGAGCCTGTTCTGACGCCTCGTCTCTAGGTATGATGCGCCGCTGAACAACGCCGATAACAGAGAAATCCCCCATCCAAAGGGGTCCGGGTCAGACAGATTGCTGTTACTGCTCCTTGCCATTTTCTTCCAGACCGGCCCTTTGTAAACTCTTTTGGTAAGCCCAGATAACCTCTAGCCCTCCGGCTCCTCCGGATTCTCTAGGTCCAGCATCGCCAGCAATCGCCCGTACCCAATGAACATTCCGGTAATCATCCCAAGCTCGAAGATTTCCGGATCGGTGAACTCCCGCCTTAGCTCGGCAAAGAACTCATCGTCCACGTTCTGATGGTCAATGGCCATCTTCTCAGCGAAGCGGACGGCCAGCTTCTCCCGGTAGGGCAGATCGGTATCCTCGAAATGGGACAGCGAGGCCACCATCGCCTCGGTCATTCCCTGCTGCACCGCCGGCACAGCGCGGCCCAGCTTTCAAGTGGCGCACTCGTTCAGCTCGGCTATCTTCAGACGCACTAGCTCCTTCAGCCGGGCGTCCAGCAGCCCCTCCAACTTCAGCGGCCCGTAGAAGGCCCAGAAGGCTTCGTATGCTTCCGGCAGGTTGCCCGCCGCCTGGAAGATGCGCGGGTTCAGCTTGTGTTCGGCTGCCGCTTTGGCAATCTTCTGCATTCCGGGCGTCAGTTGCTCGGTTGGCACCAGCTTGATGCGGGCCATTACATCCTCCGGCGAGAGGGAATTGTCGCGGGTTGCATCCCGTAGGGGCGGGTTTGAAACCCGCCCCTACATTATCTGCAAGGCTTGGCAGGCATTGGTTCGCCGCTACACCACTGGGCGGTCGGCCACGGCGGGGTCCAGCTTGCGGCGCTGGAAGCGCCCGTCGCCGAGGGTGCCGTAGAAATTGCCGTCCTCAACTACCACCTTGCCCCGCAGGATGGTCATTGTCGGCCAGCCCTCGACATCGGTGCCCTCCCAGATGCTGTAGTCGGAGATGTGGAAGTCGTCCATGGTCAGCGTCTTCTTGATGCCGGGGTCTATCACGCAGATGTCGGCGTCGCTCCCCGGGGCCAGCACCCCCTTCCGGGGCCACAGCCCCATGATCCTGGCGGCGTTGGCCGAAGTCACGTCCACGAAACGCTGCAGGGGCATTCCCTGCTTCGACACGCCTTCGCTGTAGGTGATGCCCATGCGGGCTTCGGCGCCGTTGTGGCCGCCGGTGGTGTCGGAGATGGTCCTGCCGGAAATCTTAGTCTCCCAGGACGTGCAGTATTCGTCGGTGGCCATGGTCTGGAGACCGCCGTTGATGATGCCGTCCCACAGCATTTTTCGGTCGGCCTCCGACTTCAGCGAGGGGTAGGTATGGTACTTCATACCGTTTTCTTCCTTGTAGTTCTCCTCGTTGAAGCAGCAGTAATTGTGCAGCGTCTCGCCGTATATGGGGCGTCCGTTGGCGCGGGCCTCGGCGATGTTCCGCACGCCCTGTTGCGCGCTGACGTGCACGAAGTAAATGGGAGAGCCGGTCCACTCGGCCACCCGCAGCGTCCGCGTGAACGAGACATCCTCAGACTCCGCGCTGTGCACCTCCGACATGTTGAACCACTCGGTGCGCTCCTCACGAGTGAGCTTCTGGTACATATGCTGCACCATGTCGTCGTCTTCGGCGTGGACGAGCAGCATGGCGCTCAAGCGCTGGATTTCGGTCATCAGGTCGTGAAGATGCCCGGTGCCGACCATGCGGGGTTCCCCCGCGGTGGTTGGAGGGCGGATGTTGGTCGTGAATATCTTGACGCTGGCGAACCCGTCCTCCACGAACTCATGCAGGGAGCCGAGGATGTTCTCGGGAATCTGGCCCAGCATCATCAGGTGGTGGGCGTAGTCCGCGTAGGAGTTGCCCTGCCAGACGCCGGTGCGCTCGGCGATGGCCTGGGGAATGTCAATCCCGGGGTACTGGATGGCAAAGTCCATCAGCGTCGTGGTGCCGCCGAAAAGCGCGGCGCGACTCACCTCCGGCGGAGGAGCGGTGGTGAGATTCCCGTGTCCCATGATGGGCGCGGAGATATGGGCGTGGGGTTCAATGCCCCCCGGCACAACCACCTTGCCCGATGCGTCAATGATGCGGCCGGCCTCGTCGCCCATGGCGCCCGCTGCTGCAACCGCTACGATTCTTTCGCCCTGCACCGCCACGTCCCAGTCTCCCACTCCCATGGGGGTAACAACCTGCCCGCCTCGGATAATCAAGTCCAGCATAAGAAAGCCCCCCTGTCTCAGTTTGTATTAACCGCCGCTGATTTACGCGGGAGTTTAGCACACGACTGAGATCAGGAGGCATATTCTCCTGATCTGCGATGACTCTTATCCCCTTCTAGTCATCCCCCGCGGCAGGCTGCGTCTGCGTGGGCTGCCCTTCCGTGGATCGCGTCGGGCTGGGCTCCGTCTGCGCCTCCGGCGGCAGTTCCTCCTCCCAGTCCGGCAGTTGGTGGTGGCTGGTAGCGGGGAGCACGACTATGGACAGCACGCCGACCAGGCTCAGAACCAGCGACAGGCCCATCGTAGCGTCGAAGTTCCCGGTCCAGTCGCGCAACGCCCCGCCGGTGAGCGACCCGGCGGCCATGCCCACGCCCGCGCCCATCATCTGCCAGCCGTAGGTGGTGCCTATGGGCGCGCTGCCGTAATACTGCCGGTTGATTATCGGGAAGGCGCTCATCTCGCCGCCGAAGCCGATGCCGAACAGCACCGAGAACAGGTAGAAGTGCCAGACATCCGTAGAGAAGAACAGCAGCACGATGGGCAGGGTTTGCAGCGAGAAGCAGACGGCCATCACTCCCTTGCTGCCCACCCGGTCGGCCATCACCGGCACGGCGAAGCGGGTGACCGTGCTGGTAACGGACAGGGTGACAAAGGCCCCTGCCGCCAGCCCCGGCGACACTCCCTCTGCCTCCGCGATGGCTACCAGGTAGACCAGCACGATGGCGTGTCCGGCGCAACCCCAGAAGTGGATGCCGATGAGGTTCCAGAAGGCCAGGGTGCGCTGGGCCTGCTTGAAGAATACGCGGGTGCGTATCTTGGCTATCTCGCCCACCTGCATCTTGCGGACGGGTTCGTTTTCCGCAGCCCCCAGGGGGCGCATCCCAATCTGCGCCGGCTCGTCGTAGAAGAGCCTCACCAGCGCAAGGATTGCCACTCCGCCGATGATGCCGGGAACCCAGAAGGCGGCCCGCAGCCCGGTGAGCCCGCCTCCGAACAGGGCGATGACCAGCAGCATGATGGGCACTGCCACCAGCGGGCCAACTCCCTGCGCCGACTGCAACAGGCCCATGCCGGTGCCCAGGTGCCGCTTGAACCACATGGTCACCGAGGCTGTCAGAGGCACCTGGAAAATTCCCATGGACGCGCTGAGAATGATCCCGAAGAAGAGATAGAACTGCCACAGGCTGGTCATGAACCCGGTCAGCACCATCCCGGCGATGAAAAGCAAGGCGCCGATGGTCATGGTCACGCGAGCGCCGTAGCGGTCGCCCAGCCACCCGGCCGACGGCCCCAGCATTCCCGAAACCACCCATTGCAGGGCAAACCCGAACCCTACCGCGCCATAGCTCCACCCGAAGGACTCCACCAGCCGGGGAATCAGGATGCTCGACGACGAGCGGAAGGAGGAGCTGAACAGCCGCATCACCGCTGCCACGCCTACGATGACCCAGGCGTAATGTATATATTGGCCGGCAATGATCAGGTTGCTGAGGCGAAAGGAATACCGGGGAGCAGCTTTCATACAACACAGCCTTTTGGGAAAACGGCAGAGGTAGAGCGCAGAGGATGATTATAGCCTAAATTCCAATGGCGGCAGGAATTGCTGGGCATCCTCGCTTTCCCTGGCGTGTACAGGTGTCGGACTCCCAAAAATCTGCTTCACCCTGCGGTTCAATCAGCGGGAGGATTGAATCCAATCCTCCCGTTGATACTGCCGGATACGCGCAAATTCGTCGCGACTGGGTGTTGACAAAGGACTCTATGGGGGTATAATAGCAATTTGCTGGCTTATGCCTAGAAGAATGCCTCACTCACACAGCCCCACCCCGAGACCCCTGTATTCGCTTGCCGTTAACCTTGGCCTGTGTTTGTCCCGGAACCCCCTGGCCGCCCGCCACCGCTATTCCCGGTAAGGAGATTAGGTATGGCTTTGCCTTCCGTTCGCACTCAAAACGGGCATTCCCTATCCAGGCAGGATGTCCGTTCCTACGCCCGTATACCCCAGGTTCTGGAAGTCCCGAACCTCATTGAGAGCCAGATTCAGTCCTATGGCTGGTTCCGGGAGGAAGGGCTGAAAAAGGTGTTCAGGGAAGTGTCCCCCATCAAGGACTACACGGATAAGAAATATGAGCTCCACTTCAGAGAGCATAATTTCGGCGAGCCCAAGTATTCTCCGCAAGAATGCAAGGAACGGGAGATTACCTACTCTCAGCCGCTTTACGTCACTACTCACCTGGTGGTGAAAGAAACGGGTGAAATCAAGGAAATGCCCATCTTCATGGGGGATTTCCCCATGATGACCGACAACGGCACCTTCATCATCAACGGCGCAGAGCGCGTCGTGGTCAGCCAGCTGGTGCGCTCCCCGGGGATTTACTTCACCATGGAGCGCAACCCCAGCAGCAACCGCGGGCTGTGTATGGCCAAGCTCATTCCTTCCCGGGGGGCTTGGCTGGAGTTCGAGACCAGCAACAAGGACGTTCTCTCGGTCAAGGTGGACCGGAAGCGCAAGGTTTCGGCCAGCATCTTCCTGCGCGCCTTGGGCGTGTCCCATGACGACGAGATTCTGTCCATGTTCGACGATGTGGACACGGACGAGAGTCATAGCTATATGCAGTCCACCCTGCGCAGCGACCCGGCCTCCGACCCGCGCGACGCCGCCTTCCGAGAGGATGACTTGCGCAAGATGTGGGAGGAGGCCAAGTGGCTCCACGGCGAGAGAGATGAGTTCGACCTGCCCGCCGCCCAGCGCATCGCCGCCGCGCAGGTGGAATTCTACAAGAGGCTGCGCCCGGGCGAGCCGCCCAGCTTGGATAACTCCCGCAACCTGATTAACAACCTGTTCTTCGAGCCCCGGCGCTATGACCTGGGTGATGTAGGGCGCCACAAATTTAACGGCAAGCTGGGGCTGCCGGATGTCGCTGACAGTGAAAATGAAGAAAAAAACGTACTGACCCGCAACGACATCATCGCCGTCCTGCAAATGATGATTCGCATTAACAACGGCGAGGGCCAGGTGGATGACATTGACCACCTGGGCAACCGCCGCGTCCGCGCCGTGGGCGAGCTGGTGCAGAACCAGGTGCGGGTCGGCCTCCTGCGCATGGAGCGGATGGTCAAGGAAAAGATGACGCTTGTGGAGCAGGAAAACGCCTCTCCCCAGGCGCTGGTCAACATCCGCCCCGTGGTGGCAGCGGTGCGAGAGTTCTTCGGAGGCTCTCAGCTCTCGCAGTTCATGGACCAGACGAACCCGCTGGCCGAGCTGACCCACAAGCGGCGTCTTTCGGCCCTGGGTCCCGGCGGTCTCTCCCGGGAGCGGGCGGGCTTCGATGTGCGCGACGTTCATTTCTCGCACTATGGCCGCATCTGCCCCATTGAGACCCCCGAAGGTCCCAACATCGGCCTGCTCAGTTCGCTGGCGTCCTACGCCCGCGTCAACGAGTTCGGCTTCATTGAGTCCCCCTACCGCATGGTGCGTCGGGAAATATCCAAGGACTCGGACGACCTGCGGGGCCGCATAGTGACCGAAGCCGTGATCAACCCCGAGAACGGGCGCGTCATCGTCAACGAAGGCGTGTCCATCGGCTCCAACCGGGTCAACGCCATCCGCGCACTGCCGGAAGGCACGATGATCCAGGTGAAGCCCTATGTGGCCGGCCCTTCCCGGAACGGCGGCCCGGACGATTCCGTCATCTGGCTGTCCGCCGACAAGGAGGAACAGTTCAAGATAGCCCAGGCCAACGCCAGGCTGGACGAACTCAATCAGTTCCTGGACGACCGCATTGAGATTCGTGTGGGCGACCAGTACACCCAGGGTTCTCCCAGCGAAGCCGATCTGATGGACGTCTCGCCGATGCAGATTATGAGCGTTTCGGCGGCCCTGATTCCCTTCCTGGAGCACGACGACGCCAACCGCGCCCTCATGGGATCCAATATGCAGCGCCAGGCAGTGCCATTGCTGCGCCCCGAAGCTCCCACCGTCGGCACCGGCATCGAGGACCGCGTGGCCCGCGACAGCGGCCAGATGGTAACTTCCGAAGTTAACGGCGTGGTTACGTCGGTCAATGGTCGCGAGATTGTGGTCACCGACGTGGACGGCGAGGGGCACGTTCACCCGCTCATCAAGTTCTCCCGCACCAACCAGGGCACCTGCTTCGACCAGCGCCCCATCGCCACCCGCGGCGACGTGGTGAAGGTCGGGGACGTGCTGGCCGACAGCTCTTCTACCGAAAATGGCGAGCTGGCCCTTGGCCAGAACGTGCTGGTGGCCTTCATGTCCTGGGAGGGCTACAACTATGAGGACGCCATCATCGTCAGCGAGCGGCTGTACCGCGACGATTACTTCACCTCGATTCATATCGAGCGCCACGAAATGGAGGCCCGCGAGACCAAGCTGGGCCCGGAGGAAATCACCCGCGACATTCCCAACGTGGGCGAGGCCAGCCTGCGCGACCTCGACGAGCGCGGCATCATCCGCGTCGGCGCGGACGTAGGCCCCGGCGACATCCTGGTGGGCAAGGTAACCCCCAAGGGCGAGACCGAACTCACCGCTGAGGAAAAGCTGCTGCGCGCCATCTTCGGCGAAAAGTCCCGCGACGTTAAGGACACCTCCCTGCGCGTTCCCCACGGCGAGCGCGGCAAGGTCATCGACGTCAAGGTGCTCTCCCGGGAAAACAAGGACGACCTCAACCCCGGAGTCAAGGAAGCAGTCCGCGTCTGGATCGCCCAGACCCGCAAGATCTCGGTAGGCGACAAGATGGCCGGACGCCACGGCAACAAGGGCGTGGTCGCCCGCATCCTGCCCGAAGAGGATATGCCCTACCTGGAAGACGGCACCCCGGTTGACATCATCCTCAACCCCATCGGCGTGCCCTCGCGCATGAACCTCGGTCAGGTGCTGGAAACCCACCTGGGCTGGGCCGCCCGCGGCCTCAATTTCCGGGCCAACACCCCGGTGTTCGACGGGGCCAGCGATGCCGCCATCGAAGACTCCCTGGCCCGCATCTGGTTCCAGGAGCGCGAGGAATCCATTCTGACCGGAGAGGGTCTCACCGGCGACCAGCGCAATGTCGTCATACGCTGGCTCGCGGAATACGGCTGCGCTCCCCGCGATATGCTGAACCGGATCTTCGACGAATCGCAGACCGGCTTCTCCCGCGAAGCCTGCCTGCGGCTGTGGCTGGCCCTGGAAGCGGGCCGCGACCCGTGGGGCAAGGACATCCAGGGTATGCACGATCAGGCCCTGGAAGTCCACCGCCAGCGCGGCATCGCTCCACCCACCTTCGGCAAGTTCAAGCTCTTCGACGGGCGCACCGGCGACGAGTTCGACCAACTGGTGACTGTCGGCGATATTTACATTCTCAAGCTCATCCATCTGGTGGAGGACAAGATTCACGCCCGCTCCACCGGGCCCTACTCGATGATTACCCAGCAGCCGCTGGGCGGCAAGGCCCAGTTCGGCGGCCAGCGCTTCGGCGAAATGGAAGTATGGGCCCTGGAAGCCTACAGCGCGGCCTACAACTTGCAGGAGGTGCTTACCGTCAAGTCCGATGACGTCGCGGGAAGGGTCAAGACCTACGAGGCCGTCGTTAAGGGCGAACCCATCGGACAACCCGGCGTGCCTGAGTCATTCAATGTCCTGCTCAAGGAGTTGCAGAGCCTCGGGCTGGCGGTGCAACTCCTCAACGAAGAAAACCGCCCCTCCATCAACCAGGACCTCGGCCAAGACATCCCCCAGGAACTGGGCCAGTCCATGGGGCTTGAACTGGCGGGCGGCGACACGGAGCAATTCCAGCCTTTGGAGGCGATTTAACGCATGGTAACGATGGCAGACAGGACCGAATCAGCGGCAACCAACTTCAACGCTATTCGTATTTCCATCGCCTCGCCCGAGCAGATTCTCAACTGGTCCCACGGCGAGGTGACCAAGCCGGAGACCATCAACTACCGCACTCTCCGACCGGAGAAGGACGGCCTGTTTTGCGAGCGCCTTTTCGGCCCGACGAAGGACTGGGAGTGCTTCTGCGGCAAGTATAAGCGCATCCGATACCGGGGCGTCGTCTGCGACCGCTGTGGCGTCGAGGTCACCCGCGCCAAGGTCAGGCGGGAACGCATGGGCCACATCAGGCTCGCAGCGCCAGTGGCTCACATCTGGTTCAGCAAGACCAACCCCAGCCGGTTGGGGCTTCTGCTGGACCTTTCGCCCCGCAACTTGGAGCGGGTGCTCTATTTCGCCCAGCACATCATCGTCTCGGTGGATGAGGACGCCCGCCAGGAAGCCATCGAAGCCGAGCAGCTCAAGTATGACCTCGACATCGAGAAGCGGCGTGAGGTGGCAGCAGACCGCCTTGCCGAACTCAACGTCGAGCTCTTGCGGCTCACCGGCGGACGAAAGCCTGAGACCGCCAACCCAGCCGAAGAGTTCGCCCCGGAGGGAGGGGAGCCTGCCCCAGAACTGCTGGCTGTCCAGCAGCAGATAGACGCCGTCAACAACCAGTTGGCTACCGACGAGGCCGAACTGGCCAGCCAGTTGAAGCTGGTGATGGATGATATCAACGATATCCAGAAGATGCGGCTGCTGGCCGAATCGCGCTATCGGGAACAGAACGACCGCTTCCCGGATGTTTTCGTGGCCGGCATGGGCGCAGAGGCTATCCTCGCCATCCTGCGGGATGTGGACCTGGAAGTCCTGCGTGACCAGCTCATCACCGACATGCACTCCACCTCCGGGCAGCGGCGTCAGAAGGCTATCAAGCGGCTGCGGGTGGTCGAGTCCTTCCGGCAGAGCGGTGGACGCGACGGCGGACACAGCGAAGGCACCCGGGTAGAGGATATGATCCTCACCGTCATGCCCGTGCTGCCTCCCGAACTGCGCCCCATGGTGCAGCTTGATGGTGGCCGCTTCGCCACCAGCGATCTCAACGACCTTTACCGTCGCGTCATCAACCGCAACAACCGTCTCAAGCGGCTGATGTCCCTGGGCGCGCCGGAAATCATCATTCGCAACGAAAAGCGGATGTTGCAGGAAGCGGTGGACGCCCTCATTGACAACGGCCGGCGCGGACGGCCCATCCAGGGCAGCCACAACCACAAGCTCAAGAGCCTGTCCGACCTGCTTCGGGGCAAGCAGGGCCGTTTCCGCCAGAACCTGCTGGGCAAGCGGGTGGACTACAGCGGACGCTCCGTTATCGTCGTCGGCCCAGAGCTGAAGATGAACGAGTGCGGCCTTCCCCGCCGCATGGCCCTGGAGCTGTTCAAGCCCTTCGTCATGCACCGCCTGGTGGTGCTGGGCATCGCCCCCAACATCAAGAACGCCAAGCGGATGGTGGAGCGCGCACGGGGCGAGGTCTGGGACATCCTCGAAGACGTCATCAAGAACCGCCCGGTGCTGCTCAACCGCGCCCCCACTCTGCACCGCCTCGGCATCCAGGCATTCATGCCGGTGCTGATTGACGGCCACGCCATCCAGATTCACCCGCTGGTCTGCTCGGCCTTCAACGCCGACTTCGACGGCGACCAGATGGCCGTCCACGTCCCCCTGTCGCGCATGGCGGTTCTGGAAGCCCAGGAAGCCATGCTCAGCACCCACAATATGCTCTCGCCCGCCTCCGGCGACCCGCTGGTTGCCCCCACCCTGGACATGGTGATGGGCTGCTTCTACCTGACGGAAATGAAGCGGGACGACCGCATAGACAAGCAGGACCGCCGCTTCCGGGACATCAGTGAAGCCCGGGACGCCTATGACTCAGCCGTCATAGACCTGCACACTCCCATTCATGTGCGCCACCTGCGCGGCGGCAGCGACGCCTGGCACGAGACCACGCTGGGCCGGCTGACATTCAACGAAATCCTGCCCGACAAGTTCGTATACAACGAGACGTTGCCGGAAGATGTCCGCACCCAGAATAAGCTCATTGACCGCAACGCCCTGAACGATCTCACCAGCGAGCTGTATCGCCTGCTGACCAACGACGAAACCGCGGAAGTTCTGGACAGCATCAAGACTCTCGGCTTCCGCTACGCCACCTGGTCCGGCACCACCATCGCCATCAACGACATCCAGGTCTCGCGGGATAAGGACGAGGTGCTGGAGGAAGCCGACAGGAAGATAGCCCGGTACAACGACGATTACCAGATGGGCCTGATTTCTGAGGACGAACTCTACAGCATGACCATCGAGGCCTGGGCCGAGGCATCGTCCGAGACGGCAGGACTGGTGCGGAAAGACATCGAGGGATACAACGAGAAGTACGGCAGCCTGGGACTGGGCGGCAACCAGCTCAACGACTACGACGCCCTGGGTTATGGCGGCATCGGCATCATGGCCCTGTCCGGCGCCAAGGGTAATACCTCCCAGATCAACCAGATGGCCGGAATGCGCGGCTTGATGAACCGTCCTCGCGGGCGCATCATCGAGCTGCCGGTGAAGTCCAGCTTCCGGGAGGGCCTGACCGCACTGGAATACTTCATCTCCACCCACGGCGCGCGCAAGGGCCTCACCGATACCGCCCTGAACACCGCCAACAGCGGCTACCTCACCCGCCGCCTGATTGACATTGCCCAGGAAGTCATCATCCAGGATGAGGACTGCGGAACCGCCGACGTTTACAACATCCCCCTTCTTGCCGGCGCCGAACGCACCGATAAATTGAACGACCGGATAAAGGGCAGGTTCGCGGCTGAGACCATCGCCGACCCCCAGACCGGGGAAGTCCTGGTCTCAAGGAATGAACTGATAGACCTGCCCATCGCCAAGCAAATCGAAGAGGCATATATCGCGGCAGTGGATGCCGAAGCAATCGAACGCGAAGAGGCCGTCATTCCCGTGCGGTCGCCGCTGACCTGCGAGGCCCCTCGCGGCGTGTGCCGCAAGTGCTACGGCTGGCTCCCGGCCACCGCCAAGCCCGTGGAAATCGGCCAGGCCGTGGGCATCATCGCCGCCCAGAGCATCGGCGAGCCCGGCACCCAGTTGACCATGCGCACCTTCCACACCGGCGGCGTGGCCAACGTCTCCGACATCACCGTCGGTCTCCCCCGCGTGGAAGAGCTGTTCGAGGCCCGCGTTCCCAAGGGCGCGGCCCTGCTGGCCGACATAGACGGCGGGGTGGAAATCCAGGCTACTGAAGACAGCCGCATTCTGCGCGTGGTCTACAGCGAGGAAGTCCGCGAGGAATATCCCCTGCCGGAAGGCGCTGAGGTCAAAGTGGAGGACGGAGACATCGTGGAGCCTGGCATCACGCTTGCCTTCGTCCCGACCCGGGAGCAGTACGCCCTGCCGGAAGGCTCCGAGGTTATGGTTGACGATGGGGAAGAAGTGACGCCGGACATGGTGCTGGCTTCCGTTCCCAACCCTGACGGCGACGGCGAATCCCCTGCGGTTCCCGTTACTGCGGCTAACGCCGGGCGGGTGGAAGTCGCCGCAGACGCTATTACGGTAGTGTCCGCCGGTGAGGACATACTCGCCACCGTCGGCGGCCGCGTGGAAGTCGCGGAGGACTGCATATCGGTAATCTGGGAAGACGTGGAAACCCGCGAGCACGTCATCCCCGGCGCCGCCGATCTCCTGGTAAGCGACGGCGGCTCGGTCATTGCCGGCGACCCCTTGACCAGGGGACCGAAGAACCCCCATGACATCCTGCGCATCCTGGGCAAGGACGACCTTCAGTCTCACCTGGTGGACCAAGTGCAGGCCGTATACCAGTCCCAGGGTGTGGGCATTCACGACAAGCACATCGAGATCATCCTGCGTCAGATGCTCCGCCGGGTGCAGGTCAAGGAGCCGGGCGACACCGAGTTCATCCCCGGCGAAGTCGTGGACAAGTTCGCCTTCCAGGAACAGGTCGCCAAGGTTCTGGCGGAAGGCGGCGAACCCGCCACCGCCGATCAGGTGTTGCTGGGCGTCACCCGCGCCTCGCTGCGCACCGACAGCTTCCTGTCCGCTGCCTCCTTCCAGGAGACCACCCGCGTGCTGACCGAGGCGGCGGTGCGAGGCCAGCAGGACTACCTCCTCGGACTCAAGGAGAACGTCATCATCGGCCGACTGATTCCCGCCCAGGTGGAAATTCCGGGTATGGCCGAACTGCTCAAGCCTCAGCCGGCCCTGGATCTCTCCGCCGTATCCCCCGGCGGTTGGCTCCGCGCCCCGGCTGATACCAATGACGATGAAGTGGACCTCAGCATCCTCGGGCCGGAGGCAGACGACGACGGCTTCGAGCGGATGGCCAGGCAGGTCGCCCGCAGCTACGCCAGAGATGACGCTGACGATGACGACCTGGAGGACTTCTTCGACGATGACGATGAGGGGGAAGCGACAGCCACCGAGCCTGCAACCCCGGTCATCGGACTAGCCACCGAGGCTGAGGAAGGTGCCGCTGAAGAGCAGCCGGAGGAGTAACCCTCCGCCCTGGAGACCCCGCATTTCGCAGGGGCGCACAGCAGTGCGCCCCTGCGTGGTAAAATAGGTTGATGATAAATCGCGTGACAGATATGGAAGTAAACCTCGCTCCCCGCCACCCACGCGGCCTTCACCTATCCAACCCGGTTATGATCGCTTCCGGGACCTTGGGCTACGACGGTTATGGCCGTGGGCTGATAGGCAACTACCCGCTCCACGAGCTGGGCGCTGTCGTCCCCAAGACCGTCACCCGCCTGCCCCGGGAAGGCAACCCGGAGCCTCGCTGGTTCCCGGAGTCCTACCGCGAGGCATGGGAAGCGGGCGACCACCTGTTCCTCAACGCCATCGGCCTCATCAACCCCGGCATAGAGACCGCCGTTCACGAATGGACGCCCCGGTGGGCGGAGTGGAACGCCACCGTCTTCTTCAGCTTCGCCGCTCACAGTGTCGGCGAGTTCGGCGAAATGGCGGCCATGACCAATCACGCGGTGGGCATCAGCGCCCTAGAAGTCAACCTCTCCTGCCCCAACATCGAGAACGGGGCGTTGTTCAGCTACAGCGCCGCTCTCACCCATGACGCTGTGGCGGCGGTCAAAGCCAATACCGACCTGCCGGTGCTGGCGAAGCTGGCGCCCAATGTCCCGGACATCACCGAGATCGCCCGGGCCGCCGTGAACGGCGGGGCCGACGCCCTCACTATCTGCAACACCCTGCCTGCCATGCGCATTGACCTTGCCAGCCGCCGCCCGGTGCTGGGCAACATCACCGGCGGGCTGTCGGGCATGGCGCTGCGTCCGGTATCGCTGGCCCTGGTCTACCAGACGGCCCAGGCCCTTAGGGAAATGGGTAAGAATGTTCCCATCATCGGCGTGGGCGGCATTTTCGAGGCCGAACACGCCATCGAATACATCCTCGCGGGCGCCACCGCCGTACAGATAGGCAGCGCCAACCTGATCAACCTTGGCGCTCCTTGGCGCATCCTGGAAGATATGCGTCAGTACATAGCCGACAATGCCATCGCCAGCCTGGACGAAATTCGCGGCGCGGCTCACCCCGCGCTGGCTGGCATAATCTAAGGATACTCTGAACAAGTTGGGCTGATTATGGCAAAGTAAGGGGAACTGGGCAAG
>VXOI01000146.1 GCA_009840175.1 Chloroflexota bacterium | reverse complement strand
ACTTCGGCGGCTGGCACCGCCAGTACCGGGCCGAGGCCCTGGCCCCGGTGCAGACGAGGCTGTCCTACTACGCATCGTCCAAGCGGGCCAGGGCCATCCTGGGCCAGCCCCGCTCCACCATCGACCTGCGGGAGACTATCCTGGATGGGGGAATCCTGCTGGTTTCCACCGCCCAGGGAGTGGTGGGCCGGGACGTGGCCGCCCTGGTGGGAGCGTCCCTGCTCAACCTGGTGGACTCGGTGATCCGGGAGCAGGGCGGCGTCGCTTTCTCCCAGCGCCGGGGCGCCCTGGTGGTGGTGGACGAGATGCAGTCCATGCCCGGCGTCGATTACGAGTCCATGCTTTCGGAATTGGGCAAGTTCGGGGCCAGCTTCATTCTCGCCACCCAGAGCCTGGCCAAGCTGAACGATCTCTCGCTGACCATGCGGGACACCCTGCTGGCCAACGTGGGCTGCCTGGCCGTGTTCCAGGTGGCGGGAAGCGACGCCAGGCAACTGGTGTGGGAACTGGGCAAGGAACGGGTCAGCGAGGACGACATCGTTTCCCTGGACGTGCACCACTGCTACGTGCGCGCCACCGTGGGCACCGAGCGGATGCCCGCCTTCTCCATGATGGTCCGCAAACCCGAGGACGGCGATTCCGAAATCGCCGACCGCATACGCGCCGCCACTTCCGCCTACACCCTGCCCGCCGACGGCCTGGCTGCTCTCACCGAGGGGGATGCCGACGGCGAGCGGAAGGTGAACGAGTACCGCCGGATGCTGGCGGAGATGCAGGGCGGCAGCCCGACCGCCGGTCAGCAGCCCTCCAATGAACAGGGCCAGGAAGTCAGCCCGTACCGCCGGTTGCTGGCCGACCGCCGGAACGGAGCGGCCCAGCGCGGGAACGGTGAGCGATGAGACCCGCTCCTGCCGAAATCGAGCTGCTGCGGCTGCTGGCGGAAATGCCCTTCCTCGACCGGCTGGAGATGGCCTCTATCTCCGGCCGGTCCCGGGGGGCGGTCTACCGGTCCGTCGAAGTGCTGGAACAGGAAAGGCTCGCAGAGTCCATCCCCCACACGGCGGAGCTACAGCCGCCCACCCGGCGCTACTGCCTCACCGCCGACGGGCTGCGAAGGCTGGCAGAGGTGGCCGGAGGGACCGTGGACGATCTGCTGCGCAGATTTCCCGCTTCGGCCCACTGGCGGCGCATCCTCCTGGACCGGCTGGACGCGGTGGCTGTCATCTACCGGCTGGCGTCCGTGATCGCCGGAATCGCCCGCCCCCTTCGCCTGCGGCTCTTCCGCACCGGCCCCCTGGACGCCGCCCTGCTGTTGCCCGGCGGGAGGAGCCTGGGCGTGGTCCGGCAGGGACCCACCGCCGACCGCACCGCCTTCGCCAAGCGCCTGTGGCGGCTGGGCCAGGGGCCGCTGCCCGGCGCCGTCCTGGTGCTGACCTCCGATCAGCTGCGGCTCAGGCACGCCCGCGGCCTGCTGGCCCGCGCCCCGGTCAACGCCCTGCTGGCCCTGGAGCAGGACGCGGCGCTGGCCGGGCCGGAACACCGCGTTTGGCGTCCGCCCACCGGCAGCGCCGTCCTGGACCTGGGCCACGCGCTGGAGCGGCTGCGGCCCGGCGGCGGCGTTCCCGAAGAAGCAACGCCGTCGAAGGCAACCCTCCCCGGCGACCTCGCCGCCGACGCCCGCCGCGCCCTGCCCGCCGTGCTGAAACCGGCGGAGAAGCGCGCCCTGGACCGGCTGGCCGGCTGGCCCTGGATTTCACAGCGGGACCTGGCGGGCCTGCTGGGAGTCTCCCAGACCCGGGTGTCCCGCACCGTCAAACTGCTGGAAGGATTGGGCTTGGTCACAAGGCCATCCGCCGCCGGGGGCCGCCTGGCCCTCACCGACCGGGGGCTGGCCCTCCTGTCCCGCCGCGACCGCGCCTCGGTGGGCGTGGCCCGCAGGCGATGGAGCGTCTCGCCCCTGGACCCCGGCGCCGGCCTCGACTGGCGCAACGTCTCCGGCGGCAGAAGCCGTCAGCTCCTGAGAAACCTGGACCATACCGCCGCCGTCCACGGCTTCCTGGCCCGGTTGTCGAACCAGGCCCGCACCCTGGGCTGGGAGGCAGTCCAGTTGGACCCGCCCCACCGGGCGTCACGCCATTTTCGCCACGAAGGCGCCCTGCGCTCCCTCTACCCCGACGCCTTCGGCATTTTCAGCCGGGGTCCGGTCACCTGGGCCTTCTTCCTGGAGTGGGAGCGCCGCGCCGTCCGGCCCGCCACCATGGCCCAGCGCCTGGCCCCCTACCTACGCTACTACGCTTCCCACCGCCCCACCGACGACCACGGCGTACGCCCCGACGTCCTGGTGGTCTTCGACGGCGACATCGCCGCCACCCACTTCCTGAACCTGGCGGAGCGGGAGATGAGCCGGACCGGAGTGGTTGTTCCCCTGTGGGTGTCCCACCGGGAGGCCGTGCAGACCCTGGGACCTCTGGGACGGGTATGGCTCAGCCCCGGCGATTGGGAACCTTCCATGCTGGTTCTATCGCAATAACGCATACATACATCAGCAGTGAATGGGAGCAATTCGCTGGACTCCGCTCCCTTCCCGATAGGAGGAGAAAGGCCATGTGCTCGCAACATAACAAGCGCGAACGAGGCCCCCGGAGGCGGCGGAGACGGAAAGTCGTCCGGCTCGACACGGCGGCCCTCTGGGAGCGCCTGGCCCTGCTCGGACGCTCCCAGAACTGGCTCGCCCGGGAGATCGGGGTCAGTCCCGGATACGTCTCCATGCTGGTCAACGAAGGGCGCGCGCCCTCGGGACGCATCCGCAAGAGGATGCTCAAGGCCCTCGGCGCAGACGACTTTCACCAGCTTTTCAGACTGGAGGTAACCGATGACGACCCATGACGAGGAGGCCCGTTTCGACGGGCGCTCCATCCGCATCATCGTCCAGGGGCGCGTGCTGCCCCTGGAGAGCGCCGTGTTCCCCGAGGACTTCCCCCAGCGGCTGGTCCGCCTCAAGGACGCCGCCGGGCTCACCTGGACCGCCTTCGCCCGGGTCCTGGGCGTGGACCACAAGCAGGTGCGCCGCTGGCGCGCCGGCGTGGAGCCCGCCGGGGGAGCCATGTTCTCCCTGTTCCGCTTCGCCATGAGGCTGCCCAAGGGCGTGGAAATCCTCATGGGCGAGGGCTTCCGGGTGGTCTTCTGGGAGACGGAGGGCTAGACCCCGGCCCTGATTGACCCCAGCCGCCGCCGGCGCCCGTC
>VXOI01000064.1 GCA_009840175.1 Chloroflexota bacterium | reverse complement strand
AACCTCATATAGCTTCCTGCCGCCGCCCCTGAGCTTGACCCAGCGCCGTCTGAGCTGTCCGGATTGGCCTCCGGAGAAGGCCGTCCGCCGATTCGCATCCCGGCCTTTTCCCGCTGGTGCCACTGCCACGACTCCCGGCCCACCTGCCGCCAGTCCAGCGGCTTTCCCGCGCGTGGGTCGTACTCCTCGGATTCAAGCTGGGGGCGGAAGAACGTGCTGGGGTGCTTATCGGCCTGCCGCAGCTCATCAATGGTGATGACCATGTCCTGGCGCGAGTACCGGCCCTGCTCGAACCCGCTGCCCATGAACAGCGCGTCATAGGGGCAGGCTTCCACGCACAGGCCGCAGAACATACAGCGGTTTATGGAAATGTCGAACACTTCCAGCCGGTATTTGTCACCCTGCGGCACGGCGGTCTCGCTGGGACTGGTAACTATCTTGATGATTCCCAGCGGGCAATACTTGGCGCAGGAAGCGCACCCGGTGCATCGCTCCTCGTACCAGACGAACTCCTCGCCCCGGAAACGCGGGTGCTGCTGGAGCCGCTCCTCCGGGTACTGCACGGTAAACGGCTTCTTGGTCAGGTTTTTCAGGGTAACCATCAACCCCTTCACCATAGCGAACCCGTACATATCAGTCCGCCTCCACGATAGTCACACCCGGCGGAAGGTTTGGCGCGCCGCCCCGGACGGGCGCGACGGGCCGGACCTTTTCCCGCACCAGGTTGCCGAATATGAAAATGCAAACCACGAACAGAGCCAGGTTGATTCCGGTCATAATCCCCAGGTCGCCGCGAGTCAGCATACCGGCGGCGTCGCGCAGGAAGTAGACTTCCAGCGAGGTTGCCAGCAGGTTTATCAGGCTGGCCGGCAGCAGGAACTTCCACGCGAAGGCCAGCAGTTGGTCAATGCGCAGGCGAGGGAATGTGGCGCGCACCCAGATGAACACCGTGGCCACCGCCATCACCTTCATCAGAAACCACAGCCATCCCAGCCAGCGGTCAACCGGCCCCTCCCAGCCGCTGAGGAACAGGGTGGTAATCACCGCCGAGGCGACCATCACCCCGCCGAACTCGGCGGCCTGTATCATGGCGAACTTGATGCCGCTGTATTCGGTGTGATACCCCGCTATCAGCTCCGACTCGGCCTCAGCCATATCGAACGGAGTGCGGTTCAACTCGGCGGCGGTTCCGGCGACAAAGACGAAGAATGCCAGGGGCTGCACGATTATAAATGGCAGCGTCTGGGCCGACACCACATCGGCCAGCGACATAGAGCCAGCCAGCATCACCACGCCCAGCAGCGACACCACCACCGGCACCTCGTAGCTTATCAGCACCGCTACGCCCCGGGCTGCCCCAAAGAGGGCAAATCGGTTGTTGGACGACCACCCCGCCATGAAGATAGCTACTGAAGTGATGGAAGTGACAGCGAGAATGTAGAGCACGCCGACGTTCAGGTTGGCGAGGGCCGTGTCCTTGGCGAAAGGCACCACGGCCAGCGTCAGCATCACTGGCGCGACCATCATTATCGGCACTGCCAGGAACACCCAGCGGTCCGCCGTTCCGGGCGTCAGGTCTTCCTTGAACAGCAGCTTGACCAGGTCGGCAATTGGCTGGAACATTCCGAAAGGCCCCCAGCGGTTGGGTCCCAGACGGTTCTGGAACTTGCCGATGAGTCGCCGCTCCAACCAGGAGAACACCGCTGCTCCCAGCAGCACTGCGTTGACCAGCAAGAAGATTATGACGAACCCGGCGACAAACCACGACAGCCAGCAGGGCAGCGCCTGTCCCACGAAATTGTAAACCTCGCGGAACAGCACCGTGTCATACAGGATATTGCCGGGTTCAAGAACGCAGTTCAACGGTCTACTTCACCCATGTTTATGTCAACGCTGCCCAGCGTAACAATCATGTCGGCCAGATTCCACCCCACCAGCAGATGCTCAGTAACGGTAAGGTTGAGCAGGGACGGCGAGCGTATCTTGCAGCGGTAGGGACTGATGCCACCGTCGCTGACCAGGTAGAATGCCAACTCCCCCTTGGACGCTTCCACCCGGCCGTAGGCTTCGACGCCCGGCTCGGGTCGCAGCACCAGCGGCACTTCGGCCCGCACCGGCCCCGGCTCAATCTGCGCGATGCACTGCCGGATTATCCGAACGCTCTGCTGGATCTCCTGAATTCTCACCCAGAAACGGTCGTAGTTGTCGCCGTTTTCGGCAGTGGGAACATCGAACTCCACCAGATCGTAGGCGTCGTAAGGTTCCACCTTGCGCCAGTCCCAGGCAAGGCCGCTGGCCCGCAGTACCGGCCCGCTCACCGAGCAGTTTATCGCCACGTCCAGCGGCAAAGGACTGACTCCTCTGGTACGCACCATGACAATTTCATTTTCCAGCAGGAGCTGTCCCAGTTCCTTGTATTCCTCCTCGAAATCCTTCAGGAACTGTTCCAGCGCGGGCCAGAAATCCGGGGGCGCGTCGAAGAACACCCCTCCGGGACGCATATAGCTGACGGTTATGCGCGCGCCGCACAGCATCTCGAACAAGTCGAGAATCCGCTCCCGCGATCGGAAGCAGTACATCAACGGCGTGCCCAGGGCGCCCAGATCCTGGATGATGAACCCGATTCCCATAAGATGAGCCGCAATGCGCTGCAACTCGGCGGCCAGCGTCCGCAGGTACTTGCCCCGCATGGGCACTTCGGCGCCCAGCAGCCTCTCGACCGCGAGGCAGTAAGCCTGGTTGTTAATCATCGAGGAAACGTAGTCCAGCCGATCGGTCAGCGTCACCACCTGGGTATAGTTCCGCTCCTCGGCCAGCTTCTCCGTTCCGCGATGCAGGTAGCCGAATATCGGCTCGACTTGCAGAATTTCCTCGCCGTCGAAGGTGACGCGCAGCCGGAACACCCCGTGGGTGCTGGGATGCTGCGGACCGATGTTCACCGTCATCGGTTCCGTGCGGATGGCCTGTCCCGAGCCTGCCGACTGGATCATCCCAAGAAGTCCTTTCGCAGCGGATGACCTTCAAAGCCCTCCCACAGCATGATGCGCTTCATATTCGGATGACCCTCGAACCGAATGCCCATCAAGTCCCAGATCTCCCGTTCCTGGAAGTCCGCCCCGCGCCAAAGGTGATACACCGAGGGCGCAGTCAAGTCCTCGCGCCCTTCCAGTCGCGCCCGCATCGTGGCCTTGTGTCCTTTGCGGAAAGATGTCAGGTGATAGACCAGCTCGAAGTGGCCCACGAAGTCAATAGCGGATATAGCGTTGAGATACTGGAAGTCCAGCTCTTCATCCCGCTGCAAGAAAGCGGCAACATCCGCGATGCAAGGTGCTTTGACCCACAGGGTCTCTTGGGAAAAATCCTGAAAATCCTTTAATCCTGATTCAGACGAAGTGGGAGCGAAAGCGGGAACAACCAAATCCGGCAGGGCGTCGGAAACACGCTGGGCCAGTGTGGGCCCGTCAAGTTGGAGCAGGGACATTGCTAACTTGCCTCCGCCTGCTCCGAGCCAGTAGAAAGGCCGTCGCCGGATTCCCGCTTCCGCGGGAACGACGGGAAAAGAGAGCCGGAGGGCAGGTTGCGCTGGCGCTTGATTTTCTCGTGCAGCTCCATGATACCGTACAGCAGCGCGTCCGGCCGCGGCGGGCAGCCCGGCACATAAACGTCCACGGGGATGATGTGGTCAACGCCGGGAACCACGCTGTAAGAGCCGTAGTACGGGCCGCCGCTGGTGGCGCAGACACCCATGGAAATCACCCATTTCGGCTCGGCCATCTGGTCATAGATGCGGCGAATCGGCGGGGCCATCTTCCACGTGACCGTCCCGGCGATGATGAGCAGGTCGGCCTGCCGTGGCGAGGCGCGAAAGGCCTCCATGCCGAAACGGGCGATGTCGAACCGACCCATGCTGCTGGCTATCATTTCAAAAGCGCAACAGGCCAATCCGAAAGTGACAGGCCAGGCCGACGACTTCCTTCCCCAGTTGACCAGAGCATCAATAGAGGTGACCATCAGGTTGCCCTTCAGGTCGTCGGGAACCTCAATGGCGGGCTGGGACAGAGGCTCTGGCGATGCGTCCTTGAGTTCCTGGACGGTTCTGCCTTCGTTTCTGTCCAATTCCCAGGTGCGCGCCTGTAGCGGTTCACCGTTTCGCGATGGCTGTATCATCATTCGTCAATTCCGGCGAGCCTTCCGAACTGGCCGAAGGGCTATCCCCATTCCAAATCGCGCTTGCGCCAGGCATAGGCCCAGCCGATGAGCAGAATCCCCACGAATACCGCCATCTCGATAAGCGCGAAAAGCTCCAATCGCAGGAACTTGGTGGCCCAGGGATAAAGAAAGATCACCTCTACGTCGAAAATGACGAAGAGGATGGCAAACATATAGTAGCGGAAGTTGAAAAGGTCCCACCGGCCGCCGATGGCTTCCATACCGCACTCATAGGTCTCGGCCTTTATCTCGCTGGGTGCCCGCGGCCGCAATCCGATTCGCGACGCTCCCCACGACATGAGCAGCATACTGACCGGCACGGCTATAGCCACCACGCAGAAAATGGCAATCAGCCCATACTGCCTGAAGTAATCATCCAGAAACATCGCCGCGATTATATCAGAAAGTTGCCTGTCGGCTGTATCGAATTTCGCCAGGAATTGCCCTGTCCCTCAAAGACAGAGAAGGCGGAAATCGCGAGAGGGAATACGGCTTGGTGGTAAGATAGACTGGCTAAATCCGTTTCAGCTAAGAGGGATGGTTTGACCGACACGAATCAGGTTACGCGAAAAGGGCCTCTGACAGGCCTGCGGGTATTGGATTTGTCCATGATAGTCGCCGGTGGCACCGCCAGCAGCCTGCTCGCCGACTTCGGCGCCGAGGTGGTGAAGGTGGAGCGTCCTGGCGGGGGCGACCCCCTGCGCAACTGGGGGCCTTTCGCCAACGGCGTGTCCCTCTGGTGGAAGGTGCATTCCCGGAACAAGAAGTCCGTTACTCTCAATCTCGGCAACGTCGAGGGGCAGGGCATCCTGAAAGACCTAGCAGCCAAGGCCGACGTGCTGATTGAAGGCTTCCGTCCGGGAGTAATGGAACGCTGGGGCCTCGGGCCGGACGAACTCCTGACGGTAAACCCAGGCTTGGTGATGCTGCGCTACTCCGGTTTCGGGCAGACCGGTCCCTACAGGGAGCGCCCAGGCTTCGGAACCATCGCCGAGTGCATGAGCGGCTACGTGGGCATGACCGGGTTCCAGAACACACCGCCCGTGCTTCCGCCAGTTCCGCTGGCCGACGAGGTGGCCGGAGTCTTCGGTGCCATGGCCGGGATGATGGCCCTCTACCACCGAGACGCCGGGGGCGGCGGGAAGGGGCAGGTAGTGGACGTGTCCCTGTTCGAGCCGCTCTTCCGCCTTTGCATCCCTCACATCACCATGTTCGACCTCCTGGGCATCAACCGGGAGCGCGTTGGCAACGACTTCCCCGACGCCGCTCCCCGCAGTCTCTACCGCACCGGCGACGACCGCTGGCTGGGCCTGTCGGCCACCTCGCAAAGCACCTTCGAGGGCTTGGCGAGAGCAATGGGAATGCCGGAACTGATTGACCGTCCCGCCTTCACCGACAACGCTTCCCGCATAGAAAACCGCGAGGAACTAAACGACGAACTGAACGCATGGCTCTCTGGCCATACCCTCGACGAAACCCTCGGCCAGTTGATCCCGGCGGGCGGCGTGGTAGGCCCGGTCTACAATGCTGCCCAGATTGTCGAAGACCCCCACTACCAGGCCCGGGAAGACATCATCGAAATAGACGACCCGGAATTGGGCCACACCCGTATGCTAGGCATCGTTCCCAAGTTCAGCGAAACACCTGGCGCTGTCGAGCACGCCGGCCCCACTGTCGGACAGCACAATGCCGCCATCTACGGCTCATGGCTGGGGCTGGGCGAAGCCGAACTGAGCAACCTGGCCGAGCGAGGGACTATATGACCGGCAAACCCCGCCTGCTGGTAGCCACCGGCAACCCCGGCAAGCTGCGCGAGTACGCCGAGTTGCTGCGCGACGCGCCCTTTACGCTGGTATCGCTGAAGGACGTGGGCATCACCCAGGAAGTCACGGAAACCGGCGACACCTTCCATGAGAACGCCTGGCTCAAAGCATCGGGATATGCCGAGATGAGCGGGATGTTGACCTTCGCTGATGACTCCGGCCTGGAGGTGGACGCCCTGCTCGGGGAACCGGGCGTACTCTCCGCCCGTTACGGTGGCGACGCCTGCGCCTACGACACCGACCGCGTGGCACTGCTGCTGCGGAACATGGAAAACGTGCCGTGGCCCCGGCGCACGGCGCGTTTCCGTTGCGTCATAAACATCGCTCGCCCCTCGTCCAACGGGAACGGGCAGCCTGAATTACTGGTGTCGGCAGTTGGCTCGGTAGCCGGAATGGTACAATACGTCCCAGAAGGCGATGACGGCTTCGGTTACGACCCGGTTTTTCATCTACCCTCCTTTGGAAAGACGGTGGCTCAGCTATCACTGGAGGACAAGAACCGTATCAGTCACCGGGGTAACGCCGCCGCCCGCACCATGGCAAGACTCTGCGCCCTTTGCGAAGGCTCTGCGTTGAAAACCCGGGGTTGATATGTCCCTTAACGTACTTGACACTATGGGCCGTTCGATGCGCGACCTGCGCATTTCGGTCACCGACCGCTGCAACTTCCGCTGCCCCTACTGTATGCCCGCCGAAATCTTCGGCGAGGCGTATGAATTTCTGCCCCGCGAAGAAATCCTGACCTTCGAGGAAATCACCCGGCTGACTGGCCTGTTCGCCGAGTTCGGGGTCGCCAAGGCCCGCATCACCGGCGGCGAGCCACTGTTGCGCACCGACCTGCCTCAGCTTATATCCCAGATTGCTGCCGTCGAAGGCATCACCGACGTCACTCTCACGACTAATGGCTACCTGCTGGCCCAGCAAGCCCAGGGGTTGAAGGACTCCGGCCTGCATCGCATCACCGTAAGCCTCGACAGCATTGACGACGAAGTTTTCAAGCAAATGAACGGGCGCGGCTTCGGCGCTCGCCGCGTCCTCCATGCCATCCAGCGCGCCGCCGAAGTCGGCCTCACTCCCGTCAAGATAAACGCCGTAGTCCAACGGGGGGTAAACGACCACACCATTGTTGACCTCGCCCGCCACTTCAAGGGCACCGGCCACATCGTAAGGTTCATCGAATACATGGATGTCGGCAACCGCAACGGCTGGAAGCTGGACGAAGTGGTATCCGCCGACGAAATCATCGCCCGCATAGACGCCGAAATGCCATTGGAGCCAGCCCCCGGCAACTACCACGGCGAAGTGGCCGAGCGATACCTCTACCGCGACGGCAGCGGCGAAATCGGCGTCATAGCCTCGGTGACACGCCCCTTCTGCGGCGCCTGCACCCGCCTGCGCCTGTCCACCGACGGCCAGATATTCACCTGCCTCTTCGCCACCCGCGGAACCAGCCTCCGCGACCCCTTGCGCGACGGCGCCACCGACGACGAGCTGCGCAACCTCATTGCTGGCATCTGGACCCGCCGCGCCGACCGCTACTCCGAGGAACGCGCCGCCGCCACCCCGGAAATGCCTCGCCCCGTCAAAGTAGAGATGTACCAGATAGGGGGGTAGCGATGGCGATGAAAAGCGACCCTTCCCTTCGGCGCGTCACCATCCACACCGACGGTTCCTGCCTTGGCAACCCGGGACCCGGCGGATACGGCGTCATATTGGAGCATGACGGCCACGAAAAGGAGCTTTCCGGCGGATTCAGGCGCACCACCAACAACCGCATGGAAATCCTGGCCGTCATTGTCGGCCTCGAAGCGCTGATGGAGCCTTGTTCTGTAACCGTATACAGCGATTCCCGTTATGTCGTAGATGCCATCGAAAAGGGCTGGGCCAGAAAGTGGCGGGCCAACCGCTGGATGCGCAACAAGCGCGAGCGCGCCCTCAATCCCGACCTCTGGGAAAGAGCGCTGACGGCGCTGGACAAGCACGAAGTTGAACTCCGCTGGGTAAGAGGCCACGCCGGGAACACCGGCAACGTCCGCGCCGACAAGCTGGCCGTCGCGGCGGCCAATGGTGCCAATCTGCTCAGGGACGAAGGATTCGAAAATCCGCCGAAGGTGCTGATATGACTTCCCCGACAGAACAGCAATCCCTAACCCACCTCGACGAGCAGGGCCGCGCCCGCATGGTGGACGTGGGCGAGAAGGACGTCACCAGCCGCGAAGCCGTGGCCCGCGGACACGTATCAGTCCAGCCGGAAACAGCCCGCCTCATCCGCGAGGGGCTGATGAAGAAGGGCGACGTTCTCACCATCGCCCAGGTCGCAGGCATCATGGGCGCGAAGAAGACTTCCGAGCTGATTCCCCTCTGCCACCCCCTGCCTCTCAACAAGGTTGATGTTGATCTCGAACTCGACGAAGAGCGCAGCCGTATAAACATCACCGCCACCGCCAGCACCACCGCCCGCACCGGCGTCGAGATGGAGGCCATGACCGCCGTCTCCGTCGCCGCCCTCACCCTTTACGATATGTGCAAGGCCGTAGACCGGGGCATCCGCATCGAGGGCGTCCGCCTGGTCCGCAAGCGCGGGGGGCGCAGCGGCGACATCGACATGGAAGACTAGCAGTCGTCTAATTGACTCATACCGGAATTTGAGGATAAGGCAGGAGAACGTCATGGGGGAAGTACGGCTAACTATTGAGGTGGGGGATGTAAGGGAGGATCGTTTTGAGCAGGTGGAAGTATTGGTTGACACTGGATCCACTTATTCCCAAGTGCCCGGCGCCTTGCTCCGCCGACTAGGCGTCCCGGTTAGATGGGAAGCTCAGGTTCGGTTAGCTGACGGCAGGATAATTACTGACCAAATAGGGCAGGCATCTATTAGGCTGGAAGGTAAGACATTCGTAACCCCTGTGACCTTTGGGAGAGAGGGAGAGCCGAATCTCCTTGGTCTGGTGGCGCTGGAAACTGCTATGCTTGCCGTAGACCCCGTAGACCAACGCCTCATCCCTACGATTGGCTGGAAGGCTTAATTTGCCTTCCGCCGCTCCAGCTTCCGCCCCATAACCCGCAACGCTGCGGCGGCGAAGTGGATGTAGTCCCCGGCAGACAACTCCAGCGGTCTGTACCTATCCACCTGGTCAACATCGGTCGGCCCCACTGGCCCGGGAATGACCTCCAGCTCCAGCTCGCATATCTCCCCGTCCGGCAGCACCACAACACAACCCCACCCTCCCTTCGAGTCCGGCGGCTCCAGCTCAATGGCCTGCAACGAAGTCATGCCCATGAACGCCGGAAAGGGGCGCAGTTGGACCGCCAACTTCGCTACTGCCTCCCGCA
The DNA here is from genome assembly GCA_009840175.1 of Chloroflexota bacterium. Taxonomy (GTDB): domain Bacteria; phylum Chloroflexota; class Dehalococcoidia; order Lucifugimonadales; family UBA3495; genus VXOI01. The sequence goes on along the minus strand of VXOI01000064.1, from coordinate 19,258 downwards.
TTTGCGCGGCGGTCTGCTCCAGCACTTCTCGGGACTCACGGCTTTCGTCAAACATCAAAAGTCATTTTAGACGCTTGGTTGGCAACGGCCAATAACCCGGTGCATAATCACTACGACCATAGAAATTCCTTCTACCACATTGATGAGCGCCGAAAAGACATGAACGATGCCCCTTCGGAAGAGTTTAGGCATGGCTGGCCCGTAGTTGCAGGCACCTTCCTTATCCTCACCCTTGGGTTCGGCAGCGCCTATTCCTTCGGCACCTTCTTTGCCCCGTTGCAAGGCGAATTCGGAGCCTCCCGCGCCGCCGTTTCCGTCGCCTTCTCCGCCGCAATATTGGCGCTGTTCAGCGTAGGCCCTTTCAGCGGCACGGTCGCCGACCGCCTCGGGCCTAGGATGCTGGTGTCCGGGGGATTGGCGCTGGTGGGCTCCGGCCTGATTATCGCCAGCGTTTCCCAGGCCTTATGGCAGGTTCAGGCAGCATTCGCCATCTGTATTGGGGGAGGCGTCGGGCTGGCCTACGTCCCCGCCGTCGGCGCAGTCCAGAAATGGTTCGACCGCCGTCGCGGACTCGCATCCGGCATAGCAGTCTCCGGTATCGGGGCCGGCACCCTTGCGTTGCCCCCTTTCACTGCCCTGATGATCGCCGAACTGGACTGGCGTCCCGCGCTGCTGCTGGTAGGCAGCCTCGTGATAGTCGTTGGAGGAGCATCCGGCCTGCTGGTCACCAACCCGGCGCGTCAGCTCCGGCATTCCACGGCGCAGGCGCAAGCTCAGACGGGTGTACATCTCTCTTTTGCCATCCGTTCCCGTCCGTTCTTCCTATTGTTTCTGGGCTTCCTGCTGGCATCCTTCGGACAGTTCACGCCCATCGCCCACCTTGTTCCTCATGCCGAGGACCGTGGCATCTCCCCGCAAACGGCGGCGGCTCTGCTCAGCCTTCTCGGAGTAGGCAGCGCTGTCGGCCGCTTCACCATCGGCGCAGCGGCGGACCGCATCGGCCGCTGGCGTGGCCTCGGCTTGTCCTTTGGCGGCGTGGGCTTGAGCTGTATTCTGTGGCTCGTCGGCGACGGCATGATAGTCCTCGGCATCTTCGCCGTACTGGTCGGCGCCTTCTGGGGCGGCTCGGTGGCCCTTGCCCCTTCCGTGATGGCGGACTATTTCGGAACAAGGGCAGTCAGCGGCATCATCGGGGTGCTCTACGCCGGTGTGGGTTTTGGCGCGCTGGTGGGGCCGATTATTGCCGGTCTTGTCTTTGACCTCTGGCAGAGTTACCTGGTCGCCATCATTTACAGCATCATCGCTCCGGTCTTTGCCGCCGCTGCCGTCCTGTCTGCCGAATCGCCTGAAAAATGGCGCACTCGAAACGCCCGTATCTCAGAGCCGATACTACAGGATGCAAAGCGGCCTGCCGAATCCGGCAATTGACATCAGGAACGGTTCGCAGATACCATTGATATACCGGGTTGCATCCTGGCGGCTGGCCGGATGGCCCCTCGGTGGCAACGTAGCTCAGCGGCAGAGCGGGCGCTTCATAAGCGCTAGGTCACTGGTTCGAATCCAGTCGTTGCCACCAAACCCAGATACAAAAACGGGCCTTTTCAAGGCCCGTTACCGCTTTCGGGGAATCCTCGCTCCCCGCCGCCTTTTGCCAGCTCATCCTGCTGAAAACGTCCACCGTTTCGGACTTCCTTCAGTAATGAGAACAGAATTGACGATATGGTTTCCCGCCGGGTAAATGGGGAAAGTCCCTTCACTCCGCAACGGGCAGGAAAACCTGCAGCGCCACGTCGGGGTCACCGACAGCGGGAAAGAACGCCACCTGAACCCGCATATCAATATGAATGTCCTCGGGGGGCACGTTGAGGACGTTGCTGCACAGCCGCAGACCCTCCTGCTCCTCCAGCTCGATCATGCAGACGTTGTAAGGGACTTGCTCCTTCTCGGCGATGGCCGGATGCACCGGGTGGCGGACAATGACGTAGGAGTAGACGAATCCCCGGCCGCTGACCCTGGTCCATCCGTAGTTGAGGGAGGAACACCCCGGGCACATGGGCGTGGGAAGATGGCGAAACAAGCCGCAGTCCGAGCACTGCTGGATGCGCAGTTCTCCGTTGCGTGAACCCTCCCAGAACCCCTGCTCGTAGTCTGGGATCCGCTCCAGGTCAGGCAACGGCAGGCCCTCCAGGGGAGTGCTCATGGGGCGGGACTTGGCGGCCTGTTCTTGCTGCTGGGTCATGTCTGCTCCTGGGCCATGCCTGAACTATCCCCGACGGATGATTACGGCGCCACTGAGCTGGGCCGTGCTGCTACAGGTCAGGGCGCGATTGATGGTCTTGTGCGGCGGCTGGGAGGTGGATGTGCCCCGGATGAGGCGCACGCACTCCTGAACGTGGGTCAGCCCGTGGATGTAGGCCTCGGAGTGGTTACCGCCGTGAGTGTTGGTAGGCAACTGGCCGTCGAAGCGGATGTTGTGGCCGCCCTCGACAAAGTCCTTTGCCTCACCGGGCGGAACGAATCCGTAGGTCTCCAGATTTATCAGGCAGAAAGGCGTGAAATGGTCGTAGAACATGAACGCATCCATGTCCTTGGCTTCCAGCCGGGCGCGCCCCCAGAGGTCGCGGGCGGTGTTCTCCGACTCGGCTACGGCCAGATCGGGGCGATAGATTATGCCGTCGTTGCGCGGGCCGGAGCCTTGGGCTGCAGCCTCAACCAGGGTCAGGGTGTTGGAGTTGCGCAACTCCCTGGCGCGCTCCGGGGTGGTTAGTACCACGGCGGCTGCGCCGTCGTTTTATTGGCAGAAATCGAGGACGTGCAAAGGGTCAACAACCATCCGCGAGTTCTGGTGATCGTCAATGGTGATGGGATCCCGTCGCAGGGCCCGGGGATTGCGTGATGCGTGCTCCCGCAAGGTGACTGCAACCCACCCGAAATGCCTGCTGGTGGCCCCGTACTTGTGCATATAGCGGCGGACGAACATGCCGAAATGGTGGGCCGGAGCCATGCACCCCCACGGAGCGGCAAAGCCCTGCGCGCCTCCGGTAATTCGCTCCGGCCCCCTGGCCCGGCCCAGGCGCATACCGGAACGCAGGTTGGCGGCCCGGAAGCAGACCACGTAGTTGGCGTACCCGGCGGCAAGGGCGGCGGCGGCATGGCCGATGGTGGCGTTGCCCGCGCCTCCGCCGTAGGAGACGGACTCCCAGTGGCGCAGGTTCTTGATGCCCAGCGACTGGGTCAGCAGCGTCTCGTGGTTGGACTCCATGTCATAGCGGATAAGGCCGTCAATTTCCTGCGGGGCGATGCCAGCGTCGTCGCAGGCGGACTTGATGGCCTCGGAGGCCAGTTGCAGTTCGCTCCGGCCCGAGTTCCAGGAGAACTCCGTCTCGCCGATGCCCACGATGGCGGCCTTGTCCCTGATGCCGTTGCTGTCGGCAGGGATGATGGTCTGCGCCATTGGTTGCTACTCCTCCTCCCAGTCCACGACTTTCCGTTCCTTCAGGTCATGGATCTGGTCGTCGGTATATCCCAGCTCCCTGAGAATGGGGCGGGTGTGCTGGCCCTTCAGCGGGCCGGGGCCGACACGGCCCGAAGTCCCGGAAAAGCTTACCACAGGGGAGTATCGCCAGAACTCGCCGAAGCGGGGCGCCTCTACGTGGGTGAGCATACCGTTCTCCCGCACGTGGGGGTCATCGTTGAAAAAGTAGTACATCCCCCGGTCCTCGGCCTTAACACACGCCACGTCAACTGCCGTCAGCAACTCTTCCCAATGCCGTGGCTCCCTGGTGGCGAATATAGCCGCCAGCTCATCGGCCAGGGCATCGTCGTACTGCTGACGGGACTCCCCGGTGGTAAAGCGTGGATCGTCCAGCAGGTCGGGCCGGTCAATAGCCCGGCATAGGGCCTGCCACTCGTCGTCGAACAGGCAGGCGAGGAACACCCATCCCTCGCTGGCCCGGTACAGGCGATACAGGGCGTGGAGGCCATATCCCTCCGGGTCAGGCAGCGGGCGCGGCTGCTTGCCCTCGTGCCAGTAGAAGTCGTCTATGTTCAGGTAGGCGTTGGCATTGATCATGGTGGACTCGACGTACTGAGCCTGGCCGGTGCGCTCACGAGCATAGAGGCCCAGCACCAGGCCCACGGCGTTGACCATGGCGGTGCTGTGGTCGGCCGTGCCATCGTTGGCCCGCTTGAGCTGCTTGGCCACGGCGGCGATTTCGTCCAAGGACATGTGCTGGTCCGGCGGAGGAAAGGCGTCCCGTCCCATCTGGGCCACGCCGCCGCCGGAGACCGCCCCGGCGATGGGGGCCATGGACGGGCGGTGCGAGTAGGGTCCGGTGGAGCCGTACCCCCCGGCGTACAGGTAGACCAGGTTGGAGTTGATCTCCCTGAGCTGCTCGTAGCCGATGCCGGTACGCTCGGGGGCGCCGGGGCGCATACTGTGGAGTAGCAGGTCGGCCTTAGCGGCCAGCTTGTCCATGATCTCCTGGCCTTCGGGAGTCTTGAGGTCGAGGCAGATGCACTCCGATCCCCCCATAGTGCGATGAGCGGAAAGGGGCAGCCCCATCCTGCCCCAGTCGCCGCCGGGAGCCTCAATGCGGATTACCCGGGCACCCAGCTCGGCCACCAGGGCGCAGCCGAGGGGGCCGTTGATGACAGTGCCAAGATCGAGAAGCGTCACGCCCTCCAGCGCCTGCGTCGGCATTGGTCCCTTCGCTCCATTGGCATGGGCCTTGACGCTGTTCCCCAGGCCGGACAGAACCTCGACGGTGTGCTGTCCCAGCGCAGGGGCATGGCCTTCAGGTTTGCCCGGGGTAGCGCTCATGTTCACCACCGGGCCAAGCTGACGCGCGAGGCCGACTGCCGGAACCTCCAGATTGCGGACGTTGCCGTTGTGGACGATCTGGGGATGGTCCAGGGCCTGCTCCGAGGTCAGGTATGGCTCGGCGGCGGCGTTGCCCTCCCTGCTGAGGAATATGGACATCCATTCGTCCAGGGTCTTCTGCTGGACTTTCTCCAGCATTATCCGCTCCAGGACGGCGACGGCCTCAGCGTCAAGGAAGGGAGCGTTCTTCAGTTGGGGGTCTTCGTAGATGAAGTCCATGTCCAGCGAGTGCATCATGGAACGGAACAGCCGCTCTACCACGTTGCCCAGCTGGATCCACTGGCCGTCGCTGGTGCGGGCGGGCAGGTAGCCAGTGGGGTTGCCGCGCCCGGTGCCGACGCTGGTGTCGGGCGGGTACTCGCTCGGCCGGTTCCGCACCATCTGGCCGTGGACCCACGAAACGTGGTCGTAAGTCGTGACCGCCTGGAGCATACTGGTCTCAACCTGCTGGCCCCGGCCCGTCTTCTCCCGCAGGTATAGAGCCGAGGTGATGCCGCGCACAAGGGCAGTGGCGGCGGCGTGGCAGACGCCCTGGGTGACTACGTAATTGGGCCCCGGCCTGGGGTTCTGGTTAGCGAACATCATCATCCGCCCGCTTTTGGCGGCCACCACGGCGTCGTACCCTTTGTAATGCGCGTAGGGGCCGCGTGGGCCGAAGCTGGTAAGAGAGGCGTAGATCAGCCCGGTATGGCCGTCGCGCAGAGTGTCGTAGTCAACGCCCAGCCGCTGACTCACGCCGGGGCGGTAGTTCTCGACAACCACGTCGGCGTGTTGCGCCAGGGCGCGGGCTTTTTCCCGGCCGTCCGGGGTCTTGAGGTCAAGCACGACGCTTTTCTTGCCCCGGTTCCACTGTACGGCTCCGGGGGCGTCCCTGAACTTTTCGCCGCCGGGCGGCTCGACCTTGATGACCTCGGCGCCGAAGTCGGACATCACCATGGTGGCGGTGCCGCCAGCGCGGCCACTGGTGAAATCGAGGACGGTGATTCCATCGAATACCTGTTCCATCGCGCCCCTCTTTCAGTCATCTGGAAAATAGACGCCAATGTCCCTGAATCGAAACGGCAGTGTCCTGGGCCATAATGATCCTTGAGGAAAGTGGTAGCAGCCTGCTGACGAACCGGGTTCGCCAACTCCTTGTCGGTTACTATAACACCCGTGAGGCCGCGTGGGTCTCGGACGGCAAGCCAACCTTTGTTGACGTGTTCGAGTACGCGACAGTGTGAAGCAGCGCTTGGTGATATACTCTTGCCGTCTACACTAGGACGCAACAGGCCGCTGGATTACTGGAAATGCGCTCAGGAAGGGATAACCATGAGTGAGCTGGAAATCTATCAAAAACAGGGTTTTGGCAACAGTAGCGGGATAGGCCAGCGTCCTGCTCTTCTGATTATTGATTTCGTCAATGGATTCGCCAACCCGGAGCAGTTCGGGGGCGGCAACATCCAAGAAGCCATTGAGAACACCCAGGGGCTGTTGGCCGAAGCCCGCGCATTGGGCTTGCCCATCGCCTTCACCCGGGTGGTCTACGCCGACGACGGCTCCGACGCAGGCGTGTTCACGTTGAAGGCTCCCTCGTTGACCCAGCTCACCGAAAATTCCTTCGGGAGCCAGATTGTAGAACAGTTGAAGCCTCAGGACGGGGAATACATCGTGCGCAAGACCCAGCCCTCGGCCTTCTTCGGCACCAACCTCACCGCCTGGTTCGTGAGCAAGGGGGTGGACACGGTGCTCGTAACCGGGTGCACCACCTCCGGGTGCGTCAGGGCGTCGGTAATAGACTCGATGAGCTACAATTTCAGGACTGTGGTCGCTACCGATTGCGTCGGCGACCGCGCCCTGGGGCCACACGAAGCTAACCTGTTCGACATGGAACAGAAATACGCCGACCTGATGACTTCTTCCGAAATCATCGCAGTCCTGTACGAAAGAGTCCCAACCGAGACAGCGGCCGGACCTCGGTAATTTGCGGCTCCAAATAACCCTACCGCTAATCCATCCAGGAGCGTAGACCAATGCCTGATTCCCTGGGATGGCGGGCCAACTGGGGTGTTGTGGTTCCCTCCACCAACACATCGGTCCAACCCGAATTCGACGAGATGCGACCCAGAGGCGTGACCAACCACATTGTGCGCATCTGGATCCCCAACAGCCCGGTGGGCAGCAATGACGACTTCAACCGCCTGATGGAAAACATCCGTTTGGAGTGGGACAACGCCCTGCTGCGGGTTATGACCTGCGACCCGGACTACCTCGTGATGGGCATGTCGTCGGAGACGTTCTGGGGCGGATTGCAGCGCAGCCTGGAACTGAAGAAACACATGATGGAGCTGACCGGTCGAGGCGTCGCCATGGGGTCGGATGCCTGCCAGGCGGCTCTCCGGTGTTACGGCGACATCAAGCGCATTGGCGTCCTGACGCCGTATTGGCCGGTGGCCGACGAGAACGTGACCCGCTTCCTCCAGGACTGCGGCTTTGAAGTCGTGGTAATCAAGGGGCTTTGCTGCGACAGTCCCACCGCCATGTCGAAAGTCTCGGAAGAAGAATTGATGAATGCTCTCCTTGAGCTTAACGAACACGACGTTGAGGCTCTGGTGCAATGCGGCACCAACCTGGCAATGGCGCGGCTGGCCGGAGAGGCGGAGAAGTGGCTGAAGAAGCCAGTCATCGCCATCAATACCGCAACCTACTGGTACGCCATGCGGGCCAACGGAATAGACGACGTCATCGAGGGGTTCGGCTCACTGATGACCGATTTCAGGGAACTCCCCACCAGCTACATGAGAGTTGCCGTCGAACAGGCGGCTGACGCAGGCATTTAGGGGGTTCCTCGCGCAGATAAGGCCATCGTCTCTTTTGTTGACATTCGATTTGCCCAATCCTAAGATGCCTTGAATGGCGCTTAATTGAGGGCTTTGGGCTCGATAAACGGAGAGGTGGTAATGCCCCGCCAAGAAGACATCCGGTTGATGGCCCACCTGATGAGACGCGCGGGCTTCGGTGAGCCCCGCGAGGAACTGGAAGAGCGCGCCTCCAAAGGCTACGAAGCCGTGGTCGAGGAGCTCCTGCATCCTGAGCGGCAGCCAGCCATAGACGAAGAACTGCTGTACCGCTACTTCCCTGGGTATGAGGGAGCCGGGGCGCCGCCGATCAATCAGGCCGATTGGGTTTACCGGATGATCAACACCAAGCGGCCACTGGAAGAGAAGATGACCCTCTTCTGGCATCAGTTGTTCGCCACCAGCAACTCCAAGGTAGACAATCCGCCGGAGCTGACTCGCCAGATTGCCATGTTCCGCGAACACGGACTGGGCACCTTCCGCGACCTGCTGGTGGAGGTTGCAAAGTCCCCCGCCATGATCTTCTGGCTGGACAACCACGGAAATCACGACGGCGCCATAAACGAGAATTGGGGGCGGGAGCTGCTGGAGCTTTTCTCCCTCGGAGTCGGAAACTACTCGGAGGATGACATCCGGGAGGCATCCCGGGCCTTCACCGGATGGACGATTGCCCCCAAGATTCCCCGTAATCCCTACGGTCGTTTCCACTGGCAATTCGAGTACAAACCCGAGGACCACGACGACCGGGAAAAGACCTTCCTAGGGCATACCGGCAACTTCAATGGCGAAGACATCGTGGACATTATCGTGCAGCAGCCAGCTACGGCCCGGTTCCTGGCCCGTCACCTCTATAGATTCTTCGTTGCCGACGAGCCCCACGTATCCACTTGGAGCATTACGCCACCCATTGACCCCGACGCCATCGAGTTGCTGGTGGATGCCTACAACGAGTCCCGTGGTGACATCCGGTCTATTTTGCGAGCATTGTTCAACTCGGAGTTCTTCAAGAATGCCCAGTTCGCCCGGGTGAAAAGCCCCGCTGAATTGATTGTTGGCGCCGTGCGCATGGCGGGCAACTATAATGGCTTCAAGCCAGGATTCAACAATCTGGCGTTGGAGTGCGGCTGGCAGGGACAGGAGCTTCTCAATCCCCCTAGCGTGGAGGGATGGCACACCGGCTCCGAATGGATAGACCCTGGCGTTCTGATGCGCCGGGTGAACTTTGCGGCGAGGATACTTGGAGACGCCTCGCTGCCGGGCGTGCAGGCCATCATCAAACGGGTGCTGGTGAATGTGCAAGTGCAAGGAGACCATTCCCCGCAGGCGATAGTAGCGGCTTGCCTCGACGCGATGGGCCCTTTGGAGGTCAGTGAGGCGACCTATGCCGAACTGATGGCCCATGCTGAAAGATGCGGCGGCCTGGCCTGGAGCACCAGGGAAGAACTAAATGCCACATTTCGGAATGTGAGCAGGATATTGACCTTGATAGCAGCCTCACGAGACTATCAGTTCGCCTAGGCAAATGCTTACAACCAAAGAAAGCAGAAGGATATGAACATGGCATCCACCCATAAGGACCCCGTGCTGGTCGTACTGGAGCTTACCGGGGCCAACGATTACCTCAATACCATCGTTCCTTATAGCAATCCCTTGTATTGGGATAACCGGCCCAGGGTCCATATCGCCGAAGAACAATTGCTGCCCATAGATGACGAACTGGCGTTCCGCTCTGATACGGAGCCGCTGAAAGACATCTACGACCAGGGCAACATGGCAATTATTCACGGGATCGGATTTGAGAACTCACCCCGGTCGCACTTTCGCGCCATGGACATCTGGCATACTTGCGAGCCGGATGCCATCGGGATTGACGGCTGGCTTGCCAAGGTAGTCCGGGATCTGGATCCCGGCGGCGAGAACGTGCTGAAGGGAGTGAGCCTGGGCCAGGGTTTACCCCGGGCGTTGACCATGCGGGGGGTTCCCGTTACCTCTGTCAACCACCTTCCTACCTACGGAGTGCTCTCATCAAATCCGGGAATTCGCTCCGAGCAGGATCGGGTGGAGATATTGGACAGCTTCGCCCGGATGTACGCCCCCGCCATCGGCGCCGGCCCAACTATGGACTATTTAGGACAGGCAGGACGTGATGCGTTGAGAGGAGCCGACATCATACGGGCTGCTCCCGCAACCTATTCCTCCAACGTGGAGTATGCCAATAACCCCATCGCCAGGCGTCTCAGAGACGTGGCCCAGGTGCATCTGGCTGGCCTGGGCACCCAGGTCTTCTACACATCGTACGGGCCTTTCGACACCCATTACGACCAGCTCGGGTCCCATGCCAAGCTCTGGATGGACATTTCCGCCGCCATCCACGACTTCTTCGCCGACCTGCGCGAGCACGACGCCTCGGACGAAGTGGTTATCATGCTGTTCAGCGAGTTTGGACGCCGCGTCCGCGATAATGGCACTGGCACCGACCACGGAGCCGCCGGGGCAGCCTTCGCCATCGGCGACCGGGTAAATGGCGGAATGTACGGGACTTATCCGTCGTTGAAGCCAGGGGATCTCACCCAGGGCGATCTGGCGCCCAATTACGATTTCCGTGGCTTCTACTCCACCTTGGCGGAAAAGTGGCTGGGCCTCGACCCGGTACCAATCGTTGGCGGGCACTTCGAGCAATTGGCCTTCGTATAGCTTCAGAATCGTTCACGGGAGAGCGGATATGCTGACCACCGTCGCCGCCGGCCGGGTGTATGACTACGGCTACTGCATAGGCATGTACAGCCAGGCTGGCCGGGGATTTTGGGCTCCGCAGGATTTCGTCCTCGGATCGAACGGCCGGATATACGTGCTGAGCCGCGGTGTGGAACAGTTGGGCCAGCGCATCAGCAAGATTAACTTCAACCACGAGTTTCAGGGCCAGTTCGGCTCCGTCGGCGCGGAAGATGGCCGCTTTGTCTGGCCTAGGTCAATTGACCTGGACCGCCACGGACGAGTCTTCGTTTCAGACGAATATGTCAACCGGATAACCATGTACGATGAAGAGGGCGCTTATCGGCATCATTGGGGCAGGCCCGGCAGCGAAGAAGGGCAATTGAACGGCCCGTCGGGAATCGCCTTCGATTCCCAGGGAACCCTGTGGGTGGTGGACAGCCTGAATCACCGGGTGCAAAGTTTCAGCATGATCGGTGAGTTTCAGTCCGGGTTCGGGAAGCGAGGCAACGGCGACGGAGAACTGGAGATGCCCTGGGGCACCTGCATTGACCGTCAGGACAACATCTACGTCGCTGATTGGGGAAACAACCGGGTGCAGAAGTTCTCCCCTGACGGAGAATTGCTCGTCAAGTTCGAAGGCTCCGGCGCCGGGGCAGGCTCTCTCAAAGGGCCATCCGGTGTAGCCGTAGACTCGGACGGGGATGTATACGTAACTGACTGGGGCAACCACCGCGTCCAGATCTACGCCCCAGACGGCCAGTACATTGCGGCGCTGGTCGGCGACGCCCAGGAACCTTCGCCCTGGGCCCAGACCTACATTGAGGCCAACCCGGACATCATCAAAGCCAGGCGGCGGACGAACCTGGAGCCTGAATGGCGGTTCCGGCGGCCGGTGGCTGTCAATGTTGACGCCGACGACCGGATCATAGTTTTGGAGTCCTACCATCACCGGCTCCAAATCTACAACAAGCTGAAGGATTACGAGGAACCCTCGATAAACTTGTAGCAGCCTGTTAGCATCCACATCTGCTCGTATTCCCGGTCGCCTTCCCTCCGCAGGCAAACGGACCCTCCTGTGACTACGCCCTAAACCTCCGGCAGCCTGTACGCCCGCGCCGCCGTGTTGTGGAACAGGTCAGCCTGTTCTGTCGCGGAAAAGTCGTTCACCAGCCGCTTGAAAGCGTTCCAGCAAACGGTATACGAGCACGACTGTTTGTCCACCGGGAAGTTGCTCTCGAACATACAGCGGTCGGCCCCAAACTTCTCGATGCAGTACAGGTAGTAGGGCGCTCCCGAAGCCGCGACCTCCCTCGACCCCGGAGGGAATGGCCGCTGGTGCCAGTCGAACCCGCTGATGGGGTTGCCCAGCCCGCCCACCTTCACCACCACGTTGGGGCATTCCGCCACCGCGTCTATGCCTTGCCGCCACTCCGGCATCAGTTCCTCGCGCCGCCCGCCGTATGGTCCGATGCCCAGTGGCCGCCCCACATGGTTCAGGATGATGGTCAAGTCGGGGAAGGCGCGGGCCATGTCCGCCACCTCCGGCAACTGCGGATGGTATACGATGCAGTCGAAGGACAACCCCATCCGGTCCAGGCAGGCCAGGCCCTTGCGGAACTCCGCGTTTCCCAGCATACCCGCCGAGTTGGCCCGCGCCGTGGTAATCTCCGGGCTGGCGTCCCACGCGGCGGTGCAGCGTATCCCCTTGAAGCGCCCCTTGCCCGCCTCGCTCAATGCTTCCAGCACCGGCTCAACGGCGTCCCCCTGCATCAGGTCGGCGTTGCCCACGATGCCCGCCGCTACCGCCGTCTCCCCACTCATAGCCGCGTTGGCCGCGGCTATGCCCTCTACGAACTCCACCTCGCCCACTGACCGCATCTCCACAGGCCCGTCCGTGCGGTACATCGAGTGACACTCGACGAACACCGTCTGGGTCACCCGGTGCCCGGAGCGCGTGTCGCCCAGCAGATTGTCCAGCAGATAAACATCGCCGGGCCGCTCCCAGAAGTGATGGTGCGGGTCCAAGATAGGCATATCCGGCTCTATGGCGTCTTCCTCGGTCAGCGCCAGCCAAGCGTCCAGTCGCGTCGTCATCACCAAACTCCAACAGCCTGCATCCCCTCTCACTCCGGGAGAGGGCTAGAGCCTGCCCCGCAATTGATGCGAGGGTGAGGGCGTTCCCCAACGTAGGCTAACGGAAATCCCGGCAATCCTCAAACCATACATCCTCTTTCTATGTATAATCACCCTGTCGCACAGTCCGGCAAATCACAGACGCAAGCACAGGAGGCAACATGGCCGAACCTACCATGGCGCAAGTTCGAGCAGCAATGGAAGCGATGATTAACAAGGCGATGGAGACGCCCAACGAGCCGGTGGCCATGGCCATCGTAGACAGCGCCGGCAACCTGCTGGCCTATCAGACCATGGACAACCTGCGCATCTTCAGCCGACGCCACGCCTTGCGCAAGGCCCACACATCAGCCCTGATGGGCCTGGACTCCGGCGAAAACGCCAGCCGCCTCCACGCCCAGGGCCGCAACATCGCCGACCAGGGCGACCCCATGATGACCTACGGCACAGGCGGCGTGGTAATCATCAAGGACGGCGTCATCCTCGGCGGCATCGGCGTCGGCGGCTACCCCAGCGGCCAGTCCGACGAAGACCTGTCCCGCGTCGGCCTGGAGGCAATGGGCCTCTAGCATGGGACGCACTCAACCGACCCGGGTTTCTTGCATTTTGGGGATTCATCCAGCCAGGTTTGCTCTGCTCTCGGTTATAGCAGCCGCCGTATTAGCCCTTGCGGCCTGCGCCGACATCGAAGTCTCTACGTCGGAATGCGAGGACGGAGGCGAACTCTGGCACGAGTACCGGCTCTTCATGGGCCGCGGCTCAGGAGGCGAAGAGGTCGTTAGCGAGGAAGACTGGGCGGCTTTTCTGACCGACACCATTACGCCGCGCTTCCCCGACGGCCTGTCCGTCATAGACGTGGCGGGGCAGGGTGCCAACGCCGATGGAACCATCGAGCGGGAACGCACCAAGATGCTGCTGGTACTGGTTCCGCCATCCGACGAAACGGCGCTCAATCGAATGAACGAGATCGGCGCAGAGTACAAGCAGCGGTTTACCCAGGACGCAGTGCTGCGGGTGATTACCCCGGCCTGCGTCGCCTTCAAGTGACCGGTCCCCGCCGGATGCAGTTCAGTTTATCCCCTCTCCTTCCGGGAGAGGGTTAGGGTGAGGGCGTCCTCTCCAACCGCGTAACTCCTATCAGAATACGAGCTCCCCTCATAGGAGGACTTCCATGCGAATCGGCGTCTTCGTCGGCGCATCCGTCGCCGACCTGATGACCTTAGACGGCCTGCTGGCCCGCATCAAGCAGGCCGAAGACGACGGCTTCGACAGCTTCTGGATTCCCCACATCTCGGCCCGCGGCTACGACGCCCTGACCGCCCTGGCCCTCGCCGGTATGCAGACCAGCCGCATCGAACTCGGCGTCGGCGTCGTCCCTACCTATCCTCGCCACCCGGCGGCTCTGGCCCAGCAGGCCCTCACCACGGCCACCGCCACCAACGGACGGTTCATCCTCGGCATCGGTCCCTCCCACCGTCCCGGTATGGAAGAGGGATTCGGCATTCCTTACGACAGGCCGGCCCTGCACACCCGCGAGTATCTCTCCGTAATGCGCCCTCTGCTGGAGGAAGGCGCGGTACGTTTCAACGGCGAGTTCTTCAACGTAAACTTGGAGCTGGCGTCTCTGGAACGCCCGGCCTGTCCCATCCTCGTCTCCGCGCTGGCCCCGCAGATGCTCAACCTGGCCGGACAGCTCGCCGACGGCACCGTAACCTGGATGGCCGGCCCCCGCACCATCGAGACGCACATCACCCCGCGCATCAGCCGCGCGGCGGAGAATAGCGGACGCGACGCCCCCCGCGTCTGCGTCGGCCTGCCCACCGCAGTCACCGACGACGAGGGCGCCGGACGCCGGACTGCCGCTGAGTCCTACGCCCGCTACGGCGAGCTGGTCAACTACCGCCGCGTGCTCGACATCGAGGGCGTGGAAAGCCCAGCCGAAGTAGCAGCCATCGGCAACGAAGACTCTATCCGTCGCCAGCTCGAAACCTTCGCCGAAGGTGGAGCCACCGACTTCGTCGCCAACATTTTCGACATCCCCGGCGAACCCGATTCCGCCCAACGCTCCTACCAGGCCCTCAAATCCCTCGTCGGCAATATATAATTCCCTCTCCCTCTGGGAGAGGGCTAGGGTGAGGGCAATTCCCCCAAGAAACCAATCCCCTCCCCAAGCGAGGGAGGGTTAGGGTGGGGGAGAATCCAACAGCCCCAAGAACGCAGGAAGGAGGAGAGAACATGGCCCCGCGAATCAAGCACATCGCCCTGCACACCGAAGACCCGGTAGCCACCGCCGAGTGGTACAAGACCTGCTTCGGCCTCGACGAATTGCGCCGCTCCCCCGACGGCGGAGCCGAAGGCGTGTGGCTCACCGACGGCTACATCTACTTCGCCATCCTGAAGATGGGCACCGAAGACGCTCCCAACCTCGGCGAAGGCCCCTCCACCGTCAAGGGCGTACACCACATCGGCTTCTACGTGGACGACATGGAAGACGCTGTCTCGACGGTCGAAGATCACGGAGCAACCGAGTGCCCCGGCAGCAGCCGCGCCAACCGCAAGTACAAGGGCCCCGACGGCCTGATGATAGACCTCCGCGTCCGTGGATGGGACGAGCAAATCCGCGCCCGCAGCACCCTCTACGAACTCGTCGAGGCCCCGCCCCGCGAACCAGCCGGAGCTTCAGCCGACGACTAGCGCCCCTGCCATTCCGGCGGACGCTTCTCCGTGAAGGCCCTCGGCCCTTCACGGGCGTCCTCAGAGTTCAACACCCGGTGGCCCCAGGCGGCGTTCAGGCGGTACGACTCCTCCAGCCCGTACCGTCGCCAGAACTGGGCCACCGACTTCGTTCCCTGCACCGCCAGCGGCGCGTTGGCGCCGATCATCTCGGCAATCTCCACCGCCCGCGGCATCAGCGCTTCCGGTTCCAGCACATCGTGTACGAACCCCAGACGGTGCCCTTCCTCTGCGCTCAGCGTGTCGCCGGTCAGCATCAGGTACATCGCCTCCCCGAAGGGCATCAGCCTGGCCAGATGGTTGATGGCATAGTTCGCCAGTATCCCCCGCTTCACCTCGAACAGCCCGAAATACGCTTCCGTCGAAGCAATCCGAATGTCGCAGTCGGCGGCCCGTTCCATCCCCGCGCCGATGGCCAGCCCATTGACCGCCGCAATGAACGGCTTGGGGTTGCGCCCGAAAGGCTGATTGCCCCGGTACGCCTCGATACGCTCCTCTTCCGTCTGGTTTGCCCGGACTGACCCCGCGTTCTCCGCCATCTCTCGCAGGTCGGCTCCTGCCGAAAAAGCCCGTCCCGCGCCGGTCACGATGCCCACCCTCATATCCGGGTCATGGGAGAACTCAGACAGCG
This sequence comes from Chloroflexota bacterium, assembly GCA_009840175.1. Classification (GTDB taxonomy): domain Bacteria; phylum Chloroflexota; class Dehalococcoidia; order Lucifugimonadales; family UBA3495; genus VXOI01. The sequence goes on along the minus strand of VXOI01000064.1, from coordinate 3,327 downwards.
CCTCCCGCAGTTCAGCGCGCATCTGCGCGCCCTGGGCATTCAGGCGGTCGGGACGGTCCATCGTGAACACGGCGTAATGGCTCTCCGGGAATCTCTCATATCTCAGGTCAGCCATCGTAGCCCCTCAACTCGCCAGCAGTTCCCGCAGCGCCGCATCCACAAACGCCGCGTCCGGCGGGTTGAACCCCGGCCCACCCGCCAAATGCCCCCAGATGGACTCGATGGGCCGCAGTTCCGCGTTGGGCATCATCGAGACCTCGATCTCGTTGTCTTCCGGCGGGAAGTACAGGTCCGTCCGTCCCGGCATCACGATAGCCCGCGCCGTGATAGACCCAAGAGCCGCCGCGAAATCCCCGTTGTACTTGTCGTTGAGGCTGATGTCCGCGTTCTGCCACGTCCTAAGCATCGCCAGAAAGTCATTGGCGTCGGCGAACAGCCGCCGCCCCTCCCAGAAGGCCACCAGGTAGTCCTCCAGCGACGAATACCCGATGTCCAGGTACACCTCCTCCCGGTAGAACGCCTGCGACACCGCCCACCCGGCATACACCCGGCCCATAGCCCGCAGCCCCTTGTACGGCGGCGAGTCGTACCACCCGTTGGCCCAGGAGTCATCGGCGGTAAGCGCCGCCTTCACCCCCTCCAGGAACACGAAGTTGTGCCGCGAAGTCCGCGCTGACCCGCAGATGGGCGCAATCCGCTCCACCATATCCGGGTACAGCGCCCCCCACTGGTACGTCTGCTGCGCTCCCATTGACCACCCCACCACCATCGCAATCCGCTCGATGCCGAACACCTCCGTGACCAGCCGGTGCTGGCTGCTCACGTTGTCGTACAGCGACACCCACGGAAACCGCGCCCGGTCATACGGCATCGGCGTATTCGACGGCGAAGACGAAAGCCCGTTCCCCATCATGTTCGGCACGATGATGAAATACCGCTCCGGGTCCAAAGCTTGCCCCGGCCCGATAATCGCCTCATTGGCATAATGCTGCCCCCCGAAAAACGTCGGGAACACAATCACGTTATCCTTCGCCGCGTTCAGCGCCCCATACGTCTTGTACGCAATCCACGCCCCCCGCAGCGTAGCCCCACCCTGCAACCGCAGGTTGCCGAGGTTGAAAACCTGATAGTCGGTCATTGAAAAACCTCCGGGAATTCAGGGGTTTCGTTGCTACATCATCGACGTTGGCATATGCTAACAGAACTAGGAAAAATCGGCCTGTATGGAGAGGTGCTTCCATGCCAATAAGGGGCCTTCATTTCAAAGATATACCACCGTTGCCAATCGGCTACGTCGAGTGCGATGACCATGTGAATCTATTCATCGGCCCCAACTCGTCCGGCAAGAGCACCATTCTGCGGACGATAGATGTCTGCCTTTCCAAGGCGGTCTATGAACACGGCGAGTACGAAGATGAGGAGGGTAACGTTTTTCTGAACCACCTGAAATACGGGGCTAGTATAGCCGTTAGCCATGATTGGGCACCGAAAAACCCCAATTTTTTTCCAGCGGCACGGGATTTGCAGCCGCCAGCCTTTTATCTGCCAGCAACCAGGGTTAATCTTCCTCCTCCTGGGATCTCTCAGCAAACAATTGACAGAAGTGGTGCGTTTGGCGTCTATGACCTTGAGCAGCATGATTCGCCGCTCTATAACCCCCACCTCTACTACGGCAACACAGAAAGCCACCCCGCTTTTATAGACCCCGAGCGAATAGACGCCAAGAGCGTCTTTTATGGCAACCGTGTGGAACAGTCCCTAGCGGCCGCCCGGCACTGGGAAGCAAATTACGCGCATAGGAGCGAACAATTCCTGAAAGTAATAAGGCTTGCTTATTCTTGCGTCAAGAGGATTTGCGGTGAAGTCATATATGGCGATGTTCCCTATCCCTTTATTGAAATCGGATGGGACGATGCCAACTCCAGCCCGGAACGAATCGTTCACCTTGACATGGGAATTGTTACCACTGACAACATCCTGGGTGAACCTCTCTACACGGGTGCTTTGAGTTCCGGCACACAAGGCACCCTGTTGTGGGTCTTGGCATTGGCTCTGCACATGGCCCATCGTTATGAAATGCGAGAGGGCTGGCAGGAAAAACCCGCCATCCTCCTCATAGACGAAATCGAGAACCACCTCCACCCCACCTGGCAGCGCCGCGTCATCCCGGCCCTGCTCGACCACTTCCCGAACTTGCAGATATTCGCCACAACCCACTCCCCCTTCGTAGTGGCTGGCCTGAAAGCCGGCCAGGTACACCTGCTCAACCGCGACGCCAACGGCGTGGTCACCGCCACCACCAACACCGAGGACATCATCGGCTGGACCGCTGACCAGATTCTTCGCACGATGATGGGCGTGGACGAACCTACCGACCAGGATACCGCCAATCGGTTGAACCGGCTGCGTCATCTTCGGGAAAAGGAAACGCTTACGCCGGAGGAAGAATCGGAACTGAACGAGCTGCGCCGCAGGGAAAACGCAGACCTCCTCTCCAAGAGCGACAGCCCTCTACTATCCGAAAACGACCCATTGCTGAAAGCGCAACGGGAACGCTACTCGGACTTGATGCAAAGCTTCCTGCTTTCCCGGCAGTCCGACTTGTCACAGGACGGAGCATAGCCGCATTGCGCTGGATTGACCGAGGGCCGGAGCCGGACGAGGTAGACCAATACGCCGACAGGTATACACAGGGATGGGTTGACTATTTCCAGAACCGGGCAGGTGAGCGTCCCACTGATTTTCTCTGGACGCTGTTCCGCACAACGCTGGGCCACCAAAGCAATGGCAACTGCTGGTACTGTGAGCGGCAATGCAACCCCGAAGTCGCTGGACGGGACGCTACCGTTGACCACTTCCGCCCCATCAGTCTTTTTCCGCATCTGGCTTATGCCTGGTCTAACTGGATTTTCAGTTGCCAGGGTTGCAACGCCGAAAAAGGGAATAAGTGGCCGGACTCAGAATACGTGGATCCCTGCGCCAGGGTTGCGGCGGAACGACCGGGCCAGTACCTTGATTATGACGCCGATACTGGAGAGATCATCTCCAGAGAGGGCCTTTCCGAGAGTGCCCGCCGGAAGGCGCTCAACACCATTCACGATTTAGGGCTGAATCGGCTGGACGTGAGATTTTACCGCCTGCAATGGACCAGACAGTTCCTTACCGATTTGTTGTCCCTTCCGGTTTCGGAAAGACTGGCCTTCGCCCAGTTCATCACGCAACAGCCCGTCGAATACGCCGGAGTAACCGGGATGGTTGTAGAGCAATTACGGCTAGATGGCTGCATCTAGCCCATTTGACGCCCGCCCCCGCCCCACCCTACACTCC